>PBHQ01000053.1 GCA_002719475.1 Methanobacteriota archaeon | reverse complement strand
CCACTGGTCCCCCATTTCAGAGGCGTCTTTGTCTTCGACCTCAACCTCTTCCACTGGCACATCATCATCGGGCATGCTTCGTCAGCAACACCACCCCCTTCATGAGTTTTGGTCACATTAATCCTCCAAAGTGCTGAAATCATCCCTCTACTTCGTGAATAGCATGGAGCCGAACATCCCTTTGGCGCGGCCTTGGGTTGATTCTTCAATGATTCAGGCAGCTACAGATGTAATCACCTCTCGTCGTTGGGTAAAGGGCCCTGAATCTCGAGCATTTGGAGGAGAATTTGCGCACTATTGTGGAGCAGAAGCGGCAGTTCCATGCGCAAGCGGTTCTGCATCACTTATCGCTGCTCTACGATTATTGGATATTGGGCCCGGAGATGAGGTGATTGTACCTTCATTGACCTTCTTTGCCAGTGTTTCCTGCATCGAAATTGTTGGCGCTACCCCTGTATTTGTTGATGTTGAAGAAGAGTATTGGTGCCTTGATCCCAAATCGGTTGCTGATGCAGTTACAGAACGCACAAAGGCCATTTTAGGAGTGCATCTTTTTGGTCAACCATTCTCAATGAAACTCCCAGAAGGAGTTCCGATAATTGAAGATGCGGCTCAAGCCCACGGTGCAATATTGAATGGTTCAATGGTAGGCTCTCTAGGAGATATTGCGTGTTTCTCATTCTTTCCAAGCAAGAATATGGCGGTTGGCGGAGAAGGTGGTATGATTACTACGACGCGATTAGATCTTGCTGAACGATTGCAATCATGGGTTGACCATGGGAGAAGCAAAGATTCTAGCATAGAGGCATTGACTAGTAATTTGAGGATGTCAGAAATACAAGCGGCAATTGGTAGAGCACAATTGAAACATCTCGATGAATGGCAGATAAGGAGGCAAGAAATTGCAGCTTTACATACTCAAGTTATTGACCAAATCCCATTACTAAAAGCACCTAAAGTGAGGGCAGGAGCAATACATGGCTGGCACCAATATGTACTATATTGTGACCACCCTGCTGAATTGGTAGAACACCTTTCCAATAGAGGGATAGAATCTAGAGTGCACTATTCAACTCCTAGTCACAGACAACCTGTCATGTCTGAACACCCCCAACATAAGGAAGGAAGTTTACCAGTCACTGAACGGATTTGCTCAAATCTCGTCTCTATACCAGTTCATCCATTTTTGACGGATGAAGAGATTTCACGTATTCACGATGCTTTGCACAATTTCAGCATAGTTTGATTGTGCTAATTCATAGTTTGACCAGCCAACCTCTCCAGTAATTTCTCCACTAATCCATGAAGGGATAGAAAGAAAATGGTCTTCTGTTGGTAACTCAACTTCAGCAATAACCAATCCATCTAAAAGACCGTGAAATACATCTATTTCCCACACCATTCCTTCCGAATCAGTCCACAAAAAACGGGTTTTTACTATACTTGGCCACCATTCTTTACACTCAATTTTATTGATTTCCCATTCATATTCAACACGCGAGGCACCATCCCATTCACCTTTCATATTCGCAAACCATTTTTTGTTTTGTTTTCTAATGCGCACTCCATCATGAACCAGACTGAGATCCATTTCTTTAGGCGGTTTTAACCCGGCCATATCTGGAGCATACCACTGCTCAATTTCATAGGAATCCAGCCGAATGAGAAATGTCGGCTTTTCCAAAACCAAAAATCGCCTTTCAATTTCTTTACCCACGGAACCCTGCGCCCCGTTCTCGATGATGATGATTTGCCCATTCAAGTGAAAATACGCCGACATCCTTTCATTGAAGATATATTTTCGGGGTTCAGGGAGAGACATGGCTGCTGAAGGGGAAGTCTCGGCCGATTCAGAAATGACACTGGGGCAAATAATGGCATCAGGAGACACTGGGGCGATTTCAACAATCATCATTCTAGGCTTAATTTTGGCTGCAATTTTTGGGATTATTTTGTGGAAGATTATTCAGCAAAGGAGATTGTTGAGTTTGATTAATCAAGTTAATAATGTCAAGAATCGTAAAGATGTGAGAGAAGTAACCATGCGCATGAAAAAGGCGGACGGAAGTTATGCAGATCAATATCAAATGGAAACCTTGACTGAAAGGTTGGCAGAATTAGAACAGGCGATTGAGGATAAATTGTCATTCGGCTAATCAATTTACGTAAAATGACCCAACCATGTCCACTTAATATGGGAAAGGCCACCGACTAGGCATGGTGCAGAGCCTTTCCGCCTTGCCACGCTTGATTACAATCACTTCGATAATGCTGCTGATGTCTTTATCCGGATGTCTTGGTGTGATTGAAGAAATAGCAGAAGAAACGCCGATTGACGATATAGTGGATAAACCAGAAATAATTACCGAATTACCTACAGATTGGGATATTATACCACCTCGAGTACCTACGTCTCCTAATCTAACGCCTTTCACAGATTGCCAAGAATTAGAAACGGAATTAAAAGCAACAATTTTGGAAGAGGCTAGAATTCAATTGTTACAGGCTGTTGAACAAGGTGACTATTACTGGGGCTGGGGCTGGGCTGAAGATGATATGATGGTGGATGGCGACGTCGCCGAATCCGCACCAGCAGAATCAGGTGGGCAGAGCAGAACAAATTCTGACTCACGCGTCGAGGGGGAAGATTTCTCCGGGACCAATAACCAAGAATCAGGCGTTGATGAAGCCGACTTCATCAAGACGGACGGATATCATATTTACATTCTAAACGATGGGACATTAACCATTCTAGGAGTTCCTGAAATAGGCCAGATAACTTTTGAATCCGAGACTGAAGTTGAAGGCAATGTTAGAGAAATGATGTTGGATGGCGATAGTCTAGTATTAATTTCTACAGTAAACGGGTGGCATTTGGATGACTCAGATCCTTTGAGAGAGATCATCATGGATGAGGAACAATATTGGTGGAGGTCAGAAACCCTAACCAAGTTCACTGTTGTTGATATTAGCAACCGTACGGCCCCTACAGTCGAGCGCGAATTGTATCTTGAAGGATACTACATGACTGCACGTGAAGTAAATGGAACGGTTCGCTTAGTTAACCACGGATGGATGAACCTTCCAGGAATTCAAACATGGCTGGAATATCCAGAAGAATATTGGTACCTTGATTGGGACCACCCGGACCGCTTGGAAATGCGCAGAACAGCCGCTTGGCAAGCGATGGAAAAGAACGAACAAGCAGTGGATAATTTGACACTTTCAGATTTTGTACCACAAATCTACGAGCGCCAAGGTCCAGAGATAATCTCCCATTTGATGACAAATAATGGTTGCAATGACTTCATCACCAGCGAGGACAGTATGAGTAGAGGGGTGACTTCGATTATGACCCTCGATTTACATAGTGAAGACTTCTCTTTTGAAGCGGACCATTTGATTAGCAATTGGCCCACAATCTATGCGAGCGGAGATGTCATGCTAGTTGTTGAACAAGCTCAAGATTGGTGGTGGTATTGGGGCAATGACGAATTGAATGAAGCAACCAATATACACGCATTTGATATCTCGGATGACGGAAGCACTACTTATGCGGGCAGTGGACGAATTAACGGCACAGTTCTAGATCAATTCTGTCTTTCTGAATATGATGGATACATCCGCGTAGCAAGTACTACTGGGCAGTGGAATAGGTGGTGGATGGAAGACCCGGATCCGATGGAAAATCATGTTTACATTCTAGAGAAGGATGTGGATTCCACTGGAAACCCAATCCTTTCAGAGATTGGTCACCTCGGGGGGATTGCTCAGACCGAGCGAATCTGGAGCGCCCGTTTCGTAGATGAAATGGCTTACATCGTAACATTTGAACAAATCGATCCTCTGTGGATTATAGATCTTGCAGACCCAACAACTCCTACAATACTTGGAGAACTCGAAGTACCAGGAGTTTCAACCTATATCCACCCGCTTAGCGAAGAATTCCTTCTTACTATTGGAATTGGGCCGGCAAATGAAGATGGCACCGGCTTAGATTGGTCTAAGACACAACTTTCTCTTTTCAACATTACAAATACAAGCAGCCCAACTAGAGATAGCATACTAGGCTTGAGTCCAGTATTGGATAGTACTGATGGTTGGTCATGGAGCAATTCCGAAGCCTTGTATGAACACAAAGCTTTCCAGTATTGGGCTCCGAAAGAAATGCTTGCAGTGCCCATGAACACATATCGTTACAAGTATTGGTATGATGATGATGGAAGACATCAATGGAAATACAATTGGGTATCCAAGTTGATGATTATTAACGTTTCAGAAGGCGAGAATATGTCAGTACATGGAGAAGTAGATCACTCAGAATTCTATACTGGCAGCCATTACTATTGGAGCGATACTGGAATTCGCCGCTCAATCTTCATGGGCGACTTCATCTATGCTATTTCTCACGCCGGAGTAACTGTGACCAATCTCACCACTATGGAGACTGTAGATTCGCTGATTCTTCGAGAAGCAGTTGATTATGAAGATCAATATCGGGAAGAAGGCGGCACAATTTCATCAGATGGCGCCGAAGAAGAACGGGATGATGGCGAAGCCGAATCTGAAAACCCCCGATGAAGGTTGAAACCTGCACAAGCCATAACATCGAATGCTGTTAGGAGCAAGTAGTGTTGGAAGGGTTCTTGTTAATAGTTGGCTGTTTAATCGCCGCTGGTCTATTCACAATTATCAGTAGATATGCTTGGCTTTGGTGGACTAGGGTAAAGCCACGTAAGCCAAATCTTGAGCGCGAATGGTGGAGCGACTGTGCTGAGCACGGCTTTGCAAAAGTTCGTGAAAATTTAGTGTCTATCAGAAACATCCGAGATTTCAAATGGAGAACTACAAAAGATCACGATATTTCTTGGATAGAGAAAACATTTGATATCAACAAAATCAAAGATGCTTGGTTCATTATCGATCATTTTCACCGAATAAAGGGACTAGCCCATACCATGCTTAGCTTTGAATTCGAAGATGAAGAAACGGTGACTTTTTCTTTTGAATCCAGAAGAGAAAAGGGAGCAAAATATAGCCCCTGGCTCGGGATGTGGAGGGCATTTGAACTCTATCTATTGGTTGCGACAGAGGAAGATGCACTATACCTGCGAACAAATGTCAGAAAACACAAGGTCCACATGTTCAGGGTAGAAGCCGACAAAGAAGACAACAAAGCATTATTCTTACAATTGTGTAAGCGTTTGAATCAGCTTGGAGATCGGCCAGAATGGTACCACACACTTTCGGCATCTTGTACAACAACAATTGTTTCTCAAGTTAATGCAGTTTCGGCAAATAAAATCCCTTTCAATTGGCGAGCCTTTCTTCCAGGTCATGCTGCCCGTGCAGCCTTCAGATACAAGTTAATTCAGGATTGGGGGGGGTACAGTAAGACGTTAGAGATTAGCGAGGTCGCCGAATACGCGCGTAAATGGGAGGGCCACACCCCTTTCAGCCAATACGTCAGAGAACCCCTTCCTAAATCGCCCTGAGGGCGAAAGGTGCTTGTATGGTCAATGTTCGCGAAGCGATGAGGACAATGTCCAAACCGTCTCCAGATAGCCAAGAGAACATCCTAAAGAAATGGATGATGCGCCAATATTGGCGAGTCCAGCAATCTCAAGCCTTCATCAGCATCGGGTTTTGGGCAACAACCCTCACATTATTGATTTGGCCTTATGTCAGATGGCGTTTCAAAGCAGAAGAAACCACGTTAGGGATTGCAAACACATACTGGGGCCTATCATCAATATTTGTTGGCGTTATGGTTGCCGTGCTATTTGTTGGCTGGGTATATGATCGAGTTCTCGGATTGTGGATTGAATGGAGAAGTGTGGATACAGAACGAAACCCGTTCATGACATATGCTCTATCCCCTACTTGGATGGTAACTATGGGTATGCAGGCTGAGATATTGAAGCGATTAGCAAAAGATGACGAGAAAGTAGTCAAGGATGCTGAATGGATACATGAGTGGTGCCGCACTCAATCCGGAGAAGAGATATTCGCCCGTACGGTCCAGAAATGGGATGATTTCATGCCTGAACCGACCCCTGAATTTTGGTTCTTGGAAGAAGGAGTGGTAGAAGCGGCCCGCAGGGTAAAGTTTGACGATGATGACTGAATTACGCCACCGTCGCGGTTATACAGGTTTGACCTAAGCCGCAGTCGGGCCTGAAGATGCGAACCGCTATTCTTGTCATTGGATTCAAGAGGCTGCATTACTTTGAACAGACACTTGAGAGTCTTGAGAAGTGTCCAGAAAGCCAGACTTTGGATTTCCATTTCTACCTTGACGGGGGAAGAAAGGCTAACCAACCAGAATTAATTGAAATGATTAACAAATCTTCCATCAAATCAAAACACATTGTTTCTAGAGAATCTAATTATGGAATAGGCCGCCATTTAATCGGTGCACGAAGAGATCTATTTGACGGATTAGGGTATGACCGGTTGATACTCTTCGAAGACGACATGATAGTTTCTCCAACTTACATTACCACGGTATTGAAGATGAGCGATTGGGCTCACCAATATGACAACGTTGGCACAGTAATGGCTTACAATTTGAACAATACTGATCAAGAAAGACAGCGGAATGACATCGACAAAGTAATCGCCACCAACCGTCATTTCTGGGGGTATTGTATTACGCGAAAAGTTTGGGATGACATCAAACACGTTTTGTATTCGTATGAAGATCAATATCTTACTGGCGTCCCCTATCAAAAGAGGAATCACAAGCGCATCCGTCGTCGTTTCATGCACCATTGGATGAATCAAGAACGTCGTCAATATAATGGCGAAACATTGGATATTCCCGAGGAAGCAATAACTCCCCCATTTGCTTCCGATAAGCAAACCAAACATACCCCAACGAGTCAAGATGCAATGACCGCATTGGGTTTGTGGAATGGGGGATATGCTAGATTGACAACTGTTGTGCCAAGGGCCAGATATATCGGAATTCAAGGCTTTTCATTCTCTCCCAAAGTTTACAGAAAACAAGGATTTGACACTCAAGTCAATTTCGACTTCATCGAAGAAGATATGGCGATTGAAGAGTTCACTCTTCACGTTAAGGACGAAGAGGGTAATTGGATTAAACCCACGATGTACGAGTGATTCGATGACTTCCATCGATATGTTGGTGGTTGGTGTTGGCCGTTGGGGTTTACGTCATCTGAAATCACTCAAAGAGTTGCAGGATGCGGGTGAAATAGGGGATTTACTAGCCTATGATATAGATAATTCAAAACGTCAAATTGTAGAGGAATTGGGAGTAATATGGGCGCCCGAAGAACGGCGAAAAAATGCTGCTGCGGTTATTTCAAGCTCTAGCGAATCCCATTATGAAGTTGCAATGCAATTGATTGATGCCGGAATGCATGTATTGATTGAAAAACCAATGGCGCAGACAGTTGAAGAGGCTAGGTCTTTGATGGAAGCGGCACTTTCCAAAGGCGTTCATGTAGATACCGGCTTGCTACTAAGGCACCATCCCGCGGTTAAGCAGGCGCGTCGATTAATTGCAGAAGGTAAGATTGGACAAATAGAAAGAATTCATTGTAGTAGACATTCTACTAGAATAAATTCCAAAGGAGAATCGATTATCGATATTTTAGCAATTCATTATCTTGATTTGTGTTGTCATTTATTGCATGAGGCGGAACCAAAGTCACTTTCTTCAGAAACAACGGAAAATGAAGAGAAGATCTCTTGCTCAATTTCGATGGAGTATGAACCCGGAATTGAGGCAATATGTGATGTTTCTTGGGGGAGTGAAAAAGACGTCAAACGAATGCAGATATTCGGAACAATAGATACTCTAACAATCGAGTTCGATAACCACGAAGAAATTATTATTGGAAATAAAAGATTCAAGTTAGCAAATCCTGAATCTCCTTTGAAAGCAGAATTACGTTCTTTCATCAATAGGATAGTAGCAGGTATTGACATCTCTAGCATCCCACAGAGACCTGCTTTGCGCAGCGTGTCTTGGAAAGACATGTTGAATTTCTCTGCTTCAGGAGTGGTAGAACTGCAACAGCATTGAAGAATCGAGCCCATCTCGCCAGCATATGCGCTGCTCGCGATGTTGTTGGCTACTTGCCGGAGCAGCCGTTTTAGGACTAATTGTAGGAATCAGAGGGGATATTATGACCGGTTTCTGGACATGGGTTGCAACGACTTTGGCCTTGGTATTGATTTGGGCAGCAAGCAACCATGAAACAGTCATGGCCTCGCTTGAAGCCTCGCCATTGAGAATCACCTCCTGGGTCGTTTTTGTAATCTTGACAGGATTGTCATTCTTGACCTTCAGGGAAATTATGAGTTACCCAAATAGTGCTTCGTTAATTCTTGGAATTTTGACTTCGGTATCATTGTGGTGGACATATTACACTCTTGAGCCTGTTAAGGCGTGACCACTATGGCGACACATGCAGACCATCCTGAAATATCGAGTTCTTTGGAAGAACTATTGGTTGAAGGCGTTAGCACAGTTTTCCTCAAGGCAGATTGCAAGGTTCGGGTAAAGCAAGGGCATATTTCTGCGATAAGTTTGGATGAAGTAGAGGGAGATCCATGGAGTACAACCTCATTGAAAGAATTGATCGAATCATTGGAAAACGTCATCGAGGATAACTCTGAAAGATCAGATTGTTTTCTTGAAATAGACAGGCACGGATGCAAAGTATTGCAGATTGGAGATCTTCGAATAACCTGTGCATGGCCACCTTTTTCCGATGCATACGAAGTTACTGTTGTGCGGCCTGTAGCTAAATTGAGCCTTCCTGATTATGAGATACCAGAGGCCCTATTGAAGCGGTTGGGTGACCATCACCGTGGGATATTCATCTCCGGCCGCCCTGGTTCGGGAAAGACGACATTGGCGCAAGCAATCGCCGAACATCTGGATGAAGATATTGGTGCTATGGTCAAAACCATGGAGGCACCTAGAGATTTGCAACTACTGCCGCGCATCACTCAATATGCGCCCTTAGAAGGAGACCTTGAGAAAACGGCTGAAGTGATTTTTCTTGTACGTCCGGACTTTGTGATTTTTGATGAGGTCAGGAGAGCAAGAGATTTCGAAATATTTGCAGATGTCAGGTTGGCCGGCGTAGGATTGCTAGGAGTAACCCATGCCAATTCTGCACTAGAAGCAATTCAACGTTTGATTGGTAAGGTAGAATTAGGCCTAATCCCACAAGTTCTTGACACAGTATTGCATGTTGAAAAGGGAACTATTTCGCAAGTCTTGGAGCTCAAGATGACAGTAAAACCTCCCTCGGGGATGCAAGAAGAATTGGCACGCCCCGTTGTTGAAGTAGTGCGCTTTCCCGACGGCAAAGTTCTCTACGAAATGTTTGCATTCGGCTCTGAAATAGCAGTAGTTCCTGTAGGTAATAAAGTCAGTAAAAGTCGAGTCTTAGAAATGGCACGAGTAGAGCTAACCAAAACCCTCAGAGATCGTTTATCGATAAGCCCTCTGGAAATAGATATCCTAGGGGAGAAAAGTGCAACGATTTACGTTCCTGATAGTATGATTGGCTCTGTTGTTGGTCAAGGAGGAGCTATGGTAAGAGAGTTGGAAGAGGAGTATGAGATGCGCTTCCAAGTAAAGGGCCTCAAGACAATCCCTCGGCACCTCGAAAGAATACCTGAAGCACATGGATCATGGGATATTCAGACCCAACGTTCCATGGGTTCGAGGCAATGGGAGCACCATTCTGGTTCGAATAAATCAAGACGTAGAAAGGGCCGGAAGCGGCGCTAAATTAAATCGACGTATTGAAATTAGAGTGCTTTTGTGCCAATCCGATGGCGATGGGAGTTTACCTTTACTTCGCCGCTTCGGCCAGCAGCGCATTCAGTAATTTTTCCTCTTGGCATTTCGTATGGAGGCACGAAGGCTCAGATGAAGAGAATAGGACACTTAACGAGTCTATATTTTGGATTCTATTTTCATACATTCTACCCTTCCTTCCCTCAATTTTCTACTTGTTAGCAGAGGGCAGTTATCTTGGACCAATGATGGCCACTTGGTCAACAGGAATTCTCTGTGCAATGTTGAGCGTATTGATGCTAGGCCAAGCGATGTCTAGTTGGTCCTGGAAACAAAAGAGCAAATCACCGTCCTTATCAGAGCAAGCGATGCAACATTTTTCTTGGACTACAGCATTGACTGCTATATCAGGAATATTGTGGCTGGTGATTCTGTTCATGTATATTCCATGAACATACCCGCGCACGAGGTTTGATGAATAGGGCCGCAACGCCCGATATTATGGCCACTATGGAAGGGGATGGCAGGCCGCCGGTTGCCATCTTGACTCCTCAGAGTAATGTCACTAGTGGCGCTGCGGTACAAGAGAAATTGATTACTGCCGCATTAGCGTTGGGAAATATCATCAGAAGTACATTCGGTCCAAGGGGCTTGGATAAGATGATGTACAAGTCAGATGGAAATACAGCGGTGACTAATGACGGGGCAAAAATCATCTCAGAGTTATTAGTCAAACATCCTGCTGCTAAAGCATTCGTTTCTCTCGGTCAAGCTCAAGAAAGCACTTGTGGTGATGGGGTAACAGGTTGCATTCTTTTTGCAACTGAATTGATGCGAGAAGCCGGTCGATTGATCAGAAAAGGCCTCCATCCATTAACAGTAATCGAAGGCTGGAGACAAGCGCTTGACATAACTTTGGAAACTATGGAAAATAGCAGCATCCCAATTGATAATCAGAATCTAATCGGTATATCTTCAACCTCCTTGGTTGGTAAGGGCGCCCAAGGAGCTTTGCAACAATTTTCAACTCTTGTTGTAGAAGCAGCGATGGAGGTTGCCAAATCTTTGCCACAAATAGAGGAATTAGGCTCTGAAAATATTTTGATGTGTAAGTCGAAGAAAGGCTCAATACAAGATAGTAGATTGTTGAGAGGTTTGGTAATCGAGAAACGTTTGGCTAATGATAAGTTGCCTCGCAACCTAATGAGTCCAAGCATTGCATTATTGACATGCCCCTTGGAATTTGAAACCCCAACACGAGATAGTGAGATAGAAATCACGGACCCTGAGCAACTTTCTGCCTTTCTCGCTGCAGGCGAACAGAGCCTGGACAAGATAGCAGACCACATTCTTTCTTTGGGAACTCAAGCAGTTTTCTGCGGGGGCGCAATTGATTCAAGGGTTCTACACGTGCTTTGCCAAAACAATGTATTTGCATTAGGCGACCTCGATGAAGTTGAGATAGAAAATATCGCTGCGGCAACAGGAGCAAAAATAGTCGACTTAGTCAGAGATTTGTCTACTTCGGACCTCGGGGAGGCAGGAGTGCTCCGTATAGAAAGAAGAGAAGGGTCCGAAGGAATCGAAGAGAGAGTGTTGGTAGAAGAATGCACTTCACCAAAGGTAGTAACTATTGAAGTGGGGGGTTCGAACGATATTTTCACAGAGGAAGTTATACGCGGGCTACACGACTCATTGAAAGCTACAACTTTAGCAATCAGGGAAGGCCGGGCGGTGAATGGTGGAGGACATATCCACTGCGTAGCTGCTTTGGCTATCAGAACTAAAGCCGAGGAGTCAGCAGATAGGGAACGTCTCGCGATAGAATCCTTCGCAAGGGCTTTGGAATCAATTCCATTGACTTTAGCCAGCAATGCGGGCAAAGAAGGACTAGACGTACTGCTAGAATTGCGGGCAGCAATTAGGAATCAACCTGGAGAAGTCATTGGGGTTAAAGAAAATGGAGAAGTGGGCGACGTGTCTACAGTCATGATACCTCTAGAGTCTCTTCAATCGTCTTTCATTGGCGCATTTGAAACCGCATCCAGTTTGTTGAGAGTGGATCAGGTAATCTCGGCACGAGGAGATTGAGCAATTTTCTCAGCCAAAGACTTCATGATGGTGGTTCGGGGCGACATGTCTCAACGGGAAATGCCATGTCGGCAGAGCCGGAACAAACTTCTCAGCGTCCGAGAGCCCTTCTCTCGGTGTATGATAAGACCGATATTGTACAACTTGGTAAAGAGTTGAATCTACAGGGATTCGAATTATTGTCAACCGGGGGAACCGCCAAGATTCTTCGAGAGGCAGGTTTGGAGATAACGGATGTTTCCGAAGTCACGGGTCACCCCGAAATATTTGATGGCCGAGTCAAATCTCTTCACCCGGCAATACACGGTCCCTTGTTAGCTAGACTGGAAAACCCTGCGGACGTTTCCGGGTTGTCATCCTTAGGATATTCTCCAATTCAAGTGGTTGCCGTTAATCTATACCCCTTTGAAGCGGCTGCAGGCATTTCACCTCCACTAGACGATCCGGAACTCCTTGAAATGATTGATATTGGGGGGCCGACATTGGTCCGAGCTAGTGCTAAGAATCATGCAAATGTAGTGATTTTAACTTCACCAAAACAATATTCTCAATTCATAGACAAATTAGCGAACGCCAAGGGAGACGTTTCGAAACTCTCTCTTTCAGAGCGTAGAGAGTTTGCTTTATCGGCGTTTGAACATACTGCGTCTTATGATTCAGCGATCGCCCAAGAACTCCATTCTAGGTGGATAGGGAATCCTGAAGATCAAGAAACAGTTGATGAGCAAACTGCTAGATTGATGCGCACGATGAACATCAGTGCAAATTTGTTCAAGACCTTGAGATATGGAGAGAACAGTCACCAATCAGCTGGCCTATATCGCGAAGCAGTAATCGATCAGGGAACCTTGGTTGGGGCTTTAGTTGAAGGTGAAAAAGAAATGTCATACAACAACTATTCTGATGCCGATGCTTGTTTGCGCTTATGCCGCGCACTTTCCACCGATGAATGGCCATCTACTCCCCATGCATGTGTTATTGTCAAACATAACAACCCATGTGGGGCTGCATTAGGAGCAACCCAACTAGAGGCATTTACCAAAGCCCTAGCTAGTGATCCAGAATCAGCTTTTGGCTCGATAATCAGTTTTAATGAAACATTACAATCAGAAGTAGCAGAAGCAATGTCATCATTATTTGTTGAAGTATTGATGGCCCCTGCATTTGAGGATGGAGCAAAAGAGATTGTGATGCAGAAGAAGAACCGCAGAGTATTGACGATAAAATCTCCAAATGATAGGTTGGCACAGTTGAATCGTAGGTTGGTACGTAAGCCAGTAGAGGGAGGGTGGTTGATTCAGACTGAGGAACCACCTTCTGTAGATTGGAGCAATGCTACAATACCAACTCAAAAACAGCCAAATGAACGTGAACTTGCAGCAATGAAATTCGCGGTTAGAGTTTGTGAACAAGTGAAATCCAACGCCATAGTTATCGTTGATGGTACTGCAACAGTAGGAATTGGCCCTGGCCAGACCAGTAGAGTAGAAGCCGTAAGGATCGCTGCTAGAAGAGCAGGAAAAAGAGCACAGGGCGCCGTACTAGCTAGCGACGCCTTTTTCCCTTTCAAGGATGGAATTGAACAAGCGGCTGAAGCAGGAGTCTCGGCAATCGTACAACCAGGGGGGAGCATTAGGGATCAAGAGGTCATTGAGGAAGCAGATGAACAAGGAATCACAATGTTGTTCACTGGGCAGAGATTATTTCGTCATTAATCACTTTGCAGTTGGAACCCGCCATCCAACATACCAAGTTCCCATAATCCCGGCCAATACTATTGTGGCCTGTCCAAAGCCAGGGTCTCCTAGTCTAGTGATGACCCAGACTGAGATAATAATAGAAGTCCAAATCAATCCAACTATGAAGACCTTGGATACAAAGGGAATACCCTTTCCTTCGACAAAATCACGGATGTAGTGTCCAAAGAGGGGGTTATTCAACAACCACATATACAACCGCGGGTCCGATTTTGCGAAACATGCTGCTGCCAATACCATGAATGAAGTGGTAGGTAACCCTGGAACATAGATTCCTATTGTTCCGAGCCCTACGAAAAAGAGCCCTAGACCTTTCCAGAAAAATCTGACCAAAACGTTCTCTGACACATTGATCAGATCTTCCGCTTTGACTATTTTCTCAGACTCTTCGGACATGTTTCTCAAATCGGACTTGGAGCATCACACAAGAGGATTAGGGTTATACATACTGCCAAACATTTGCGAAGCAATCATCAATGGAAGACAACTCGTCATCAACAAGGGATAACATGGCCTTTCGACTTCCGCGTCAAGGCACCATCACTAGCCCTCTAAGATTAGCAGTATTAATCTCAGGCTCCGGATCTGGTATGGAGGCGCTGTTGAATCATCAAAAGAAGAATTGTAGCCATATCACAAAGATTGTAATTTCAAACAAGGAAGGAGTTGCAGGCTTGAATAAGGCCGAAAAGTACGGAATTCCATCAATTGCCGTAATTCCAGAGTCCATTGAAGATAGAGAAGGGCACGAGCGCGAAATGGACGCCATTCTAGAGAAATATGAAGTTGAGGCGGTAATTCTTTCAGGATATATGCGAATATTAAGTCCATGGTTTGTCGGAAAATGGGAAGGCAGATTACTCAATATTCACCCCAGTTTATTACCGGAATTTCCAGGAGCCCACGCTCATAAAGATGTAATTGCAGCAGGGGTGGAAGTTTCAGGCTGCACCGTACATTTTGTTGATATGGGAATGGATAGCGGACGAATAATTGCACAGCGTTCAGTACCTGTTTTTCAAGGAGATACAGAAGAATCTCTTCAGGAACGAGTGAAAAAAGTAGAGCATCTACTCTATCCTGAAGTAATTGATGCATTCGCCGAATCAAGGCTTGAATCAATTAATTGATTTCAGCCAGATCTTCTGGAGTATTGATGTTGAGCATGATTCTATCCTCAACAAATATTGTGTTATATTCCAAACTTTTGACTAGCGAATGAGCACTATTTCCAACCTTTCCGACATCGAAAGATGTGATTGCTTCAGCCGTTTTCACTAAAGCATGAAGTGGGTGCATACCTGTAGTACTTTCAGGTACACAACATTCTGCATCTTCGATTCCTCCCTTCAAATTTGAGAATATTTTTTGTTTTACTAATGGAGTATCACAAGGACAGAACTGAACCATGTCAAATCCGTTTTCTTTTGCAAATTCAAGCCCAGAAAAAACACCTGCTAATGGCCCCACCTTATCAGAAGCGTCAGGAATAATTTTGCATGAAGGAATGTCATCGGGAAGAGCAATATTGTTACTAGCCAAAACGATCTCATGACAATCTTGCATATTGTTGAAAGCATTGGAGAGTAACGAAACCCCCCCTATTTTCAGTGATGCTTTATTCCTCCCCATTCGACTGGAACTCCCTCCAGCCAGAATGACCCCCAGAATACGCATTCACTCACCGGATTGTAATGATGAGAGACTTTGCATGGCCCCTTCTAATTCATCAGCTAAGGCCCGCACTTTTTCCAATAGTAACTTTCTCTCCCTTATTGAACGGGCTTGGGGAATCCATTCCAACAACCTCCTCATGTCAAGAGAGTCCCTATTTATGGTCCATACTAGAACCTCTTCTAACACAGGGTCGTCTGAGGGAAGAAACCTCTCTACCATGAACCTCCTGTGATTAGGAAGGATTTCATCATGACGCAGAATTGAGTAAACCTTCAGCGATTCGTTCCATTAATTCTGGACCAGGAGGCCTGTTTTGAATGATAACCTTCTGTACCTCTGTCAATTCAGAGATGTTATCTCTCCGATTACAAACTTTAAGAATTAACAATACCATGTGGTGTAGAATTGGTGAGGACTTTCTCCATCGATCAAAGACATCATCCGCAGGGGTCTTTGCATTCGAGCGCGCAATTTCTTCAATCACTTCTAGTAAAGCTTCCAAAGGCTCACTTCTACCAACTAAATTTGCTAATTCTTGCCAAGGCCCTTCAGAAAGAATAGCTGGATTAACATTGGCGACAATCAATCCAGCAATACGTAAGTCCTCCCGCCCGTGTCTTTTCCAAGCTCCCTTTGCAACCTTCAGCAAAGCCACATGATTTTCACCTGCTAGAGTGAATAACCATGATGCAATTCTTCGTAATTCCGATTCGGGCGTCCCGTGATGGAACTCAACTCCAGAGGATTGTGATAATCGATCTGTCATCGATTTTGCAATTAACCCCGGAATGGTCAATATATATGCCTCTTCCAATATTTTGAGGACTTTTTTTGTATTTTTTAGAACCGAAGAATCGTAAACAGAAAGCAAGTCATCCAAGGGGTCTTTCGAGGCCATCCCCCACCCTCAATCATTCACTTTCTTGGTACGAACCGAATCAAACATTCCGCCGACTATCGTCATGGAGTCCTTTAGAGCATGTAACATTTTGTCGACGACACCATCTTCGAATTTCTCTTCTACTGAACGCTTGATATTTTCAAGAACCTTCTTATCTTCATCATCGGAGATGTCGAATAGTTCTTTGATATATCGAATGACTCGCCATTCATCTTGAGATAGAGATTCATTCAGTAACGCAACTTCGTAAATTTTCTCGTAAACTTTCAATTGTTTTCGGCGATTAATACTCTTCCCGCCGGACAATTCACTTCCTTCTTGAATAGCGACGTATGCCATTGAAGGCTCCTCGGATTCCAATTCCAATAGGCTAGCAAGTTTGATGATCAATCTCTTTTCTTCCCTAGTCAATACGCCATCCAAAAGCATGACTTCAATGGTACCCCTAAACACCTCTAGGGTATTGACGCTGGAGTCAGACACGCTATGCGCAGTATGCTGTGCCTCTTCAGACCTTTGATGCTTGAATCCCTATTAATCATGAATTTCTTTGTTGTAGATGGAAAGCCTTCAAGAATGGCAGTATAGTGGCTTGCTCTGAACCGATGGGTTCTCTTCCCACTCACCCGCGTTTTACCAACGCGCTTCAGAGAGGTCTTCCCAATTAGGGAAGTGGAGAGTGGGGGACCCCAAAGGAAACAAACGAGGGAAATCAATGTCAAGAGGAAATAAGCAAGGGCACAAGCAAGGAAAGGCGATGAAATATCAGGTAATCGCCTCTCTAAATATCGACGGAACAGTCCAGCGTAAGGATGTAATCGGAGCAATCATGGGCCAAACAGAAGGTCTGCTAGGAGATGAACTGGAATTAAGAAAATTGCAACGTACAGCACGCGTTGGGCACGTAGATGTCGAGATGGAATCGAACAAAGGAAAGATGTCAGGAACGATCATCATTCCAAGCAGCATGGATAATGTAGAGACAGCAATTATCGGCTCAGCTCTTGAGACGATAGACAGAATTGGTCCATGTAAGGCAGTGATCAAAGTCACCGAGATACAAGATGTAAGGAAGACCAAGCGCAATAATGTTGTAGATAGGGCCAAGGAATTGTTGCTGGAATTAGTTGCTAGTGGAGAAGCAGCAAGCAAGACGGTCATTGAAGAAGTTCGTAGTGTATTAACTACACAAAAATTGACTAGTTTCCACGGACTAACATGCGGGCCAAATATTGAATCATCTGATTCATTGATAATTATGGAAGGACGAAACGATATTGCAAACGTCATCAACTTTGGAATTAAGAATGCAATTGCTTGCGATGGCGCCGGAAATATGAAACAAGAATTAATCGATTTGGCGAATGGCAAGGAAACAGTCATTGCAGCAATCGACGGTGACCGCGGCGGCGAGATGTTGCTACGCGAGATGTATGGACAAATGAAGGTAGATTTCGTTGCTCAGGCACCTGTTGGCCAGGAGTGGGAATTGTTACCTCAGAAGACAGTCACAAAGTGTCTTTCAATGAAAGAACCTGCAAGCAAAGTCATTGCACGTTTGGAGAAATCTGATGATGACGACACACCATCTAGAGCGTCGAGTGAAGCAGAGGTACCAGAATCAGTGATAGAATTAGTAGATCATCTTGATGGGCTTGAGAGTAATCAAGCAGTGCTTGTATATCTTGATGGGACGTGTTCAGAACCCATCGGTCCACGCTCCTTGAAGGAACAAGCCAATGTTGCCGATGGAGCAGTTGCAATTGTTCTCAATGGGCCATTGAGTCAGCGTACGTTGGAGATTGCCAGTGAAGCAGCGATTCAAACTGTACTTGGAACCGGAGAGGGCAAGGGTTACAAGAAATTGGATGACGTTGAATCATGGATTACTACAGATTTCCAATAGGCCGGGAATGTGATGTTGCTTTCATTTTCAATTCTCTTTCTCTCAATTGTTGGGACCGGGCTTTGGCTTTCTGCGGTCATCGGTTTCGGCCTGCTGACAGCGCCTCTATTGCATCGTGAACTATCGTCAGAAGATGCTGGTAGGTTGGCAGGTAGAATACTTGAGAGAGCACATCTGTTGGGTTGGTATGGGGGCATAACACTTCTTTTGTCAATCATTTTACATTCACTATACATTTCTGAAGGTCCTGCTGCGCCACCATTTTTGTTGTGGAGTATTCCTGTAATTCTTGCCACTAGTATATGGTGGGTATCATGGAAGAAGGTTTTACCACAGACTGAAGCATTGAGGATGGCAATGATTGCAGCAAAGTCATCAGAATCGGATGTAGGTGCCTTGGAAGAGGGCCAAGTATTGTTTGCAAAGATGCATTCGGTGAGCGTCGGAATGTGGAAAGTCTGCACACTACTTTTGCTCATTAGTTTGTTTGGTTTAGCCTGGACTTATACATCAATATGATAGGTATAAACCCTCAGCCGTAGCCATGCAACCTTCGCCCGAAGATGCTGCATCAAGCCCATCGCAACCTGTAATGCAAGTACATACAGTGAACGAATTACATTCTCCTGTAAGCGTTTCAGACTATATTAAGGGAGATTTCAAAGAATATTTATTGAGGAGAACGAACAAAGGTGATAAAGCACTTTCTTTGTTAAGTGAAGGGGATTTAGTGAAGATTGTAAAGGCCACCAGATCAAAAGACGGAACGGTTCAAACCCAACAGAGGTTCATGGTTAAGAAGGAAGCAATTCTTGGTGTGTCACACAACAAATTTGACTGGCTAGATAGATTCAAACTCGGTTGGTGGGGAATGTTTGCAGGAGGCCTTACACTAACATTGGTTGGTGGAGCATTTGCAACATTAGGCCCAACATTGTTCGGAGCAGGCCTTGTTTTGTCAGCATGGCAGTTTGCAGATCCTGAGATGATTGTATTGGAGACTACGACGGGGCGCCATCGTTTGTTCATGAACCGGATGGGTTCGGATAGAGAATTGATGGCTTGTAGTATGGACAATTTCTCTAATTCAGTTCAGAGCCTCTTAACAGATGGCGATATGGATACTTCAAGTTATGATGCGTCAATAGAGGAATTGATGTTAGGTAGAGCTGCAAAAATGCAAGAAGCAGCAGCCCAAGCAGCAGCAGCGCAGCAAATGCAAATGCAGCAGCAAATGCAGATGCAGCAACAAATGCAGATGCAGCAACAGCAACAAATGCAATCAACAATGGTCATGCAAGGACAACCCAACCAAGTGGTTGCACCTCAGCCCGGGCAGGTTGTAGAACCAGCCCCTCCTCCGGCAGCAGCATTGGAACAACCCCCTCTTCCGGCCCCAGCCCCTCCGGCAGAATCGCCCGAGTCAGCGGAACTCCCCCCTCCAGATCCCCCCTCTGAATCGTCAGAACAAGAATCACAGCCCGAACCTTCTGGAGAAGTTGAAGATGACTCACCAAAGGAGTTACCTGCCCCGGAACCTCCTGAGCAAAGCGAAGGAATACAACACCCCCCTCCACCACCCGCACCAAACCCTCCGGCCAATTTGATTCCAGTTCAGCCACCCACTGCCCCATTACCTCCCCCTCCTGCTCCGATGCCCCCTCCACCTGCCCCTGGGATCGAGTTTCCTTCAGAACCGCCATTCTCAGAAGATCCTTTAGTAATGGACGCGGATGCCGAGTTACCTCCGCCACCTGAAGCTGTAGTTTCTGGTTCTCCTAGAGAAGACAATATGTCGACTGCAGAAAAGGATGATCTCCTTTCAATGTTAGATGATTGATTAAAGAGCCTTAATTCCTGAAGAGGAAGCGAGATTAGCAAGGCTGTTCAACCGCGCTACTTCTCCAGCCAATTCGTTCAATTCATCGGCGGAAGGAAGTTGATATTTATCCGGCTCTAAGGGGATGTTGAATCCGGGTCCGGGGATTCGACTCAGCGCTTTTCCTAGATTCCAGGAGTTCTCCAACAACCCATCTCCGACTGCAGCATTTCTACTACGCAATCTAAGTGCAGACCATTCGTTCAACTTCTCTGCACTGGACGCCAACATCAAGATCATTCCTGCACGTTTACGTATGTCACCCCCAACCTCTCTAGGAATCAACCTTAGTGCAAGCTTCAACAAACGATCCACGCGCGAATCCCTTGGTTTGATACCAACTTTAGAAGCGACAGCAAAGCGAATCCGTTCTAGTTCGCTCGAGTTCAAATTCTCCTTCACGCCCAAAATACCTAATCCTAACAGTAGACGATTCAACGGGACTCGCAAAATTTCAGCACGTTCATCATCAGTACTTTCTATCGCGCCACCATCACTCCTAGTCTTACTTTCTTCTTCATCTGATTCTACAGTAACAGATTCACTTTCCGCCATCTTCGACTCTTCTTCGATATTTTCACTAGGAGCATCTTCTTCAATCTCAATCTTCACATTTTTTCCAGCTTTCGGAGTTAGATGCGTTTCGGGTTTATCCCCTTCAGGGACTTGCTCCTGAATCATTTCCGGCTCATCAATGATGTCCGGCCCAATAACCTCTTGCTTGAGGGCCAAATCGGGCTCACCATCATCGATTTCATCCTCATTATCTTCCTCAACTTCTCTTTCAGTTTCCTTTTTCGGCTCAATGAAT
>PBHQ01000052.1 GCA_002719475.1 Methanobacteriota archaeon | reverse complement strand
CTTCCGCTAAAATTGATAGTGAGTGCTTTAATTCTATTCGCTGTTCTTTATTCACAAAAACACCTTATTCGGCATCAAATTTGGGACGTGAAAGCAACTGCTTCAACTTTTGAGAAAGTTTCCGCCGCTGTAAAAATTTTACCAGATTTATTTTTTGATAATAGCCCGAAGGCTATAGAATCGGGTGGCAGTATATTCTCTGGTCATTTTAATCATGTAGAGCTTGTCCGCCGTATTTCTTTGATTCTACCTCTTAGTCATGTAGTTAATCTGTCCCCAAATGTTATTCCTTATTGGAATGGAACTACGTATCAAACCCTATTTAGCGGTATGATACCCCGTGCCTTATGGAGAGAGAAACCTGAAGAACGTTGGGGGAACGCATTTGGTTTGCGCTATAGAATCATCGCAAAAAGTGATGGAGCAATGTCCGTAAATATTCCATGGCTTACCGAGCTTTATACAAATTTTGGTTGGCGTGGGGTTATATTTGGCATGATATTAATAGGGGCTTTTATGGGATTATTAGATCGATTTTTTAATGCCGAAAACACTAGTATAACTGGGAAAGCCGTCGCCGCTGGATTGGTCCTGCCTCTTTTTTATCAGGAGTCAAATTTTACGTTAATGACGGGCAGCTTGATTCCCCAGATGTTAGCTATGTGGTTGTATTTCACCGTCTTTATGGTGGGGTTCTACTTTTTTAATTCTGAAATTAAGAGGAATTAAATCCAGCTATCCAAAGTCAGAAATTTAAACATTTCGGCATTGAATTTAGACTGCCGTTAATGATAGATGACCGTGGGAAGTGAATATTTTTATTCTCGTTATTGGCCCTTAAAACAAACCAAAAACTTAATTTAAATTTGTGTGGGCGTTCAGAAAGGCAAGTCTTGTGGAGTTTAATAGTTACGCTACTCTGAGAGTAGTGTAAGTAGTGATATATCCAACATTAGAAGATCAGTCTAATAAGCCAATTATGGATAAACATATTTGATCTTAGAACTTTGGGAGAGCCGTTAATCTAGATCTTCCAAAAAATGAGTTTATTAATCATGAATAAATATTTGCTCGATTCCGATATCCTAGAAATCGTAGATCGTTTGGGAGAGGATGCAAAATTATTGTCTGGGAAAACCGTTCTTTTAACAGGCGGACGAGGGTTCCTGGGTCGATATTTTATGGAGGTTTTTGATACTTTAAATAAAAAGGTTCTTGAAACCCCAGTAACTCTTGTTGCAATGGATAACATGATTACCGCGGGTGAGCACGGTGCCCAAATCCCCGATGTGCAGAATATAGAGTTTTTGAAACATAACGTTATTGAACCGTTCAATTGGGATCGCCCGCTACATTATGTAATTCATGCGGCGGGTATCGCGAGCCCATTCTATTACAGAGCTTTTCCCCTTGAGACGTTAGAAGTTGCAATAACAGGGACTAGACGCATGTTGGAATTAGCAGAACAACATAATGCACGGATGACCTTTTTCTCATCAAGTGAGATCTATGGAGATCCAGACTCAAAACATGTTCCCATGGCGGAGAGTTATCGAGGAAACGTCTCCTGCCAAGGACCGCGAGCGTGCTATGACGAAAGCAAGCGGGTCGGTGAAACTTTGTGTTATATATTTCACCAAACCAATGGAACTCATACCAATACGATCCGACCGTTCAATATTTTTGGCCCTGGTATGCAGGAAACTGATTACCGAGTACTTCCTAATTTTGCAAGTCGAGTTAAAGGCGGTTATCCTCTCCAGGTTTATGGCACAGGCCAACAGACCCGCACGTTTTGTTACATTACAGATGCAATTGTTGGATTCCTATTGGTAATTCTCCGTGGGGTTGCTGGCGAAGCTTATAATATCGGGAATCCGGAGCCGGAAATTTCAATGTTCGAATTGGTGAATGAAATCACCGGGGTTTCAAATAAAGAAATAACATACAATGTGATCGAATACCCAGATAGCTATCCCGCAGATGAGCCTAATCGACGTGCCCCGGACATACGCAAAGCTCGTCTACAACTCAACTATAATCCAGAAGTTTCACTGAAAGAGGGCTTGAAAAGGTTTTTTTCCTGGACGGATACTATGTATATTGGTAGGCAATCTTGAGTGGTGAGATCACAGTTTCCGTTATAATTCCCGCTTATAACGAGCAGGGAACCATTATAGAAATTCTTCAAGAGATCAAAGTGCAAGAAGTAGAGTCTGTTAGGTTTGAGATTATCGTTATTGATGACTGCTCGACAGATGAAACACTTAATTTGCTTGAGAATAATCGATCTCTCTATACAACCTTGGTGAAATTAGAGAAAAATAGTGGCAAAGGCGCTGCTGTTAAAGCTGGTCTCGAGCGAGCTTCAGGGGACTTTATTCTTTTTCAGGATGCAGATTTAGAATATAGCCCCAAAGAATACGAGGGCCTTTTGGTACCGATCCGCCAATATAATGCCGATCTTGTAATGAGCAGTAGATTTGCAGCCCCAAACTACACGCGCGTAGCGTATTTTTGGAATAAGGTTGGCAACCGCCTGATTACTCTGGTTTTTAATATTCTGAATAATACTACATTTACTGATATATATAGTTGTTACATGCTTTTTCGGCGGGATCTAGTCCGGCCGGAAAATTTGAGATCAATGGGTTGGAGTCAACATGCAGAGATTTTGTCGCTTGCGCAAAAAAATGCTAACGTGATCTACGAAGTGCCAATTAGTTATCATGGTAGATCCTTTGAGGAAGGAAAGAAAATACGCCCATACCACATAATTTCTGTATTTTGGACAATATTTATATGCCGATTCCTCAGATGAATAGTGTTCTCAGCATTTTTACGCCATAGTAATACTCATTATGAAAGTTCTGATAACTAGCAGTTCTGACTGAAAAGTGAACTACTCCAATATTATTTACCATCGCTTCAAAGGTAACGCAGAAGAGTGGAATTGTACTCTGGCGGCTTGGGGAGACTCATGTTTTTTACAAACGTGGGAATTTGGTGAGGCAAAAGCAAAAAATAGCCTCTGGAGTGTTGAGCGTGGTTTGCTATTAAATGCAGGCTCTGTTGTTGGGGCTGCTCAAAGTATGATACGAAAACCGTTTTTTTCAAATTCCGGGTTGGTTTGGATAAATCGTGGTCCGGTAGGTGTTACGGGTAATTACGGAGAGGCTCTGCGTGCATTACATCAAAATTTTTGTGTGAAACAAAAAATGTATCTCCGTGTTGCACCCTCTGTGGCGGTCGAAAATTTATCAGAGGCGGAATATAATTCGAGTGGGTTGATTAAAACAAAAATACAAGGCTGGGCGTCTGCCATTATTGATTTAGCTCAACCTATAGAGATCCTCCGTAATAATTTACATGGAAAATGGCGGAATGCTCTTGGTCGAGCGGAGCGCTCAAATATTGATATTTGTATTTCGAATGATAAAAGCTCTTTTGGTTATTTTCTAAAAGGCCACTGTCGGCATCTTGACGAGCGAGGTCAACAAGGTGGCCTCGAGGTAGACTTTTTGGACTCGCTTGAAGAAATACTCCCAAAGCACCGAAGATTGATCTGCATTCAGGCATATAAAGGTGGCAATTATTTGGGTGGCGCACTCATAAGTCAAAACGGAACAGTTGCCGAATATTTAGCTGGGCACAATTCAGGTGAAGGGCGCCTTTTAAATGCCGGCCAATTGGTTCTTTGGTCGGCAATTGTTCATCTTAAATCAATAGGAATGATTAAATTTGATCTGGGTGGAATGGACGAAAGACTGACGCCGAATGGTATTTATAGGTTCAAGCAGAGAATTGGCGGGGCACCATACCGATTGGCTAACGAAATGGAAGGGCTTGGTCCGGGATTGATAAACAGGATTATTCGAAGGTGCGTGGATAGTCAAAGGCGCAGAAATCATGCAAAAACTTATGAGCCGTCCGAGGTCAGATAAGCAGGATGCTTGAATCACATTGGTTATAATCCCGAAACTCTAGGCGAGAGATACGATGCCAAACCAGATTTTCCCAGTAATTTTATCCGGTGGTGTAGGTGCGCGCTTGTGGCCACTTTCCCGTAAGCTTAGACCAAAACAATTTTTGGGACTTTTAGATCAAGGGTTGAGTTTATTTAGGGCGTCGATTGACAACATTCGAGGAGAAGAATACACACCTCCCTTAATTGTGTGTAACGATGACCATAGATTTCTCGTTGCTGAAGAATTGCGAAATTCTCGAGTCAGAGCCAAAGATATCATACTTGAGACTGTTGCTCGCAATACTGCTCCTGCTATAACGGTTGCAGCGCTTCGAGTGTTTTCCTTGCAACCTAATGGAATTATGCTCGTAATGCCATCCGATCAAGTGATCTCCGATTCTGAAAATTTTACTGAAGCTGTAGAGGCGGCTAAGGCGTTGGCTTCTGACGGTATGCTGGTGACATTCGGAGTTATCCCGACTCGACCAGAAACAGGTTATGGGTATATAAAGTACGGAGCACCCGTTGAAGGTGGTTTCAGGGTAAGTCAGTTTCTGGAGAAGCCAGACGAAGTTATAGCAAAAGAATTCAGCGAAAGTGGGAAGTATTATTGGAACGCAGGCATTTTCGTTTTTAGGGCCGATGTATACTTGGCTGAAGTTCGCAAGTTCCATCCGGATATTATAAAAGCAGCGGAAAAAGCATTGGAGTTAGGGGTATCCGATCTTGATTTTTTTCGCTTGGATAGGTCGTGTTTTGAGCAGGCTCCAGAGGTTTCTATAGATGTCGCAATAATGGAAAAAACACAAAAAGGTGTGGTTATTCCGCTAAATTCTGATTGGACAGATGTCGGCTCTTGGGCGGGGCTTTCTGAAATTGGTGTAGCCGATTGTGACGGGAATACCTGCGTAGGTGAGAGTATCATAATTGACGGCCACGATAACTATATTCACACTGAGAAACCATTTGTAGCGGTTTTAGGTATAGATGGGATTGCACTTGTTGCGACAGATGATAGCGTTCTCGCGGTACCAAAGGCGCGGAGCCAAGATGTCAAAAAAATAGTGGCTGAGATGAAATCTCAGAACCGAGAGGAGATCATTTCTCATTCTCTAGTATATAGACCTTGGGGGCATTATTTAAATATTGATTCAGGAGAGGGCTATTTAGTCAAACAGATTGTTGTTAATCCTGGAGGAAGACTAAGTTTGCAATATCATAATTATAGATCTGAGCATTGGATAGTCGTCGAGGGGGTGGCCAGAGTGACTAATGGCAAAGACGTGAGAGATTTGCACCCCAATCAATCAACTTATATTCCTGTTGGAACGAGACACCGTCTCGAAAACCTAACCTCCGATCCGCTGCGCCTAATCGAAGTGCAGACGGGGAAGCTGCTTTCTGAGGATGATATAGTTCGGGAACATGACACATATGGTCGTGCAGAAAAATAGTTCTTTGAGAGTTTTTGATTTAGTCCCCAACAAAGGTATCAAGTCTCATGGAATGGCCATTTAATCTGATTTTTCCGCTTCTAGCATTTTTCTTTTCAATGTTTGGAACACGATATCTAATTGGTTACTTAACCAGTCATGATATTCTCGACAGACCCAACATTAGGTCCAGTCATGTACAGCCAACCCCACGTGGCGGCGGCATAGCTGTTATGAGCTCCCTACTCCTAATTTGGTTGGTTGTGGGCATTGTCGAGGGGGCAGAGGGAGTTGAGGTTATAACAATAGTCGGGATAAGTATGATTTTGGCGGGCACTTCACTATTAGATGACCTCAAAGGCCTTAGTGCGTCTTTGCGCTTTGCGGTTCATTTATTTGCTGTCTCTACTGCTTTATATTTTGTACCGTTCCCTGGCCTAATATTTGGTGGCATCCTCTCTTCCGAGTGGGACCTTATCGTTACTGCAGTTTTATGGGTTTGGTTTATAAATTTGTTTAATTTTATGGATGGTATCGATGGGCTCGCGAGCGTCGAAGCTATCGCAATTTCCATAGGAATATTCGTAATTGTGCGTAAACTTGGGTTTGATGAAAAATCAATGATTTTAAGTCTTTCAATTGGTGCGGCATTGCTTGGCTTCCTCCGGTGGAATTGGCACCCAGCCAAGATTTTTCTTGGAGATGTTGGCAGTATCCCGCTCGGCTTCGTTTTGGGTTGGATGCTATTGGGGCTGGCCGCAAATGGAGCGTGGGCTCCGGCGTTAATTCTTCCACTTTACTTTCTCATTGATGCAACATGGACACTTTTTCAACGGATTATCAGCCGTGAAAAATTATGGGAAGCTCATTGCCAACACTTTTATCAACGTGCTGTCGCTAGTGGATTAAAACATGACCAGGTTTCATGGATAGTTACCGTCGCAAACCTATTCTTGATAATGTTATCGATTATAGCGGCACGAGGATTGCCAGAAGCAGCAGTATTGGCTGCATTTGGCGCGGTCGGTGTTTTGATGTTTCTTCTGGTCAAAGGGGGACCAACGAATTAGAGCATGCATATACTGTTTCTGACCGAGAATTTCCCGCCGGAAACTAATGCCGCCGCGACCCGTGTATACGAGCGGGCATGTTATTGGGTTAAATGGGGACACGAGGTAACTATAATTACGTGTGCGCCAAATTTTCCGGATGGTCGCCTTTTTGAAGGCTATGAAAACAAATGGCGCCAGCCCGAGCTAATGGATGGTATTCGAATCGTTCGAGTGAAGACCTATATTTCGCCAAATAAAGGAACTGTAAGACGCACCCTAGATTTTATGAGTTTCATGGTGTCTGCAGTTATTATGGGTTTTTTTGAAAAACGACCAGATGTTATCGTATCTACCTCGCCACAATTTTTTGCTGCCGTGGGAGGTTGGTTCTTAGGGTTATTACGGCGTGTGCCCTTCGTGTTTGAATTGGGAGATTTATGGCCAGCCTCAATCGTAGCCGTTGGCGCAATGCGCGACGGGCCCATCATTCGTATGTTGGAGATCTTCGAATTGTTTCTTTATCGGAATTCTTCGGCGATCATTTCTCTGACTCATGCGTTTAAGGTAAATTTAGTTGGTCGAGGTGTTCCAAAAGGAAAGATTGCTGTGATATTAAATGGTGTTGATCTTTGGCGCTATGGCCCGCGTGAACCTGATCCTGACTTAGCAGGAAGCCTAATGTGCAGAGATAAATTTGTCGTTGGTTATGTTGGAACGCATGGACTGGCACATGGATTAGAAAATGTTCTTAAAGTGGCGGACCTCCTAAGAGATCGAAAGGACATAATGTTCCTTTTTGTCGGTTCTGGATCTGCGCGTCCCGGACTGATCTCTGGCGCCAAGTCATATGGATTGGAAAATGTAATTTTCATGGCTTCTCAACCGAAGCAGCGTATCCCCGCAGTTTGGAGTCAGTGTGAGGCCGCACTTGTCCATCTTCGAAATTTATCCGTATTCAGAGACGTCATCCCCTCAAAGATGTTTGAAGCGATGGGTATGGGGCTGCCGATCATCTTGACGATTCCCAAAGGTGAGGCAAGTGCGATATTAGAAAAAAGCGGTGCTGGGGTTCATGTCCTACCTGATGACCCTGTAGAACTCGCTAAGGTTATCATTCAATTGGCTGATGATAGCGAAATGTGCCGGACTTTGGGAAATAATAGCTTACTAGCAGCCCCATATCATACACGCGAAATCCAAGCAGCCCATATGATTTCTGTTTTGGAAGCTGTAAAAACGGGGAAAAGCGGGAGTGTCGCAGAACTTCCTGTTCCAGATCTAAATTGACACGCGCCTTAGTCACTGGTGCAACCGGGTTTATTGGTGGGCATATTTGCAAAGCACTTCTGAATGCGGGATATGCAGTCACGGCAGTGACGCGAAGCGCCGAAGGATTGGGAATCCATCCGGATGCTAAGATTGTAAATGTTGGGGAGATTGGACCGGATACTGATTGGGAGCAAGCACTCGATGGTGTTGACATTGTAATTCATGCAGCAGCACGGACTCATGCATTACGCGATGGCCTTGGAGGTAAAGAAAATGCTTACCGTCGTATAAATTTTGAAGCAACTAGAGCTCTTGGTGCTCAAGCAGTTGAACGAGGCGTCCAAAGGTTTATTTTTTTAAGTTCGGTTAAGGCAGGGGGGGAGTTTTCTCTTCCAGGCCGACCGCTTAAAGCAGATCTTCCGCCGGCTCCGGAGGATGTTTATGGTCGGACAAAATTGGAAGCAGAAGCAGCCCTTTTGAACGCAGCATCTGCGGGGAAAATGGAAGTTCTGATTTTAAGATTGCCATTGGTCTATGGACCAGGAGTAAAAGGCAACCTATTTTCCCTATTCAACATAGTGAACCAGGGCATGTTTTTACCCTTGAAACGGATTAATAATAAGCGGGACCTAATTTATGTACATAATTTAGTCGACGCAGTTATGCGAGCAATCGAACTTCATAATTTCGCGGAGAGAATCTATTATGTTTGTGATGGTGAATCAGTTTCAACTTCAGAATTAGTAGTAAAAATTTCACGGGCGTTAAATCGGCCTTATCGGTTAATTTTTGTTCCAATGCCGATTTTCAAAATACTAGCCTTGCTTGTTGGGAAATCGGGCAGTTTTCGTAAATTAACGCAGTCACTAGAGGTTGATGGTGGAAAGTTTTGTAGAGATGCAGATTGGGAGGCACCCTTTACAATGAAAGAGGGTTTGGCATCAACGGCTGCATGGTTTAAGAGCCAAAGTGTAAAATGATAAACGTTTTAAATATAAAAAATCCGAATAACTCACATGCTAAATAAAATTTATTCCCGAGGCATAATTGTCTGTGCGCACGATATTTTAATGGCCGCGGCATCATTTTTTCTTTCGGTTTATTTGCGTCTTGGATTCTCAGGATTTGAGGTGGATCCAAGAGCTTGGGCCTTTGCTGCTCTTGTATTTACCATAATCTGTGCATGTGTATTTTGGCCATCAGGTTTGTACAGGGGTGTATGGCGTTATGCATCTCTGAATGATCTTTGGGCGATAACAAAAGCGGTCACTACCGCAACCTTGATATTTTCATTTGTGATGTTCATTTGGGTTCGTTTGGAGCCGCTCCCGCGATCAGTTCTTCTGATAAATTGGTTTGTGCTTATGGCCCTGCTTGGGGGACCGCGATTTTTTTATCGCTTTTTAAAAGACCGGCGGTTTAGCATTTCTAATTATGAGAGTAATATTGGACGTGTTCCGGTGATATTAGTTGGTGCTGGCGACGGTGCTGAACTTTTTATTCGTAGCCTGAGACGTACAACTTCATCTGGTTACGAAGTAGTAGGAATAGTTGCAGAAGATGCACGGCGTGTCGGTCGTGAGATACATGGTGTGCAAATTCTGGGAACAACCGACCAAATTGATATAATTGCAGGAACCCTTAGAAGTAAGGGGAAGGCTCCCCAACGTCTGATTCTAACGAATGATGATATGGAAGGGTATCAAGTACGAACCCTTTTGAATGCTGCGAATAGCTTAGGTATGACGATAGCGCGATTACCGAAGGTTACGGATTTTCGTTCTGGCGAATCTGATCCCATAGAAACCACACCTATAAATGTAGCAGATCTGCTTGGGCGTCCACAGGTGCCACTGGATGCTGGGTCAATGGAGCGTTTGATTCAAGGCCGGTGTGTAATGGTGACTGGAGCAGGAGGCAGTATCGGATGTGAGTTAGTTCGCCAAATTTGTAATTTTGCGCCAGGAAAACTTGTGCTTACTGATAATTCTGAGTTTGCGTTATATAGCGTCGACTTACAAGTTTCTGAAGTTTCACCAAATATTCTACGTTGTGCTGAATATTTAGATGTTCGTTATTCTGATCGTGTTGACCGGTCTATTCTGCGTCATCAGCCTGATCTCGTTTTTCATGCAGCGGCACTCAAACATGTCCCGATCGTAGAAGACAATATATTAGATGGTGTAGATACTAACGTACTTGGTACAGCTAACGTTGCAGAAGCGTGTCGTCGCCAGGGAGTAGGGGTGATGGTACTTATTTCCACGGATAAGGCGGTTAACCCGACTAGTGTTATGGGCGCAACAAAACGCATTGCGGAATCCTATTGTCAGGCCTTAGACATGTCCGCGACGACTGAGAAAACACGGTATGTGACGGTTCGGTTTGGCAATGTCTTAGGTTCTACGGGGTCGGTCGTGCCTTTGTTTCAACGACAACTAGCAAATGGTGGGCCGCTTACAGTCACCCATAAAGAAATGACCCGTTACTTTATGACGGTTCGGGAAGCGGTAGAATTAGTTCTTCAATCCTCAGCTTTAGCGGCGGGAATGACTGATGGTGATGGAGAAGTCCCAAAGGGAAATATTTGCGTTCTTGATATGGGAGAGCCGGTACGTATTTACGATCTCGCCGAACAGATGATTCGTTTGGCAGGCCTGGTGCCGGGGAAGAACGTAAAGATTGACGTAGTTGGTGCACGACCTGGCGAGAAACTTTATGAAGAGATTTTCCACGGCGGCGAGCCCTTGGTCCCTACTAATTGCGAAGGGATTCTGCTTGCGGCTCCGAGAACCGCAGATATAAACGATTTGCGTGATGCTATTAATACTCTCAGTGGCCAATGCGCGGCATTTGAAAAAAATGATGTGATCCAAACAATTTATGAACTTGTGCCCGAATTTTCTAATGAGGGAAGTGATATCCGCTAGGCTATTATGGTTTAAGCCTAATAAAATTAAGTTAAAGATGTGAAGAGGTTGGATTATGTCATCTCTTATCAAACGGGCTCTGATATCTGTATCAGACAAAAGTGGGTTAGAAGATTTTGGAAAATTCCTACATAGTCAGGGAATCGAAATCTTGTCTACCGGGGGGTCTGCTAGCTTGCTCCGCGATTCAGGAATCCCTGTTATTGAGGTATCTGATTTTACGGGGTTTCCGGAAATCATGGATGGTCGTGTAAAGACGCTTCAGCCCAAGATCCACGGGGGGATATTGGCAGTTCGAGATAACTCAGACCATGAAGCTGCCATGAAATTACATGCTATCGAACCCATAGATCTTGTAGTGGTCAACTTATATCCGTTTGAGGCCACCGTCGCTAAAGGGGCAGATTTTACCACATGCATAGAAAATATTGATATTGGTGGACCGGCTCTGATTCGTGCCGGGGCGAAGAACCATGCTTTCGTGACGGTAGTGGTCGACCCTACTGATTATGATGATGTTACCAAAGAAATGAAGAATAACGGTGGCTCGACAACTAAAAAATTCCGCAGCCTTTTAGCTGCTAAGGCCTATGCGCGAACATGTTCCTATGATGCCGCTATTTCTAGCAGGTTTTCTTTTGAGCAGGGAGAAAAATTTCCCTCTCGAGTTGTGTTTGGGGCCGAATTGAAGCAGGTGTTACGCTATGGTGAGAATCCGCACCAGGAGGCGGCATTATACACAAATAATGATTCCGGCCCAGGTGTTGTTACGGCAAAACAATTGCAGGGCAAGGAACTGAGTTATAATAACCTGAATGATGTCGATGCGGCATTTGAGTTGGTTGCCGAATTTAGGGAGTCGCCAGCATGTGTTATTGTTAAGCACGCGAATCCCTGTGGTGTAGCCTTGGCCAATGATCTTAAAACAGCCTATATGCGCGCTTTGAGTTGTGACACTGAGAGTGCGTTTGGCGGGGTGATTGCTTTCAATCGGAAATTGGATGAGGCGACGGCAAAGGTGGTCGGGGATTTGTTCGTCGAGGTTATAATTGCGCCCGAAATAGACGAAGCTGCTCAATTTATATTAAACCGTAAGAAAAACCTCCGGGTTCTGGTTTCAGGTGGTATGCCCCAAGCCGAGAGGAAAAGTATGGTATTGCGCTCCGTGTCCAGCGGTTACCTGTTACAAGGCTGTGACCATGGTGTTTTTAGTGAAATGAAAGTAGTAACAAAGCGTGGACCGTCTGAGAGAGAGTGGGAGGATTTGAAATTTGCATTTACGGTTAGTAAGCACGTAAAATCTAACGCCATCGTTTATTGCAAGGAGGGCATGACGGTGGGTATTGGAGCAGGACAAATGAGCCGTGTGAATTCCTCTCGAATTGCAGCATGGAAAGCAGAAGACGCAGCTCGTGCCGCTGGAGAGAAGAAAAGTTGGACTAAGGGCTCGGTAGTAGCTTCGGACGCATTTTTCCCATTTTCTGACGGCTTGGTGGCAGCCGCGGAAGCTGGCATTACAGCGGCAATCCAGCCGGGTGGGTCGATTCGTGATGAAGAAGTGATATTAGCTGCGGATGAAAAAAACTTGGCAATGGTATTTACGGGAATGCGCCATTTCCGACATTGATCTCCTTCTTTGTGGTCGGTTCCATTAATGGAGTGCTTTGTTATAACGTATTGGCATCACTTCTCTGGACCCGATCGGTAGATTATTACCCAAGTGGTTTTAATCATTTGGGATAGAGCTGATATAGATCGCTTGGTATATAGCGAATTTTTTGACCAAAAGTTTGCTCAAATAAGCACATTGGCGAAATGCAGCACAACTTCTCCTAGAACTGGAAGATGTCTATCGTTTCGAATTTGTGCTTTATTGTTAATGAAGAGTGTTTCATTGACACCGGGAATAAAGAGAATATATCCAATGGTTTGATCGTTAACGACCTATAAAAATCTAGGGAATCGACCGCAATTGGCTGCTCGGTAGAGGCCGTCACACCTAGCACTCGAGAATATAAGGTATGGAAAGCTTTTAATAAAATTCTCTGAGTGTTTTTCTAGTTTGCTCATTATTTAGGGCACGCCCGCGAGTTTGTAAGTCTTCAGGAGTTGAGGTATAGATGTAGATTGGGTCGTTAAAACCTTCTTTCAGGGATAAGACTATTTTCCATTCGATCCAGACGTAAAAATTGGGCAAGGATGTGCATCAGGCTTTGGTGCGTATCTTCGATTACGCCGTAGTTGTCAGATTCCACATGGAGATTGATGTGAGCTAGTTTTGAAGATCGTCCACCATCAAAACCTGTCATAGCAATTACTGAGCATTTGTTGGATTTTGCCCATTGTGCTGCACGGACAATGTTTTCGGATTCACCTGAGGACGAGATTGTTATCAAAACGTCACCGGCATCGGCCATGGTTGAGAGCTGAAAGGTGAAAATATCTTCGTAAGATACGTCATTAGCGATGGCCGTTAAGATTTCGATATTAGATGATAATGACATGACGCGGGGCCGAGTATTGGTATCAGTCTGCAGGCCTTTTAGGTGGTCACAAATCAAATGATTAGCAATGGACGCCGATCCGCCATTGCCACATACATACACCGCAGCGCGTCGATCATAAGCATTGCCTAACATTAAAGCCGCTTCATTTAGGGCCTTAGCATCAACGCTTTGCGATGCAATAGCTAGCTGGTCAAAATATGCGTCAGCGAAGACATGAATATTTTCGAAAGCCTTATCAGGAAAAGTCATGTCAGGAACTATGGCTTGTGTGACGAAGCTATACAATAGCTTACACTAGGAACTTTTATCATTAAGGTCATTCCTAATAATAAAAAGACGATCAAAGTTGCCATGCCGGCCCTTTGACTTTCAAACGCCAAAGTTGCCCATGCTAGGAGGGCTGGCGCTAAGAAGGCTGTAGCTTTTCCAGATAATGCATAAAGCCCAAAGAATTCCACTCGCATTGAAGCCGGCGCCATCCGCGCCATAAGAGATCTACTAGCAGACTGTATAGGACCAACAAAAATACCGAGAGGTAGACCGAAGGCCCAGAATAGTTTCTGGCTTTCTACGACTAGGAGAGCACCGCCGAAGAAAGCTAGACACCCGACCCCTGCGATAATCACAATTTTCGGACCCACCCAGTCATCGACCCAAGCAAATATTATAGCACTGACACCCGCAATCAAATTTATACTAATTCCAAAAATGATCAGATCTTGAAAGTTAAGGCCAAAAGTCCCAGCCGCATAGATGCCGCCGAAGGCAAACAATGCATTTAGACCGTCTGTATAAAACATTCGGGCGCCCAAAAACCAAATTATACCCTTATATTCGCGCAGCTGTTTGATGGTCCGCCAGAGCGATTCTAGGCCTTTTCTTACGGCCGTTTTCATCTCTTTTTCATTACCTTTGGTATCAGGGAATAATAGAAGTAAAGGAAGAGCAAATATCAGCATCCATGTTGCGACAAATGGGCCTGTTATACGTAATTCCTCAGCGGCATCTTTATTTAGATCAAATATTGGTGTTTCTGTCTGAATAAACATTGCAAGAACGATGCCTAGACAGGCTAGACCACCGAGATAACCAACGCCCCAACCCCAGCCAGACCAGCGGCCCAATTGGTTTCTCGGGGCCAAAATGGGTAGCATGGCATTATAGAATACCATGCTTAACTCAAAGCCAAAGTTACCCAGGGCGACCCAAAATAGACCATGCATTATGTGGTTTAGATTTGGTTCCACGGTCCAAAGCATCATCGAACCAAAAGCGGAGAGGACGGTAAACAAGCAAAGCCATCGTTTGTGGTGACCTGAATGATCAGCAATGGCCCCAAGAAAAGGTCCGGATATTGCTACAGCCAATGCAGATAAACTTATGGCGGCCCCCCACAGACTAGTTCCACGTGTTTGATCTTCTGCGACACTGTTAGTGAAATAAGCAGCGAAAACAAAGGTAATAATCACGGTAGGAAAAGCAGAGTTGGCCCAGTCATAAAGACACCAAGAAATAAGTGCCCGACGGTTAATAATTCGCTTGGAATAGTCTTCTGCTTTTATCATTTAACACTCCAAGTGTACCTGATCACCACACATAGTTAAGTTAAACAAAGCCCAATATACGGTGATTATTATATTCAGAATGGGTCAATGCATCGGGCGGTCTTCCCGCAAAGCGTTCTTCATGCATGAAGTCACGAGTGTTTTGAGGTCCGATGGTAAAGCTTGAAAGATTGGAAAAAATAGCAGTGTTCTGCGAAGTTTATATGCAATGTTATGTGTTGACGTGTTTTTGTGTACATGTGGGGCGAGATCGGGCCAGCTTTCTACGGCAATCCCATTAAGCCTAAGAGCCATAAAAACACTTGCAGCAGTTTCTGTGTCTTTAAATTTTAGAACAAACCGGTATGGCGCGGGTCCCTCCTCTTCCAAACTCAATGCGGCAGAACATAATTCATTGTAGGGAAGGAAGGCTTCTCGCCATTTATTTGCGGCTTGTTTCCGCGCGTTCCCGATAATGTGGAGGCGATTAACATTTACACGTATCATGCAATAGCCGAGTGAGCTTATTGATGTTTCGGGAGCTTTTTTGGTTGTGAGGCCGTCTGTTAAGAAATTTTCAAGATTTCGAGTTCGGTGCCGAAGAAAAAATTTTGGAAGAATAAGCTGTAATATTCTTTTCAATAGCCAGGTTTTTGGGAAGGATACGTTCTTTAGTTTTGGGTCTGGTGCTTTATTCGGACTACTAAGAATTGCGCCATCTGGTGCCGCCAAAACTTTGTGGGGACAATAAAATATAGCATCGCTATATTTTCCAATGTCCCCATGAGGAAACAAGACGTGTGCGGCATCCTCCAAAAGAAAAGTTTGTGTTCCGCGACAGAACTCGGCGGCACGAGAAACGTTTGCTTCCCGACCAAAATAATGCACCAGAATAAAAATATCTGGAGTGCAACCAGCTTCAACCATTTCCTCGCAAGCCTTCCATTCTGGATCAAACATAGAATTGACCGGATAAAAGGTGATCGAAACGTCTTGTTTGCTGATTAGTTGGATAGCACTATTACAAAAATAATCGGGTAGCCAAATTACTGGTCTTCTATTTTTTATTTTTTCGGCTTCTTGTTTTACTATGTAATCCAATATGGCAGTGCCATTTGAGAATAAAGCTATATGCTGCTCGTTTTGCGTCCAAGGTGACGTTAACGGCTCTGCCTTTTTTATGTAGGCGACCAGCCCGGATAGCAGTTCTGCCCAGCTGGGTATTGGTGCGAATGTATACATCTCAAATATTAAGCTTGATGTTTTGTATTTATAGAGCCTGACCTTAGTCTATTTAACCAGATAATAAATCTTTATAGTTTTCTATCTTGCGCCAAAGATAAAGTTACAGCCAAAGCAATAAAAAAGCTAAGTTGCCACCATGCGGACCAGTAAGAAAAATTAAATAGACCAGAGCCCCAATATCCGCTCGATATTAGTAGTAAACTCAAGATAGCTGGGTCACTATTTCTGGCATAACGACGAAGCCAGTAACCACCTGTGACGGTAATTGTTAATATGATAAAACTTAGCCCAAAGGCACCTGTTTCAGCGAGTATTTCTACTACCCAGTTATGGGGATGTGCGGGCATAATTCTAAGATGGTCATCCCCGGGGAGAGGTAAGTCTGCTCCGGGCAGAAAATTGATTGTATTGGGACCAATACCAAGCCAAGGAGCGCTCTCCCAAATAGTAAGGGTAAATTTCCAAATGGTTTGGCGTTGAAAGTCTATAAGCCAGATAGGTAAAAACCAGTCAGATTCCAAAGGACCCTTATAGAGAGCAGGCCTGCCGTCATATATATACAAGCGGGCATATCGAAGCCAAAAAATGACACCCATAAACAACGTTAAAAAAACTGTAGAAATTGCCAGCGCTTTTCTTCGATATTTTTGGCAAAAAAACTGAGCGAGGGAGAAAATCATAGCTATACTCAATAGACCGGCGATAGCAGAGCGATTCACAAATAGGAGCATTATAGAAAATAGCATAGTAATTCCGGCCAATGCGGCAGCTTTCCATAATGTATTAAAACGCATCATGCCTATAAGCAGTAGAGGAGTTAGCAACACAATTAGCGAGCTATATCCTTTAAACTCTGTTTCTAATGGCGTTGATTGCCATCCCTTAAGGCGCTGCACCCAATAAATTTCCGGCCACATAGATGACGCTAATAGGGCAAACCCGCTAGCGACGAAAGTTGTTAGGATAAGCGATTTTAAACATAACGTTGATAGGTAATTGTCGTGTGAAAGAGCGGCATAGATAAAAACGGCGATGGCAATAAATAGTCCTGTACGAGTGCTTGCCTCAAACGAGCGGCCTGGAAAATCTGATCCTATAGCGCTAATGCTCCAGCTAAAAATAACTAATATAATTAGAACCCCAAAAAATGTTCGCATATTCTCTATTAGTGTTTGCCAGCCAACTCTGAAAAGAGGGGTCATCACTAAAAATATCAGCGCTAATCCAATTACTGTGGCAAAAACAGCCCTTCCAAAGGCGAGGCTTGGGATAGAGAATCCGACCAGGATAGCAAAGAATTTGGAATAGCTATGTATGTGAGGGTTAACAGGGGAAGAACTCATATGTATGATAACTCAAGGTAGTGTTAGAACTGAGGAAATTTTGTAGCTGTTTATTCTTTGTGTACGGGTACAGTATCATCCCAATCTACTATTCTCTTAGGGCTTGGGCACGGTAAATTCACATTAGTTTCTGATAAAAACAGTTTCTGATAAAAACCAAAAAATGAATATTAATGAACAAAACGAATTAAAAATCACTGTTGTCGGCTTAGGCTATGTTGGATTGCCCCTCGCCCTAGCCTTAGCACGGAAATTTTCTGTAATTGGCTATGATGCTGACCCTATGCGCATTTCTGAATTGATGGCAAATAAAGATACGACCGGAGAAGTGTCGCCCGCGAAACTTTTGGACACTCCCATTAAATTCGTAAGCGAGCTTTCAAAAACTCCTTCTTGTGACTTGTTTATTGTCGCGGTACCTACTCCAATTGATGATAAGAACAAACCAAATCTTCATGCGCTTGAAAAAGCTAGCCGCGAAGTTGGGGGCTGCCTGTCTCGTGGAAGCGTGGTTGTTTACGAAAGTACGGTTTTCCCGGGTGCTACAGAAGATATATGTGGACCTATACTTGAGGAAGCTTCGGGCCTTAATTGTGGAGAGGACTTTTATTTGGGCTATTCACCGGAGCGTATAAATCCAGGCGACAAGGATCACGCGATTGATTCGGTTACCAAGGTGGTTGCGGGACAAACTCAGGAGGTAACGAAATTGCTTGCCTCTGTTTATGGCACGGTTATCCCCGCAGGTATTTATGTGGCGCCTAATATTAGAACAGCAGAGGCGGCAAAGGTCATCGAAAATGCTCAGCGTGACATAAATATCGCATTTATTAATGAAGTTACCATGATTTTTCACCATTTGGGTCTAAATACAGAGGATGTGCTGGCAGCAGCCAGAACCAAGTGGAATTTCCTAGACTTCCGTCCAGGCTTGGTTGGGGGACATTGTATTGGAGTGGATCCCTATTATTTGGCGTACGCGGCTGAAAAGGAAGAATTTAAGCCGGAGATTATACTTGCCGGGCGTCGCATTAATGATGGCATGGCGCGTTATTTAGTTGAGGAAATTGATCGACTTGTTGTTGATAGGAGCCGACTTCTTGTGATGGGGCTGACTTTTAAAGAGAACGTCTCTGATCTGAGAAACTCTCAAGTTATTGAAGTGGTAAGAATTTTGATGAAGAAAAACCATTACGTTCATGTTTTTGATCCTGTCGCTTCCTCAGACGATGTTAAAGCCATCTGTGGTTTGTCCCTGCTGCCAAAATTAGACTCTGAAGAAAGATTCGATGCGGTTATTGGGGCTGTCGCCCATCAAGAAATTTGCGATATACCACTTGAAAGTATAAAGAACCTCATCAAACCTAGAGGGGTGCTTGTTGATGTTAAGCAGGTTTGGCCCTCTATTAAGGCGACAGAGACACTCCGCGTATGGCGTTTATAAAGACCGTCAATCGAGTTCAAAATTTTCTTTGTAGTTTATTTCTAATTTAGATTTTTGATCTTCTTTCCTCATGAAACAATTACCGACAACAAGTATTTCGATGTCACTTCCCATAAAGCATCGAAAAGCATCCTCAGGTGTACATACAATCGGTTCCCCTCTCACATTGAAACTTGTATTAACAAGAACGGGGCATCCGGTATCGGCCTTAAATTTTGTTAAAAGTTGATGGTAACGTGGGTTTGTTTCAGCATGAACCGTCTGAATTCGTGCTGAATAGTCGACATGAGTAACAGCAGGAATGTCTGATCGTGGGACGTTGAGCTTATCAATCCCAAAGAGCGCTTGCTCATTTTTTGTCATGGCTTTACGACGAGGTTCGGCGACGTCAGCAACGATAAGCATGTAAGGGCTCTCACATTCCAATTCAAACCAATCAGCCACATCTTCGTTCAATATAGATGGTGCGAATGGCCGAAAAGACTCTCTATATTTGACCCTTAGATTTAGGGTCTTTTGCATAGTGGGTGACCTCGGGTCTCCGAGGATAGAACGCCCACCGAGTGCCCGAGGGCCAAACTCCATTCTGCCTTGAAACCATCCAACGGCTCTCCCTTTACTAAGGGATTCCGAAGTTTTTTTGATTGTTTGTTCATCGTTTAACAAAGTGAAATTCGCGCCAATGGCAGCCAACCTTCGGGCAGAATCGTCGTCAGCAAACGAAGGACCAAGATACGAGCCGAACATAAGGTCTAAGGGACCAGAGTCAGCGCGAGGCTGACCTATATGTGTATGATATGCAGTTAGTGCCGCTCCTAGTGCACCTCCAGCATCTCCGGCCGCTGGCTGAATCCAGATCCTCTCAAAAGCGCCATCCCGGAGCACCTTCCCGTTGGCCACGCAGTTGAGTGCAACGCCGCCCGCTAGACAAAGATTTTTCATTTTGGTTTCGCGTGCAAGAGAGCGGGTCAATCGTAGGACAATTTCCTCTGTAACGGCTTGGACTGATGCGGCTAGGTCCATATGTCTTTGTTCTAGCAAATTATCGGGTGACCGAGGAGGACCTCCAAATAAAGAATGGAACTTAGAATTTGTCATTTTAAGCCCGGTGCAATAATCAAAATAACTTTGGTCAAGTCGGAATGTTCCATCGGACTTCAAGTCGAGCAGGTTATCGATGATCAGATCTTTAAAACTTGGTTCACCGTAAGGGGCCAAACCCATAATTTTATATTCACCTGAATTGACCTTAAATCCTGTGTAATAGGTGAAGGCTGAATAAAGCAGGCCCAAGGAATGGGGAAAGTGCAATTCCTTGATTAGGTCAAGCTTATTTCCACGACCAAGTGCAACTGATGTCGTCGCCCATTCGCCGACCCCATCCATGGTCAGGACGACGGCTTCATTGAAAGGAGAAGGGTAGAACGCGGAGGCCGCATGGCTTTGATGATGTTCGGCAAATAGAAGTTTAGTTTCCCAGTCAACATCCGCATCAAAACTTTGTAAGTTTTTACT
>PBHQ01000051.1 GCA_002719475.1 Methanobacteriota archaeon | reverse complement strand
GTAGGGCAGGTTATCCACGTGTTACTGAGCAGTATGCAAAGAATCTAATTTCTTTCTACTCGCATGGCTTAATCGAACTCCAATAGCGGTCGCCTCTGGCAGGATCAACCAGATTTGTTTGCAGGATTTCTCCTTCTGCACTGATCCTTAAGACGACATCACAAGTTGTCACTTATTGGTTATTTTTGGTTGGAACACTCTTTTTAGAGTTGCTCTATCTTACACACATGTTCTGTGTAACCTGATCACCTTCCTCAGCTCTGAGCGTGCGACCCCCGCAGGGAGTCGGTTTCTCGGAACCGCATTGCTTCGGCATCACGTCATCATAGATGCCGGTCTTCATCGCTCCTAAGAGCTCAGCCGGCAACGCCTTTGAGAGGACGTAAGCAACCATCGGACCTACCTTTCATATATGAACATGACGCGCATGCTTGGCCTAGAAATCGTGGCACTGCTCGCAAATATCAGCAATTTACGGATATTGCGATTCACTCAGCACCGAAGAACTGTCTGAGCATCGGATGCATCTCCATCGCCTGTTCTTTTTGGATCTGTTCATACGTACGTAATATGATACCTACAGCAAGTAACAGACCCGTACCAGTAGCGTTACCTATGGTACCAAGGAGGTCAGCCCCCGCGGCAAGTAATCCTACGAATGCACCACTGAACAGCGTCACAGGAGGGATATATCGTTGCAGAATCTTCTCTAGAACCAGTGGATTCTTTCTGAATCCGGGTATTTGCATACCAGTTCTCTCAATTTGTTTAGCAACATCCTTGGCGCCCATGTTGGTTGTCTCAATCCAGAACTTCGCGAATACCATCGAACCCAATGTCATGACTCCGACATATACTACGACGTGTAACATAATCTGACTCAATGAATGGCCATAGATATCGCCTCGTTGATCTAATAACGGCAACAGCCAATCACCTACCCCATTAACCATCGAAGAATACCAAGCGAAACCGTCTGAGGGAGTACTTTGACCCGGCTCATATGTTCCAAAGAATTCGGCTTGGGACCACCAACCCTCACGACCGAGTATCGGAACCGTAGATAATGTCGGATGACTCCAGAACAATAGGGTGAACATGTTGATGTTTGCCAATAGAGCGGCCATCAAAATAACCGGAATGTTGCTTGCGTATACCAAGCGTATAGGATACTTACCCTTGTGACCACGCACCTTTCCATGCGTCAATGGCAACTCCAGTTTACTCGACTCAGCATAAGCCACTACTAGGAACACAATAATTGACGAAGCTAACGCTACAATCGGATTGACGTGCGTCAGTAGAATCATTTCGAATCCATTCTGCGAAACTAATTGAGCATTCGACGCAGTCCGGAACATATAGAATATCATTGGTAAGACACCAGAAGGTGGGTTCTCGATGCTGTAGCCAATTCCCTTAGTCACCGGCAGAGGCGACAAAGTACCGACGAATGTCGACTGGGCAACACCGGCTGCAATGAATAGAGAGATACCAGAACCTATACCCCATTTGCTGACCAATTCGTCGAGTAAGAACACTAGGTAGGAACCGGCGAATAGTTGACCTACGATGATCATATTAGCCCAACCCGAACCAAGGCTCGTAATCAGACCTGGATCAGGATCTAGGAAACCGTAGGTCTGCGGTATAGATTCAACTGGAATCATTACCAGAACCAACAACTTCTGTACTCCTTGGTAGAGTGCTTTATCATCGGAGTCTTGCAAATCAAGTTTGATAATCTTGGCACCGGCGAACAACTGCATGATGATTGAACCGGTAACAATCGGACCGATTCCAAGATGCATGATGGTACCGCTGGCACCAGCCATGATTGCTCGGAATCCAGAGAAGATATCCAAAGCCTGCCCGGACAGTCCCCAAATCATGACGTTAGTCATAGCGAAATATAGAATCAAAACGAAAGTTGTAGTCCACAACTTCTGCATGAAGCGAACGTGCCCATCAGGCTTAGTTATGGTAGGGTAGACGTCTACGAAACGACGCAGAGCGTACAATCGGCTTGATTCGGAACCAGTATAGAATAAACATGTCAAGGCAGCTGCTACGCCGAATCCCATCAGAAGTACTCCTACGAAGAGGTAGCCTACTGCTTCCTTGTCCACGAACCAAGAATACCAAGTACTGAAACCGACAAAAGTCAGCCAAACTAGGAGTTTACCGTACTTTCCAATGATTGGAACATCCTGAAGACCTTCGGGAAGATCTCGCATGAAACACCACATCAGGAAACCGATGTAGAGAATGGAAAGTCCCAACCCTAGGATAGCTCTGTCTCTGAGGACTTGATCCACCGAGTCACCCATCAAGTTATCCTGTTGCCAATACAACATTATGGCGTAGTAACTTATGGCAATAAGACCAATCGCCCATGTCACTGGTCGTCTAACTACCATTCATTCCCCTCCCTGCGTCTTGTAATCATTGTCTAGTAGTTTGGTATTGATTTGATACTAAAGAAGCAATCACTCGACATCCTCTGCATCTTCGGATTCTTCCCACTCTTCTTCTTCCCACTCATCATCGATAGAAACACTACCGCCAGCAGCCTCTACTTTAGCGATGGCTTTGGGGCTAGCAGCATCAACAGTAATATTGAGTGCAGTCTTGATTTGACCGCTTCCAAGCAACTTATCGATGCCCATCTCGGTCAAGTTGAGTTCATCGCCTTTGGCTAACTTCTCAAGATCGCAAACATTGCAGGTGACGTTCACCTTGCGTAGGCTTGGATTTCGATTAAAACCGTGCATACCCCAGTGATTTGGCATATACTTGATTCTGGTCATCACTCTGTGCTTATTCATACCTGCATTTCCACGTCCACCGCGCTTTCCAGCTCCGCGTCCAGCCTTGTGTCCACGTCCGTGAGTACGGCAACGTCCTCGGAATTTGTTAGTCCTACTTACCATGTCATTCACCTCAAATCATCCTGGCAGCCAATGCCTCGATTTCATCTCCTCGTGGGCCCAAGGCTCCACCAACTCTGAAAGATCGCTTGATGCCACCCCAACCCTTAGCGCCACGGGGTGGATGAAGGCGGAATACTCGCTTCATACCCTCGACATTCTTGACGGTTGCATCACCAGAGGCAATGGCCTTGGCCAAAGCCCCGATGTCCGCGAATTCACTATTGTCGGCGACGACCTCATCGGTCACAGGCTTGTCTCCAGACATCCTTCCTCGCTCAGACAACAGAGTGTTGATCGTATCCTCAGAAACTTCTCCCCAAGTGATGTAATCCTTGGCCTTCTGAAGCATTCCACGGTACTGGTCGTTCTCAGGAATCAAGACTGCGTGGTTGACACGAGTCAGATTCAACATATGCATCGTCTCCTTGATACTTCGCTCGACACCAACGTCGGAACGTACTCTGATTACCAACCAAGTCATTCTAGAATCCTCCCTTGTACCATGAAGAGCCTCTGACGCTGGTCATCGCTGACGCGGGTCTTGTTCATCTCGATAAGTGCGTTATATGTAGCCAATGCGTAGTTAATTGTGGTGCGAGTCTGACCCCTGGAACGGCTCAGAATATCGCTAATACCTGCCAATTCGAGAATCTTCTTTCCGGTCTGCCCTACAACCAATCCCTTACCTGCAGCAGCAGGCATCAAGGTAACTCTAGTCGATCCTGCACGGCCTGTCACCTTGAATGGAATACTGGTTCCTGGACCGGCGCTGGATTCCCATGAACCATTACCTCGTTGTACCGAGATTATGTTCAATTTGGCAGCATCGATTGCTTTGCGAATGGTATTTGCCACTTCCTTACCCTTGGCGATTGCCAAGCCGACATAGCCGTCTCGATTTCCTACACAAGCCATGACGTTGAATCGAACTCTACGTCCGCTGTCCGTCATCCTTTGAATCATATTGACTGTGATGACCTCATCCTCAAGGTTAGGCAACAATGCATCGATGACCTCGACCTCTCTTACTGGCATACCACTACGGATTGCCTGTTCCATGGTCACTATCTCTCCAGAAAGAACTGCTTTACCTAGGCGAGTCTTTGGAGTCCACTTTCGCAAAGCCTCGAAAGGATCCGGACCAACACCTCGGCGCCTCCTTGGAGCATCCTCACTGACTTCTGGAGGGTTGTAAGCCAAATGCAGCCCAGGTGCCTGATTCTCTGGCAAAACTACTGGAGCCTCCATAGGCTCAATTGGCATGGCTTCGTGCTCAGGAGCCTGAACAACTTCGACTTCCTCAACCGTCTCTTCAACAGCATCTACCTGTTCATCGCTCATTCAAACGCCCCCTCTATCTTCTTGCGAGTTTCTTCAACCTGCGCTGCAACATCCTCTGAGATGTGGGCTCCATTGAGACGATCTTCATCTGGTAGAGCAGATTCTCCATGTGGAATATCCATTCCCGCATCGACCATACCCTTGAGGGCAGCAAAAATTCGAGAGCCAGGAGTTGAGGCAGCAAGCCCGATATCGAGCACAGCCTCTTCATGTCCTGCTGCAGATACAGCCTTACCCATTGCATAACCAACAAGGTAGGATGCTGGCAAGGATTTACGCGAAGATGACTCGGGCCAAGCGTACTTCTTGACCAGAGTGTTGCCATTGACATTGACTAAAACCTCATCTCCAGACGCGACATAATTGACTAATTGACAAGTAATCTGGGTATTGGACACCCTGACCACAGCCCTAGGCTTACGAGCTTTCAACAATCTGCTACGCCTATGATAATCGGTCTCACCGCTACGTCGACGACGATATGCCAACCTCTTCCTACGACCCTGAACCATCAATCTTCACCTCCGAGTTGGATGCCATCTGAGTTCATTTGCTGGCGCATGTGAGCGATGGAACGGTATGAGCCACCCTTCGCTTTACGGTAGTAGTATCGATATTGACTGGCTTCGATGGTACCATCATCGCGCATCTCGCTGAGTGTACGCCTCTGGGAACGGATGGTCTTCATCCATCTCTGCTTGCGAGGGTTACGGCTGTTGGCTGAACCCTTACGCTTTCCTTGTCCCTTCATTCGACCCTTAGCCTTCTGAGCAGATATATGTCGGGCGCGCACACGACTGGTACCCTTGATTGGGCGAGCCTTGATCCAACCTTCCTCGATGAACTCTTGGATGTCATCCTTTTGTACTGCTGTCGCCACTTGATCGACGAATGCAGGGTGAACCCAGACTCTGTTGACTCCGCACTTGAGCAACTGTGCTGCCATCTTCTTCTGATTAGTAATCTGCATCACAATCCCCTCCTTCTGTTTAGGATACGAATACCTAGTTCATCGGCTCTTGTGTGGATTCGCTCGCGCTTTCGGCCACCAACAGTTCGACCAACTCTTGCAGCCTCGGTCTCTGGGTCAATCGTCTCAAGATCATCTGGATTGTGAACCATGACCTCGCGGAATCAGCTTGGATGAAGCCCTCTTGCCAGAGATACCTTGCCATGGCCAACCCTGACCAATGAGCTACGATACTTGTAATTTCGACGCTGCTTGTTATCCATTCCCTTGGGTTTCCTCCAACCACTGCGTGATAGACGCTTGTAGCGGAACCACTCGGTTCTCTGGAATACTGGGGTGGCTTTCTTCTGAGCGGCTCTCAATTCCAAAGCAGCCTTAGTCTCGTCATCGAGTACAGGTTTCTGCTTTGCAACATGGAACTCTGGCTCATCATCATCCCAGTCATCATCATCATCATCGTAGTCATCGTATTCATCATCATCATCCGAATCCTCTTCAAGGGCTTCTTCCTCAAGAGCCTCTTCTACGACTTCTTCTTCTTCCTGTTCCTGAGATTCGCTGAGTCGAGCGATAAGTTCTGACTTGTTACCTCCAACTTTCAAGCCCTTCTCCTTGAGTAGTTCTTTCAACTCAGAGACAGTCATGTCTTCGTATTCCTCTGACATCTTAATCACTCCTTACCGACCAGGTATATGCCGTCCTGGAAAACCCGGCGATCTCTCTTCTTGACGGTTGCACAGCGTTCGATATTAGCAGCGGTCTGTCCAACCTTCTCCTTATCAGCGCCTGAAACCACGACTTCGACCTTGTTCTTGATCTCAACCTTGACATCTGCAGGAGACCAAGGCAATTCTGCTCTACGCGGAACCTTCTCTCCGAAGTAATTGTTGACGATGAGAGCATTTCCTTCGACCTTGAGGGTCATTGGGAAGTGACTATACAATGCCTTGAGATGGTAGGTGAACCCTTCTGAAACCCCTTTGATCATATTGCGCAGATGCGCAGCCCAGGTTCCAGCCAATGCCTTTTCCTTGCGGCGTGGGATGTCCACTCTGACAATTACTGCGCCACCCTCAAGCAAAATCTCGACCTTGTCATGAACAAAAGTTCGCGAAAGGCTACCATTCTCTCCCGAGACGGTAGCTACGCCGTCTGAATAACTGACGTTGACGCCATCAGGCGTCTGCACCACATGTTCTATTCTATCTAACAATGCCACATAATCACCTCAGAAAACATAAGCCAGCAAACGGCCACCTATTCTTGACGACTTAGCGTCGTAATGGTGCATTACACCTTGATTGGTCGTAAGAATCAACAAACCAAAATCTTGAGCGGGCAAATAGCGAGATTCCCACTTCTCGTATTCCTGTCTACGTACAGAGTGGCGTGGCTTGACAACACCACATTGGTTGATTGCACCGCGCAACTCTACATTGTATGAACCGCCGCGTCCATCATCTTCCTTGTCGAAAGTTCCAATGTATCCTGCATGCTGCATAATTTCTAGTACTGAACCTATCAACTTGCTTGCTGGGCTAACGCTAACGTTGTAGCGTCCCGCCTGCTCAGCGTTGAATATCTTAGCCAAAGCATCATTTAATGGATCGAATTGCATCTCTATCTCACCTCAACTGAACTTCTTGAAACCGATATCTCGGCCTATATCTCTGAAACATTGGCGGCATAGCCTGAGCCCATGACGACGAATCATTCCTCTCTTGCGCCCACAACGGCGGCAACCGATGGTGCGTCCAATCGTCTCTCCGTGATCTCTTGCCATTTTCACTCCTCCATGATGGTCAGTCCGAATCTGTTCTGGAACCACTGACGAGATTCCTCTGGGCTGACAGAATGATCGCTACCGACTTTGCGGCTTCGCCTGCGACGGCGGCTTACTCTGTGCCCTGGTCTTTCTAGAACTACATTGATGTCCATTCCAAAGATTCCGATATCCGGATCATACTTTTGGTCTGGGAAATCGGTATAGTCCCTGATACCGAATGAAAGATTGCCTTGAGCATCGAAGTTCCAAGAAGGAATACTGTTTTCTCGTACCCAAAAAGCATCTTTCAAGAATTTCTCTATCTTCTCAGCATCGCGCATTGTGACTTTGCAACCGATGGGGAATCCCTTACGCACTTTGAGGTCTCGATTCTGAATCTTACCCATGGTGCGTACCGAACTCAGGCCGGTTAACAACTCAAGTACGCGCTCTGCAGTCTGCAAACGCTCTCCGCCTTCTCCAACTCCGATATTGATGGAGACCTTGGCGATTCGTGGCTCTAGCATTGGATTACTATTCTCACTCATGCACCCACCTCCAGACCTGGTAGTGGAGTATCATTTCCAACTATGAAGACATATTGCGCCACAGTACCAAAGTCGTCAAACTCGACCTCATTAGGCATGCTTGAACGCTTTACTATGAACTCCTTGATACGGGCGATTGTTCCTACGTGGCTTCCACCTATCAGATAGGCAGGGGCACCATCTTCGAATGGAATGTGTTGCATAATCTGCTGATCAGGGAGGCTAATCTGTAGACTGTCACCAGTACTGTATGCCTTTGCATCATCGATGATGATACAACGCCCATCGTGTAAATTCAACTGAGTCTTTCCACCCTTCAATGTTGACTTTCCATCGATTCTGCACAACTTCCACTCGGCATCGCTTGGTGCAATCTGGTGGTAGCGCAACTTACCATTGCTGTCCAAGAGACAACGATAGTTGATATCCCCTAGAGTAAGTACATCCATCAGTCCTACGCCACGGCGTGCATCACGCACTAGGCGCCCATCGACCTTGACTAAACCATTGTGAAGAATAGAACGTACCTCTCGTGAATTCTTTGCGAACTTCAACACATCACGAATAATGACATTCAATGGCATGCACATCTCTAGCGCATGAGGTCCGGCATTGGCGCGAGTCACCCATACCGATGTCTTGCGAGGCAGAGCCCAGCTACGTGGCATGTTCAATCGCTTTAGGTGGTGGCTTGATCCCATGTTATTCAACTCCTGTCAGTAATGCGCTTCATTCGCATCGGGTCGGTCTCGTCCAACTTGGTGACTACTACATTGGAGGAATGAATTGGAACTCCTTCCTCCTTGTTGTCGGCCTTGGATGATGTGGCTCCTTCGATGAATATGCGTGAATTATCGGAGTCTACGCTGATGACCTTTGCCTCAAGACCGCTGTTTCCACGCGGTCCACCGTGCCTCTTACCCTTGGATGGCTGTCCGTAATCTCCCCTGACGACCTTGACCTGATCTCCAACTCTTACAGTTACGGTCTTGACGCCCGCTAAACGCGAGTCTGTAGTCTGTAGGCGGGCACGGATACGCTTACGCTTGACGTGCTTTGGAGCAGTAAAGGCAGCCTTGCGCTGCTTGTTTGGATTCTTGCTCTTGACCATTATCTCACCTCAAATTATCTGCTTAGCAGTAGCGGCAATTCTGGGCCAGCGTTCTGCACTTTCTCTAGACACAGGGCCCTTGATATCCGAACCCTGTACCTCACCACGCTCATTTGTCAAAACAACAGCGTTATCCTCGAACTGGACCCAAGTACCATCAACTCTACGGAATGGACGGCGCTGTCTAATTACAACAGCTCTGTACATTTGCCTTCGAGTTTCAGGATTACCCTTCTTGACACTGACCTTGATCATATCCCCTACACCTGCTGCAGGGTATCTGCGCATGACCGAACCAATCTTGTAGACCGAAATCAACTGAACGATCTTAGCACCTGTATTATCAGCACAGGTCAACTTTGCTGCAGAAGGAAGACCACGGGTCTGCTTACCTGCTATTCCCTTCATTGCGACTCCCCCTCTGTAGATTCAATGACACAGAATGAAACCGTCTTGGAAAGAGGTCTGCACTCCATGACCTTGACGCTGTCCCCAACGGAGACTTCACCGATACAACTTGGGAGATGAGCGGAAAGACGACGCATACGCTTGTCATATCTCTCATACTTCTCCATCTTACGAACGTGATGTCGCTCGATGACGATGGTACTCTTCATTCCCACACTGGCAACTGTACCTTCTAGAATCTGTCCACGTAGCCTTAGAGATCCATAGAACGGACAATTCTCATCGCCATCCCATTCCCCTTCGGGCCTATTCACATCAACTCCGATATCTCGCATGTAATCACTTCCTGTACCTTCGGTGGATTCGATCTTCTGGCCTCTGGCCAATCTGGCTGCCGTCGATTACAGCATCCGAATCATCAATGGTGAATCTGATGACATCCTTGGCCAACCTTGACCTACGTCCTTGTTGCTCGATGACTATGGTGCGCATAGTCTCTGAAACTACAGCGCCATTTCTACCAACGAGTGTTGGATCTGTAGAAGAGACTACGTTGAGATTATGTCCCAACAAAGGCATATTTCGTGCGTCCATTCATCTCACCTCCACTGTATATCCATTTTTCTTGAGTACTTCTGCTGCTTTCTTCTTGTGTTCGCCCTGCAATTCGATGGTCCGTCCCTTGACGGTTCCACCTGCTGCACAACGAGCCTTGAGTGTCTTTGCTAACTGGTCGATATCTATTGCCGAATCATCGATTCCTTCAACAATCGTTACCAGTTTTCCGTACCTCCTTCTCACCGTTGAAATGTAAGCTATCTGTTGTTCCTTAGCTATCTCCTGACATATACATAGTTCATCTGGTAGACCACAAACATTGCATATAGCAGCCACTGAATTCACTCCTTCTTATCCTGATGCATTCTTGTCAACATACGAGCAATGCTGCGCCTAGTTGCCTTGTAAGCACCCATGTTTGCAGCAGTTCCTCCCATGCTCTTCTCTGATTGGAGTTGCAACATCTCCTCGCGCAACTCCTTGAGTCTTGACTTGCGAGCCTCGGGGCTCATGTTGTCGATATCCCTGTTAGTAACGTGGCTCATGCAGGCACCTCCACGACGTTGACCTCTACCTCACCATCTTCATTGACGGCGACCTGATCCTTACCATACACAGTTATCTCGTGTGGCAACTTAGTTCCTGGCCTCATGATTGCGACGCTGCAACCGATAGTCCCCAACTTCTTGATAGCGGTTGAAAATCCTCTATCCATATGCTCCAGAGCGGTCTCACCACAATACTTGATGTGGCCAGCGATGAATTTCTGAGTTCGGTGTCTTGCTCCGGTTATCTTTCCGTTTAGGATTACGATTACTCCCTTTGCGCCGGCTTCCATGATGTTCAGAGCAGTTGAGTGTCCTGCTCGGCGGAAATACCAGCCTCTCTCCAAAGCACTTGCCAACTTCTCAGCCATAATTTGTGCATTCAAAGCAGGCTTCTCCACCTCATCCACCTTGAGCCTTGGATTCTGAATGGAGAACTCGTCGTCCAATCTCCTCTGCAGTTCATTGATGATTCGACCCTTTCGACCGATGACCATTCCGGGCCTCTCAGCCTTCAGGGTGACCTCAGTTCCTTGAGGGGTACGGCGGATGTCAAGGCCCCCAAATCCAGCCTTCTTGGTATTGTTCATCAAGAACTCCTTGACTAGGTGGCGCTCGACATTACGGTCGATGATACGTCGAATAACATTCTTCTTGCCTGACATATTTTCACCTCAGAATTCGTCCTCATCTTCCATTTCAATACTCAGATCTTCAAGGAAAATCTCTAGATTAGTCTGAATGTGATTGCTAGGAGTAGCACGCCCGCGTGCGCGTGGAATCCAACCACGCTTAACCTGTCCACGATGTGCGGCTACGTGTGTAATTACCATATCTTCAGGCTCTATGTCCTCGTGCTCATGCCTTGCATTTTCCATGGCGCTGTTGATTAGTTTGATGAATTCCTTACTCGCCTTGACGGGGTATCTTCCAGGACCAATCTTACCTTTCCTATGTCCGAGAGAACGAGGCCCTGCTCTCTTGCGGTGCCTCATGTTGTTTCCTCTACGGAAGGGAATAGCCTTGGCCTTACGACGAATATCCTCTCGGTCGCTATCGATACGAATAACCGATTCCAACAGGTCCAATGCCTGAGAAGCAGTCATGTTGCGTATGGCTCGGGCAATCTCGAAGCAATGCTTGGAATGACAATCCAAATTTACTGCGCGTGCGGTTACCAATCTGCTACCTTGTAGCAACTGAGAATATCCCTTCTGGGACCTTGAACGATCTCGACTCATTTTCTCACCTCACTTCAATGGTACGTGCTTTGACGACTTGGTTGCACCAACACCAGGGCCACTGTGTGTGACCGAATTCCTAGTGATTCCAAATTCACCTAGGAAGTGTCCAATCATTTCTGGTTTAATTTCAACCTCATTGAAACCTTGACCATTGTGAATTCCAATAACCTTGCCAACGAACTCTGGAAGGATGACCATGTCCCTGCGGTGGGTGCGGATGACCTGTCCTTCCTTTGCTCGGCGAACACGCTGACGCAGGTGCTCATTCTCTTGAGGCAAGCCTCTGTCAAAAGAGCGGCGTGCTCTAGCAGATAGCAAGCCCACTACAGACTCTGAATCCGGGTCATCATCGACAGGATACAGGGGCATAGCGAGCAATTTCTCCATGGTATGCCCACGGTAGAGGAATTCTTTCTTGCGGCGCTCGCTGACGCGACCACGCAACTTTCGGGTCTTTCGACGCGCTGCCTTTGGAGTCATGAATCGACGCTTTCTCTTTGCCATCCTTACTCACCTCATTTCCTCTTGCCTCTGCCGCGTCCAGTGCGGCTTGGAGCGATATGTCCGACCTTACTACCAGGTGGAGCGCCACGTGCGACGCTGTTTGGACCGTGTACAGCCTGATGGTTTCCACCACCATGTGGGTGATCTACAGGATTCATTGCAACACCGCTTACCTTCGGGTACTGCTTTCCACGAGCCTTGGCCTTGTAGTGTGCTGCACCAGCCTTCATCAATGGCTTCTCGCTTCGACCATGTCCTGCTAGAACTCCGATAGTGGCTCTACAGTTCTCTGGTAGATCCTTGCTCTTACCACTAGGTAGACGGACTCTGATTCGCCCTCCTTCCATGCGGCTTTCGACGACACAGGAGGCACCACCAGATCTAGCGACCTTACCACCGTCTCCGGGGCGTAGTTCGAGATTGTTTACCGGCGTTCCTTCTGGGATGTTCCCAATAGTAGTTACATTACCCGGACGCAAGGTGACATTGTTTCCAAAGGCCAAGTTCTGACCAACTGAGATTCCTTCCGTTGCGACAATCAACGATTCTTCGCCACTTTCCCTCTTCACCCTTGCCAATGGAGCTGTGTGAACTGGGCTGTGAATCAACTCGGTTACCTCTACCATCTCATCACGGATGTTTGGTAGGCGGTTGCGACCTGGGAATCTGTGTGAGTTTACTCTGTATCTTGGGCTGCTACCCTTTCTCTGTGCGCGTATTCTCTTACCCATCGAATCACCTCATCAGAGCGCTCCCAACTTGAGAGCTGCTTCTTCAGCATCATAGCCCTCAGCCAACTTAACGCTAGCATGCTTTCCATTCTTCTCATTTCGAGTGTTAACCTTAGCCACCTTGACATCGAAGAGAATCTCTACTGCTCTTGCGATCTCAGACTTGTTGGCGCTGCGGTGAACAATAAACTCTAGACGATTTCTTGTATCGTATTCTGCATTTATTCTAGCTTCCAGAGACTTCTCTGTCAACCAAGGTGCAATTATGACTTTGTACGGATCCATGATATCACCTCAACTCAAGCGAGTTCCTCCACTGCCTTCTTGGTGAAGACGGTTAGTCTGCCAACATCGCCACCGGGCGCAAGATCCTCGGCTGAAAGGTCCTTGACTGCAACCACATCGACTCCAGGAATATTGCCACCGGCCTTGGCTAGTCCTGACTTCTGAGAAACAACTACGAGCACACTCTTTGGTGTGCGATGGCGGCGGCCTCGCATCTTGCCCTTACCGGCTCTGACCTTACGTCCATTGCGAGCGCGCTGCAAGTCATCACCCAGCCCAAGGCTCTCAAGAATTGCAACCAGTTTGCGTGTGGCATGTTCAAGGCTGAATACCTCAATATCCATGCTCTCTTCACCTTCATCCCGAACCTCGGTATAATCACCAATAATTAGAGGAAGAGTATCGATTTCCTCGTGGAAGCGATGCCCACGGGCTGAAACTATCTCTCGATCGGTGGTAGCTGCCAGTGCACTATCCCTCGCTAGTCGGCGCTCGGTAGCATTCATCGACATGCTCCAATCCTTCTCGACCTTGGGGCCATGAGCCCTGCGTCCACCTCTTGTGTGAGGGTTTTGAGCACCAGTCCTCTGACCGGTCTTTCGCATGATTCTCGAAACACCACGGCCCTTACCCCACCATTCAACTGAATGCCTCATTCCAGGCATTGGGCGCTTCTTGCCCTTCTGCTGCTTGGAACCATAGGCCTGACGGCGATTGGCTCTGGAAACTCTTACTGCCTTGCGTATAACATCGGAACGAACATCTGAATCGAATGCACTCGGTAGACTGACCTTCTTTCCAGACTCGATACTGATATCGTATACTTCCTGCAAACGTCCAGCCTCTACTTGATCCTGAGTGATCTCGTTGGTGATGTGGTACACTGCTGCCTTCATCTTCAGACCCCCTGCTTGGATGCTGTACTCACATAGGTGATGTCGATTGGATAGTTGTCCTTGTTCTCAGCGCGGACCGCATCTCTGAGGCGAACCAAACGCTTTGCTGGACCTGGTAGACTACCCTTGATCAACATGTATGGATTGGAGATTTCTCCATAATTGAGGAAACCGCCAGCTGGAGTAATCTCATTCTCCTCTGGATTGGAGATTCTTAGAATACTCTTGTTGAACTCGGTACGCTGGTGATATCCCTTCTGTCCTGCTTGACGTAGGGTCTTCCTAACGTATCCGGTTCCCTTATCTCCAAGGTTACCATGTTGACGTCGGCGCTTGCTGTTCTTGTGGCTCAGCAACTTTCCACCAAATCTGCGAATAACACCTTGGAATCCGAATCCCTTGGTTATTCCAACCACATCGACAAATGTTCCTTCTTCGTATACATTGCCAATGCCAATTTCCTGACCTAGTTGCTGGCCAGCCCACTCGAGTTGAGCGCTGATGCCCCCTCCTGTCAATCCAAGTTCCATGACTTCAGGAGTCTTACTTGGTGAACCTGAGACCTTGGATGGCTGAGTTGCTACAATCAGTCTAACCTCACAGAGATCTTCCTCGGACAATGAATCCAAGTGTTTCTTGGAATCGTGTTCCTTAGGTTCTGGAATTCTGCGAGAGATATCTGGAAATGCATCGATTAGGGCGCTACTGTCCAACCATGCCTCACCTGCAGTTTGCTTACCATAGGGCGTCATCTTGTAGCCACGTACTCCAAGCACCATCATCTCTGGAACCTCGACTACGGTCACCGGAACGCGGACCTCTTGACCGGCGCTGGTTGACTTTGGATTGTTGTCCTTGAGAAGAACGTGAGTCATTCCGGCCTTCCAACCTGCGAAACCTTGGACTCTAACTTCATCAGCATCGCTGCTTGGCCAAGACTTGACTCGTCCGAAGTGACGCTGGGCTCTCTTGCGAGGGCTAAACGCCATGCTGCCACGCCTGGGCTTGTGTCTCTTGGCCATATCATCGCCTCCTGTTTGGTTAACGTTGTAGGTGCCTGCAGAGCAGGGCCCACACCGGCCCAGAAAGCGAAGGAACAGCCGTGTCGCCGGCCCATTCCCACGAGCGGGGATCGGGGTTCGGGGTCCTCAGGATTGCCCGTTGCGACTGGCTGCTCACTCTCTGAGCGGCTTGCCGAACTTCCACCCCTTTATCAGTACATCGGTCTAGGCGTGGAGGATAATCGATGGCATGAGGCCATATTTTAGCGATTTGTACATTCACTTTCAACACACCCCTCTTAGGTCATCATTGACATACCTTCGACCCCCCCAGCAGATGAGTGAGCGGCGTGGAAGCAACTGTGGAGCATCCGAATCTAAAGCCGAAGGCAGTAGAAGCTCGGGCTCATCAACTCGATGCTTTACGTAAGTGTTTGACATTGCCCACTTTGGTTGTTCTACCCACTGGACAAGGTAAGACCGCTATCGAATGGATGGCGATTGCAGAAGCCTTGAACGAGGGAGGTAAAGCCATCTTGATGGCACCAACTAATCCGTTGGTGGACCAACATCTGCAAGACCTCGTCAAGGTGCTTTCAATTGAAGAAGAGAAGATTGTCAGGATCAGTGGAAATGATAATTGGCAGAAGAGGCAGAAGATGATGGCTGAGGCAAGAGTGCTGGTAACTACTCCTCAAATCGTCCGTAATGATGTGCAAAGAGGAACTATCAATCTCTCAGAAATCGATTTGATGGTGTTCGATGAAGCACATCATGCGACTGGAAACCACGCAATGGCCATAGTTGGCGACATGTACCGTTCAGTTCCAAATGGCAAGGTTCTGGCATGCACTGCCAGCCCAGGGTCTCATGAGACAATAGTCAAAGAAGTCGTACAAAGACTAGGGATCGAAAGAATTCATGCACTACAATCCACCGATAACCTGCTTGCCCCATACATACAAGGCCTTGAGATAAACGAGCATAGACTGGAAATTCCCGATGAAATCAAGTATCTCGCAGCACCAGTAGAAGACCTGCTGGAAGAACATCTGGACAAATTGCGTAGGATGGGCTTCATTCCAGGTTCGGGCCCGGTCGGAATGAAGGTATTGAGGGAGGGACAAAGGAGAATCAGCATGGCCATCCAACGCGGAAACCCGCAAGGGTACAATGCTGCAAAAATGAATGCTGATGCAATTCGCATCCACAACCTTCTGGGTCTATTGTTAGCTCAAGGACCAAAGACTGCGCTCAAGCATCTTGAAAGATCAGAGAAAAGCAGCAGAGAAGGAGACAGAAAGCAAGCGAGGTTCATCGGCATGCCCCGGATTAGAGCATTGCTAGGTTTACTCAGAACACAAAAATTGAACCATCCCAAGATGCCGAGAATCAAACGCTTGGTCGAGAACAAAATGAAAATCGATCCAGATTGTAGGATAATCATCTTCACAAATTTTCGCGACACTATGAGTGCAGTTCTCGACGAATTGAGCAAAATGGCTGAAATCAAGGCGGAGGGATTCTTTGGCCAAGCGCGTAAAGGAGGAGAAGGGCTCTCTCAAAAGGAGCAAGTTGCGAGGTTACAGCGCTTCAAAGATGGCGATTGCAATGTTCTTGTTGCGACCTCGGTTGGAGAAGAAGGATTGGATGTACCAAGTGCTGATCTTGTGATTTTCCATGAACCAGTCGCCAGTGAAATCAGAACCATCCAAAGGCGTGGTAGAACTGCTCGCCATAGAGAAGGACAAGTTGTGGTTCTAGTTGCTGAAGACACTAGAGATGAAGGAATAAGACATGCTGCTGCTGCACGCGAAGCTAAGATGCATAGAGTATTGAAAAAGGTACGTCGAAGTTTGTTGAGGGCAAAAGTGGATGATAGTGCTGAGACTAGATTACAACATTTCACCATCTTTAGTGAGGGTTCCAAATCTCTGAAGGCCGCTACTTGGATGTTGAATGAAATCGAAAGATTAGCCCCCAATCTCAAGGAGAAGGAAGTCATCGTGGAAAAAACATCTGCGCTACCAAAACCACGCCCAGGAGTACGCCCAGAACAACTCAGGCCGCGACAACAGATGAGTATTGACGCGTTCATGCCTCAGCCAGATGCTAAGCAATTTACACCAACAAGCGATGATGAATGGAATAATCCAATTCTTGATGGCAGCAGGAGGACTGCCGATGAAACCGATAATCAGGATTGATCATAGGGAAATGCAAGGTTCGTTGGCAAGATTCCTGACGAATCAATCGCCGATAACCATGATTCGGGTACGTAACTGAGCATACCTATTAACAAAGTAACCCAAAGAAAAGGCAACTAACTCTGGTAAATGTATAACTGGCATATTGATCTTTTTTCCGGAAATCCTAGCAGCCTTTGGCTGATACACATCCAAACTAAAATGGGCTTTCGGACAGGCAGAAACCATTAGTCTAGCACCTTCCTGTTTAGCCTCTGATAGTACTGATGCAACCATCTTCATTACTGTTTTTTCTTGCGCTAAAAGTCCCAAAGATGAGCCTATACTTCTAGTGCGGCCATCATAATTTACCGGAATTCCACCCAAGGCTTCAATCAATTTCTCAAAATATGATGGATTAAATGGATCATCAAGGCCATTTGCACCGCTCCTGAGCATAGAAGATCCATAATACGCGGCGACTTGGAAACCTATTGGGTTCTTCACTTTAGCAGAAATACTGTCTAGACCTATGTCCTCAACTAAGACTTCCAATATATGTCTCACACGTAATTCTCCTTCAAAACGAATACCTGAAGTCCTCTCCAATATGTCATTGATTTCAGCACGAAGGGGCTCATCGGTCAATAATAAAGTAAGATCTTCATGCAACACTCCTTGACAAGAGGCTGACAGTGTCAATATATCTAAGCCCAATTTTTCAGCCATAGCAAAATTTCGAGCATTAATTGTCAATTGCAATCTATGGTTGGCCTGTTTGATGATTCCTCCGCCACAGCATGCTGCACTTGGCATATCGACCAATGTAATTCCCAAGCCATCAGCTACGCAAAGCATCGCATCCTGTACTTCTCTAGAACTACCCTTGGTTGTACAGCCGGGCAAATATGCGAACTTCACATTCTCACCTCAAAACCTCTTATCTAACTCATTGAATATAGCCACCAATTCATGGTGTCGATCGATGCTTTTGTTTAACAATGGAGGCATTTTTCCAGGAGCAATAAATCCTTGCCAGTCTCTGACTGGAGGGCCCCCATTACGAGTGAAACCCAATGCCATACGAAGTGTAGTAGGCAGATTTGCAATGGCTCCCAAAGGACCCTGTGTCTGAGCGGTAACGATTGTTTCATTGAAATTGCCAGATGACTTAACTGTCTTGCAGAACCACTTCACATACCTACCAGATTTACCAGCGAAACGGTGAGCGCGCAATAACTCACTGCGACAATCGTTTAGATTCTTAGCCGCTATTCCACCCACTCTTCCGTATCGACCAAACACTCCTATATCGGTTTCAGCCCATATTCCATCTGAGCCTTGAAGATTTTCTCTCATCTCTTCGCGACAAAGTTTGGAAATGCGGGAATCATTCGACCTAAGCCATAGACGATGACATACCGCAGGTCCGAGGTATGATGAATTGAAAGGTAAGGTCTCGGACATTGAATGCAGAAGATGTTCACTACTGATGTCATTCATCGAATGCAACTTTCTCGCTTCTGTCGTCGACATAGTACCAATCGCCTGACCTTGTGAAGTCATTGCACCTGGGCGATCTCTGGTTCGAATCCAAACCGCAGCCTTCTTCTTGGCAGACTCAAAAGCAGCGGTACTAACCAACAAATCCTTGATGACCTGATTTCCTGGAAGTGGCTCAATATTGAGAATACCTTCTTCTCCCGCAGAGTTTAGCAAATCAACCATTCTTACGGAATCGGCTAACACTAAATTGCCATTTACCGACATACCAGTCAAAGGATCGCTACCTGCTGAGGCACCAGTTCTAAAGGTAAGACTTCCATCCTGAGTCTCTTTAATCATAACCAAAACCTGTTGTAAACTATGGTGCCCGGGAACACTAACATTGTAAGTATCGTATCCCTGTTCAGAAAGTACTGGATCGTACCTGAACATTCGGAGTTTGACCTCAAGGGTTGGCTGTTCGAGACCACTAGATGCAACTACGCCTGCAGTCTTTTTCTTTGGCCTTAACATCTCAGCAAAAAGTTCAACACATTCAGGAAGCAAATTACCTGAACTATCAACACTAGCCAATGCGCCTAATGCACCAGGAAGCCAAGCTTTCCAATACGGCTCATAGTCAACATTGCACTCAGCCATTTCCGCAACTCTAGTTGCTCCAAGTTCTTCGAATCGACGATCCCAATCCTTACCTGCCTGACAATAAAGTTCGTACCCAGTATCTCCAAGAGCGCAGATAGTGAAACTGACATTTTCCAATGAAGGTGCATCAGCAGCATTTGCAGCATCCCATAATGCCTGAGCAGAATCAGGCATCTCTCCTTCTCCCCAAGTTGAACATATAATCAGTATTCTCTTAGCAGAGGCAACTTCAGACATGCTGCTTTCTGCCATATCTTTAGCAACTCCGTTCAAATGAACAGAGGAGGCCATTTTGGCTGTTAAAGCGGCTAAGTCTTCAGAATTACCACTCTGAGTACCAAACAATACCAATAATTCACGATCTCCCTGAAGGATTTCTTCCGGAATACTAGCCGCTTCCGAAACGTCGTTTTCTTGGGGTTCTGAAACCTCATCCGATTGCTCTACCTCTTGCTGCTCTGAATCTGTAGAAGAAACGCTCCCCACGTCTAATTCTGACATCAGAGGCAGAACTGCATCAACCCATTTCTTCCATTCAGGTTCATGATCTACATCGCATAACTGTATATCATGAACCCTGTTAGCACCTAGTTCAGCAAACTTCTGGTCCCAGTCCAAACCGGCCTGACAAAAATCTACGTAGGATGTATCTCCAATTGCACACACTGAAAAATTAACTCCAGCGAGTGGAGGATTGGTTTCATTTGTCGCCACCCATAAATCCTCAGCGTTATCAGGCATCTCGCCCTCTCCCCATGTAGAAGTGATAATCAAAATTCTCTTGTGATTGGCAAATTGACTTGGATCAAATCCATCCATGTCAAAGACCTTGGCTTTGAGATTGAAATTTGCTGACAATTTAGATGTCTGATTAGCCAAATCCTCGGCATTTCCAGTCTGAGAACCGAAAAAGATTGCAATTTCTCTATTTTGAGACTCTGACATTTCAACCACTCAGTCTGATTCAGAAAAACTAATTCGATTTACCTGCGATACCTACGGTATCGGCATGCAAGGGAATCGGCTTCGGTCTTTGAAGGTATGCAGACCATCATCGTCGGAGGAGCGATGAACTCACATATCGAATCCATCGGCCATCTCGTCCATCGAGACCGACTTACTCGAGATTACATCATCTATTCTGAGAATCATGACTGCGGTCTCAGTAGCACTCTGAATCGCCTGTTCAACCACTCGAAGTGGCTCGAGAACATTAGCATCTAGCATGTTCTTCACCCCACCTTCGTCAACATTGATTCCCGAATGAGAGTCTCCATCTGAGTGAGACTTTCGCAACTCGATGATGGTATTGACTGGATCCAATCCCGCATTCTCAGCAAGAGTGCGAGGAATGACTTCCAAAGCACTGGCAAAGGCTTCGATAGCCATCTGTTCACGTCCGCCTACCCCCTCGGCAAAAGTGCGCAACTCTCGGGACAAGGCAGCCATTACGCTACCCCCTCCTGTAAGCACCATCCCATCCTCCCAAGCTACACTAACAACGCCTACTGCATCATCAAATGCTCTGCGGATTTCATCTACAACATGGTCGGTTCCTCCTCGCAGAAGAACAGATACGCTCTTGGCTTCTGTACAGCCAGTGACGAAGGTCATATCAGAATCGCCAATCTTCCTCTCTTCCACCTTGCTGGCAACCCCTAGGTCTGAAGCGGACAAATCGTCTAGGTTAGTCACTATTCTACCGCCTGTAGCCTTGGCTAATGCTTCCATGTCGCTCTTCTTGGCGCGGCGGATTGCAAATAGTCCAGACTTAGACAAATAATGCTGTGCAAGGTCATCTATCCCCTTTTGACAAATGACCACATTGGCCCCTGCAGCCTGTATCTTCTCAACTAGACCTCGCAAGAAGTTCTCCTCTTCCTCAAGGAAACTAGCCAATTGCGTGGGATCGGTAATCTGAATCTTGGCATCTACCTCAGTCTTCTTGACTTCGATAGCTGAATTAATCAATGCAACCTTGGCTGAATCGACACTTCTGGGCATACCAGAATGGACCCTCTCTTTATCGAGGATTATTC
>PBHQ01000050.1 GCA_002719475.1 Methanobacteriota archaeon | reverse complement strand
CTCCACTAACGAATTAAATCTGGCCAAAGGCGAAAGTCAAGAAATTCCAAACATAGATATCAGTATTGAGCATCCTGGCGCACAGGAGATTTAGCCATTGGGTACTCCTTTGACAAGAGAATTCAGGATGATTTGATTCAGGCTGAGATGTTTTCAGGACCATTGTCACTAATCATTCTTGGAATCGTCTTTGGTTCTGTTGTTGCCGCATTCCTACCTGTTGGAGTTGGTGTGCTTACTGTTCTGGCCGCTATGGGGATTACTATTTGGCTGTCAAACGTAACCGATGTTACACAATATTCCACTAACATCATCTCCTTGATTGGAATTGGTGTATCGATAGATTATTCGCTATTCTTGGTCAATCGATTCAGGGAAGAGTTGGATAGAGGACGGGATATTCGTACTGCCACTGCAATGAGCGTAGCTACTGCTGGTAAAGCCGTATTTTACTCTGGAATTACGGTTGCCATCGGGCTGATGGGGATGTTGTTCTTTGAAAACACAGGTCTTCCAAGTCTAGGTATTGGCGGCACTCTTGCAGTCAGCATAGCGATGGGATACTCGGTAATTGTTTTACCAGCAGTGATGGCTATGCTCGGTCCTAAGGTGAATTCTTGGAAGGTTCCATTCTCTATACCGAGTAAGGATACCGACGATGGAATGTGGGCTAAAATCGCAAGGACGGTGATGAAACATCCGTGGGCGGTACTAATTCCAACATTCATCCTCCTGCTCGGAGCCGGACTACCATTCTTACAAGCAGAGTTATCTTTGTCTTCAGTAGAAGCGCTACCACCTGATGATGAATCAAGAGAGGGCTCCGATCACATCAATGATCTGTGGCCGGAGAGTGCTCAGAATTCTGCATTCATGGTTATGGACATGGATGGAGGAGACCCATTGTCGGAGAATAACCTCAGGCAGCAATACCGTTGGATAAGTACTATGCTCAATGATTCTCATGTCATTGGAGTGTTTGGGGCCGCTATGCCGTCGATTGAGATGAGTGAAGATGAGGTGGTTCTATTCTGGACAACTTCTGCTGAACACCTCAGTCCTGAGCAGAATGCATCAAGAGAATATCTCCGGCAAAAGTTCGTAGCATCTGATTTAACATTCATTGTGGTCACTATGGATGGTCCGCAAACAAGTGTTGAGTCTCGAGAATTTGTAGAGGCGATTAGAGAGAATATTGGAGAGTTAGCAGCAGTACTTGAAATGGGTGATGCAGCGGAGATGCTGGTAGGAGGATTTGCTGCCTACAGCGCTGATACATTGGATGCGATTGAGGAAAATTTACCAATCGCATTGGCATTTATTTTCATTGCAACTATTGTCCTAATTTACATTCAGGTTGGAAGTGTAATTATTCCATTCAAGGCAGTGGTCATGAACATCCTTTCGATTTCGGCCTCCTTCGGGATGTTGGTAGTGGTTTTCCAATGGGGTTGGGGTTCAGACCTTCTAGGGTTCACCCCTCAACCGATAGATGCTACGAATCCGGTGATTATGTTCTGTATTGTCTTTGGTTTATCAATGGATTATGAGGTGCTGATGCTATCGCGTATTCATGAGGAATGGGAGCGTACAGGAGATAACACCACTGCCGTCGCAAATGGTTTGCAAAGGACAGGGAGATTAATTACTGGGGCAGCAGCAATCATGGTAGTTGTTTTCAGTTCCTTTGGCTTTTCATCGGTTTTAATTCTCAAACAAATTGGATTCGGGCTCGCTCTTGCTATCTTCATTGATGCAACTATTGTCAGAGCACTGTTGGTACCAGCCACTATGCGTTTGATGGGCAAATGGAATTGGTGGACACCAGAATGGTTACCTGGTGGAAGACATAGCAAGGTTGTCGCCTCAGAAAGCGAGTAACGTATTACAGCACTTCAAAGATGTAGAGAAAGCCGATGAAACCGTGCAATAGAGCTAGAATAACCACGATATCTGCCGCTCTCCCATGTGTGATTTTCAATTTGCTCCACTTTTCTCCTTGCTTTCTTGCAGTCGAGGCCTTCTTGCCCATATTTGTCATTATTAGCAACAATCCTAATCCGAGAATTCCGAAAATACCGTGTACGCTTGGTGTGAGATAAGAATTCCAGCCAACTCCATCAATGACGCCCCTGATGATTTGAGCAGCGAAGGCTATGGTAACTACCACAATAGCGGCTGGCAAGAACCTACGGCCCCATTTTTCATGAGAATCTCTGGCCTCATCTCTCTGTTTACCCTTGAGTGAACGCCCTCGACTTCGCCATCCATGTTGCTTGAGAATCCAGTATAGCATGAATATTCCGAGGAGTGGATGCAGTAGCAGGATGATGGTTCGGGTCACATCCATCACTTCCACCCACTCAAGATGACAATGTCGCTGATGATTGAACTTGCGGTTGGATTGGCCTTCGGCGGTGCCTTCAAAGGGTGGGACTAAGGCCGGCGATTGCTGGTTGCTGATGTTGGAACAGAGACTGCTTGAAGGCCTCGAATCAGGTCTCAAGGGTGGCGATGCCGCAGAACGTCGTCAATACCACGTTACTCGCTCTTCAGTATGGGAGTTACTTCCAAAGGGTTGGAAGGGTTTGTTGCTAGTTGCACTTCGGAAGGAAGAGCCTCCTAGTGAGGAGGATAGTAGTACCCCGTCTGCTCTACGTAAGCAGAGATCGGCAGGCGGTCGCAGAATGAAAAGAGGGCGCGGTGGCCGCGTTTCTCAACAGGATCTACTGCCTGAGAAAAATGAAGTTCTCCCCGACAGCGATTTGCCTGCAGCGTTCAGATTAGCAGTGCTTTTGGTACACAAATCGAGGGATGGTGATTCGTGGAGTAATTCAGATGAATCTGTCATGGTTGCATTGAGATCTGAGTGCTCCAACGGGGTTCATCCTGTTTGGGGAAAGATGGCGGAACAGACCCCGTTATTAGCAGAGTTCGCTGCCCATCCTGTCAAAGAGGAAAGTGATGATTCAGCAGTAAGTGACCTCAATGATTGGCTTGCAGGAGCCAGAATAGATCCACTTAACAGAAGTTCTCTCATTTCATTTCTTGATTTGGAATTACCGTTTGTATTGCCACCGTCCGCAGAAGTCGATTTACGACGCGTCAAACTGCAGATTAATTCTGGCAAAGTGAAAGATGGAAGGCTGTTGACCGCTGAACTTCGTTCTCTTGAGCCACCGGCTTCTCTGTTATCGGTCCTCTTGGCTTTAGCCAGCAATGATGCTGCAGTAAATGAGATTCTAAAGCAAAACGATATTGAAGAAATGGAGGGCATAATTGCTGATCAGTTGTTGTTGCATAGATTGAGGTCGGGCCAAGAGGCAGATTGGAAAGATGCACTTGAACGGCAAGGACAAGATTCTCTCTCGCGTGCATTACGAACTGCCGGCTGGTTATCTGCTCCCGAGAAAGATATCGACCTAGGTCTTGCAGAGATGCGTTCTGGGCTTGAATTGTTGATTGAATCCAATGCAGATAAGGAGGCAGCAGATACACTTCGTTGGCACATTGTTTCTGCACTAGTTAATGACGGTAGGAATCAAGAGGCTGAAGAGGAGTTATTGCAACTCGATCTTTCTACATCAAAGAATTTCCAAATTGCATTGAAGGCATTGTTTGCTACTTCTTCAGAAGAGATAATCACTTGGTTTGAGAAATATATTGGGCAATTATCTAGTGATGAGTTGGTACAATTGATTTCAGGGGAAAAGGTTCCCTCTTCTTTGAAAGTAGTTGCAGCATCTAGATTGGAAGATGGCACAACAAATCAATTGGTACATGAAGAATTGATTGAACTGAATATTGAAACAGGGGATATCAGCGGTTTAGCAAAGATTCTCAGAGAGATGGATGGCGGCGCTAGTAAATATCCATTGGAGACATTGTTAGTTGTTAACCTCCATCCTGCCACAGTAGATGAAGAGTTGAATCAGTGGATATTATCCGCGCATTCAACTGCACACGAAGCACTTGATGCGAATCAAACTGCCCTAGGTCTCTCCAGTCTATCTCTTTCCTTATTGCATATGTTGGATGGTGCACGTTGTGAGTTGAATCCTTTGGCTGAAGCCTTGGACAAAACAGGAATTCGTGGTATGAGAGAAGTCAGAAGGGCAATGAGTGATGATGGTGACGGATTGGTGTCAGAATCTAATCTGAAGAAGTTGGAAGACAGTATTGCTTCCGCCGATTTGCAATCTGTTGAGCGCCGTTTACTAGAAACAGTTGTTGAGAGCCTGAGACTCAATCGCGTTGCAACTGAGATTCAGGATTCTTCTAACAAGGAAATGGATTCGCAATCATTCGACAACATTCTCTCCGCCAATGAACCGCGATTGCGAGTAGTTGTTGCTGCTAGAGAAATGGTGATGGAACATGACATCGCTTTACCAACATTAGTTGAATGGTACCAAAAGACTTCTCCAACTTCGGTTTGGTCTACAATTTCTAAGGCTGCTATGCACGCTGCACAAGGAGAGTTGCTGGCTTCGGCCAGAAGTTGGAAACAGGCTGCAGATCGCCTGGATTTCCCGTATGAGCAGCGAATCATGTTGTACCGCAAAGCTCTGATTCATTTCGCCCATTCAGAATCATGGAGTGAAGCGATTGATTTGCTGAACAAAGAGCAGGCTTTGCAGTCGGCTTTGACAAAGCGTTTCCAACTATATCTGAGAGTTAGTCATGATGCAAGCCGTGGACAACAGGAAGCAGCCACCTTGAGTCTTCTCGACTTTGTACGCTCTCAAAAGAAGGTCATGGTAGAGAATAGAGAAGGGGAATTGGTTGAAGAAACTAGGGCGCAATATGACGAAGAGGAGTTGGATTACTTGTTCAATTATCACCGTTCTCACCCCGTTACACTACCGAGTGAACCATTCCAAGGTCGAGTAAGAGCTGCATTGAGCAATGTACGCAAGGACCGCAGACGTAGTAGAGTGGATGACGAGATGCGCTATCAAAGATTGATGCATGAAAGCTCACAAGATAGGGACCTCGATCCACTAATCCACGAAATATACAATCTTGCTAGCGACGCTGCAGAGGAAAATGCATTGCGAGGATTGAGTATTTTTGAGCGTGCGATGAATAGCGGGCGATTCAAACCAAGACAGATACGTCGTTTGCAGAACGCACAGCAAGGTGTTTATCAGAATCACCACAAGGAGCTCAATGTTCGTCAGAGAAGACATCTTCGTCATCTTTCTCTCAAGCCTTTGGTCATTGTTGATACCAATATTTTGATCGATGCATTGAAGGAGAAGATCGCCAAGGAATTGGAATTATCGAGTGAAGTCAGGCTTGATTTGGTAGGGCACAGAATGTTTCATCGGACAATTCTCAAGCAACGCAAAGAAAACAAGATTCGAATATTCATGCCATTGATAGTGCAGAGTGAGATTCGCAATTTCGCTGAAGACCCACGTCGACTGAAGGCCATGTTTAGGGATGTAATAGTTGAACAGGAATCATGGAAACGCATCATTCTCAAGGAGTCGTTGGAGAAGATGGTTGAGGAGATAATTTCTAAATTCAAGGATTGGAAGCACCCAACTCTTGGCTTTGAGGATAAAAGCGAAGAATACCGAGAAGGATTGAATCAATTCATGCTAGAACATGTTGAGGTATACGACCGCCTTACCCAACAGAAAGGAACTCATGGTGAGGTGTTGTTCCGTACTTCATTAGTTGAAGACGATGCTATCTTCCCCGAAGAAAGCGACCTCAGAATCATGCTACAGGCATGTGCAATAGCAGATTCATATCATGATGGTATAGGATCGGTTTTGGTTGCCACTAGAGATGGTGACTTCACATTGGTTGCTAGAGCCCTTGAGGAGCGTTTCGGCTTTGGAGTCGCGAAGAGCGTTCAGCAAGTAACTTCTTGGCTACGATAAATTAGTGAAGCTTTCACATATTGTCGATTATGGCTTGACCGAATTCGCTGCACGAAAGAAGTGGAGCATTATCCATCAATCGCTCAAAATCATAAGTTACTGTTCCCGCAGAAATCGCGTTCTCCATACCCTTGACAATCAAATCGGCCGCATCTTGCCAACCCATGTGTCTGAGCATCATCTCGGCGGACAGAATGAGTGAACCTGGATTCACTTTGTCCTGACCTGCATATTTGGGTGCAGTACCGTGAGTCGCCTCAAAAATAGCGATTCCAGTATCATAGTTGATGTTTGCACCTGGGGCGATTCCAATTCCACCAACTTGCGCGGCTAAAGCGTCTGAAATATAGTCTCCATTGAGGTTCATTGTAGCCAGAACGCTGTATTCTGCAGGGCGCGTCAATACTTGTTGCAGCATAGCATCGGCAATTACGTCCTTGATGATAATTTCATTTCCAGTATTCGGGTTGGTCAAGGTACACCATGGCCCTCCATCTAATTCAACGGCTCCGAATTCACGCTTTGCAAGGTCGTAGCCCCAATCTCTGAAACCACCTTCTGTGAATTTCATGATATTCCCTTTGTGGACTAAAGTGACATTTGGCTTGTCATTCTCTAATGCATAGTTGATAGCAGATCTGACGATTCTTTCAGTCCCTTCACGACTGACCGGTTTGATTCCAATACCGCTTGTTTCAGGGAACCTGATTTTGGAAACACCCATTTCATTCTGCAAGAAATCGATGACCTTGGCAACTTCTTCTGAGCCGGCTTCCCATTCTATTCCAGCGTAGACATCCTCACTGTTTTCTCTGAAAATAATCATGTCAACATCTTGTGGAGAACGTACTGGGCTAGGGGTACCTTCGTACCAACGCACTGGTCTTACACAGGCAAACAAATCCAAGGTTTGGCGTAGAGCGACATTCAATGATCTGATGCCTCCCCCAACAGGGGTAGTCAACGGTCCCTTAATTGAAACCAAACCGCTCTTCATTGCAGCCACCGTCTCTTCTGGCAACCATTCTCCGGTTGCATTGAAGGCTTTCTCACCAGCAAGGACTTCCTTCCACACAATACTCTTCTGACCAGAGTAGGCTTTGTCTACTGCAGCGTTGACAACCGCTTGCATAACCGGCGTAATGTCGATACCGATACCATCTCCTTCGATATAGTGAACTAGAGGCGAATCGGAGACTTCTAAGTTGGTACCATTCATCTTAATTGCTACACCTTCAGTGTTCATGTTGGCGGGCCACCAATACTCCCTTCATGAACAACACGGTCACAGATGTCTCCCACAACCAAGGGACATGCTCAAGTTGGGGAGTCCTCTGTTCATGTTATGCGTGGCGAAGTAAAGTGGACTGGAGAGACATCATTTCTTGGAATTAATGATGCGGGACAAGAAGTTGCATACGATTGGAACAAGGGCCCTAGTCCAATGCAAGTTTGTTTGCAGATGGTAGGGGCGTGTAGTATGGTAGATGTAGTACATGGTCTCGAAAGACGAGGAGTAAAATCAGCCAGTGTGGAATTACAAGCTGAACGAGCACCAGAACCACCACGATCATTCACCAAGATTCACATGATGTACAAGGTTAGTGGTAACGATATTCCGCAGAAGATGGTTGAACGATTGATTAAGAGTTCACATGAGAAGTACTGTTCCGTTTCCAATACATTCAGCGATGATGTTGAAATCACTTGGAGTCTTGAATTGAGCGAAGAATGATTATTCTTCTTCACTGACTAAACCTAAAGCATCAGCTACAGGGTTGAGTACATCCGGCCAGTCCAGTTTATCGATAACGAACTCAGTTTCCCAAACTCCGCGTGCAAAATCAAAGGCACAACCCATGCTTTCCGCAGTTCTGTAGACTGCAATCCAATCTTCTTTGTTAATACCTTTCTCAAGAGCTAACCGGCCCATGCAGGCGAGGTAAGTAGGCAATTCATCATCCAAATCCAATAGGGTAGCAATCCATTCATCGAGTAAATCTGCTCCTGAACCGAAACCTCTGGTTATCAGATATGGTACTTGGCGTAAGGAGTGATGCTCTTCGATCTTAGAACGTTCTTTATCAGTCATTTCAAGAGTCTCTTGGAATCGCTCAAGCAGCATTGCTCCTCTACGCGAAAGTCTGCCATCATTCCAAGCCAGATCGAGAGCATGTTTGAACAGAATTGTCATGTTTACACCTACTCGTGCAGTACTTCTCTGAGTATCTTAAGATGAGTCTCAAATGAGATATTCAACTCTCGTCTCTTTTTCGCCATTAAGGTGACTTCTGCAGGGTCGAGGACATCGTCAACCCAGACACCTTCCAAGAGAAAACGATAGAGTTCTTCTGGGTCTGCTTTTGGCTTGTCTTCCACAACCGCTTCATCCTCTTGATACTCTTCTTCGGCTTCTTCTAACACCGCTTCTTCGGTTTCTTCTTCATCCTCATCATCCATCAATTCGGCCAAAGCATCGCTTACCATGGGGTCTTCTTGGTTGATTGATGCGGGTCTTGATGCCCCAAGTTCCTCAAATGGATCGACATCATCCTCTTCTTCCACAATTTCTTCATCTGTAATGAAAGAGTTCTCAAATTCACCACTTAATTCGATGGTTTCACTTATTTCAAGTGAACTAGATTCTGCTAATTCGACCGCACCTTCCTCTTCGAGAACGTCCTCCTCCTCTCCGAAAGCATCCAGAAGTTCCGCGCCTCTAGCAGCAGGAGCGTTGGTAGAGACATCCAATGCTTCGTATGGATCTACGTCTTCTTCGTTCTCATCACTCGACATCGGCTTGCTCACCGGACTTGGACTATCCCTCTCCCTCATTAACCCATTCACGATGAGTTTTGATTCGTCAAACAAGTTCACGACCTCTTTGATAGGTATTGAAAGAGAGGAAATCATACATGCCAACGGGAAGAGTATGGTTCAAAGCGTCGTTATAATCGAGCGGAACAGATTCTAAACTTTTGTCAAAATTGAACAACCGGTTGCTGGAATGCAACAGGTGTTCCTCGAGATTTTATTCGAGACAGGAACTTTGGGTATCAAGACAGGTGAATTACGTGAAAAACTAGCAACATCGTGACAATTGATGTCATGCCACATGAAGCAGTTGAGCGAATGTGGTTTTGTTCAGGCAGAAGGTCGTGGTAAAGCGCGTAAATGGAGTCTATCGGAAGCAGGTCAAGCGGTATTACAATCCAGTCAGCATCTATGACTTCAACGAACTGTAAACTTCTTCAAACAGGTTCTACGCCCTCTATCTATGAAGCGAATCAGCAGGGCCTCATCAGTTCTGTTATTGGTCCTTCTTTTGCTACACCCTATTGGACTGGCCCATAAACAAGGAATCGGTCAGCAGGCGGACAATGGTTGCGTATGTCACGGTGCAGAGAGGGAGTTGAAAACGCAAGCACACATAGATGGTCTTCCCGAACGGTTCAATTCTAGTCAGACCTACAATCTGACTCTATGGATGAATAGTAGCATTGTAGGTAATGAAGTTAGTCAAGGGGGTTTCATGCTATGGCATTCTGCTGGAGTTAGTTCCGGTGGAAATGATGTCCAGATAATGGAAGGTCGATTAACCCATACTGAGCAAGGAAATGCTCAGCGAGGTTGGGTAATTCAATGGACTGCACCCGAAGAAGATGACATTCAAGTCGATTTTCAATTGTATGTCAATGCGGTTAACGGGAATGACGATGTGAGTGGTGATGCTTGGGGAAGTAAGGTAGTCAGTATCGCCGGTCAAAATTATTCTGGTAATCTAAAGGATGCCAAGGTTCCAGGTGAAGAGTCCGGCTTTATCCCATTCTTGGGTGCAACCGCAACTGTGGCTATTCTAGCACTTGCTGCTAGGCGCCTTAGTTGACGAATTCTATGTGTCTAGAACGTAAAGCCTTGAGTTGATTGTTTTCACTAGCACCGTGAATCTGTTTACTTTTCACACCGGTAAGAACAACCATGACTCGCATCTCATCTCCGGCTCCCTCTTCAACAGCTGCTCCCCAAATGATACGTGCATGTTCACTAATCTGTTCTTTGATAATTTGAGCAGCAGCTTCAGCCTCTCCCAAAGTTAGATTTGGACCACCTACGACATTGATTAAAGCCCCTCTTGCATCACTAAGGTCGAGTTCCAATAAGGGGCTGTGTAGGGCTTCAAGAGTTGCTTCCTCGGCTCTGTTATCACCGCTAGCCCCACCTATACCAATCATCGCAACACCACCTCCGGTAGTGATAACTGAACGTAGATCCTCAAAGTCGAGATTGACCATTCCATCGCAAGTCAACAAGTCAGTTACCCCCTTTATCGAACGGACCAGAAGTTCATCCCCTACTCTGAAGGCTGCCGCTAGAGGCAAGTCTTTGACTCCTTGAATCTCAAGCAATCTTTCGTTCGGGATGACGATGATTGTGTCACAGTATTCCCTCAATCGCTCCAATCCCCATTCTGCATTCTGTCTACGCAATGCCCCTTCAGATTCGAAAGGATAAGTGACTACTGCTATTGTAAGAGCACCTTGTTTCTTGGCAAGTCTAGCGACATGTCCAGCAGCACCAGTTCCTGAACCACCCCCCATTCCTGCGGTAATTATCGCTAATTGGGTGTCTTCGGTAATCCTATTCAGAGTGAACTCACTTTCTAGTGCTGCGGTTTCACCTTTGGCAGGATCGCCTCCTGCTCCTCTGCCTCTTGCACTTCTTCCAATGAGAATTTTCTCTTCTACTTGAGTTAGTAACAGGGCTTGTGCATCTGTGTTTATTGCGTATCCTGTAACGAATTTTGAGTCAAATAATCCTTCATTGGACAGTCTGCTGATGGCATTGCAACCAGCGCCTCCGACACCATAAACACGTATTCTGGGTTGTAGTGACTCCAACAATTGGCGTAATTCAGTATCATCCGCCGAGGAATCTTGATTCGAGGGCTTGATTACCGTGGTTGAATCATCCGCTTCAAGGCTGAGAACTCGTTCAATCAGGTGCTTCATAGTCGGAGTGCGACATCCTGCCTCTTTCAAGATGACCCTTGTCGCAAGGTATTGAATGGGGATTTATTGACCCAAATTGCTTTGCGAACCAAATAGCAACAGTATCAAGCGGTGGCCGAGTACGGCAAAGGCATGGTCAAGGGACGAACAACGTTGGTTTTCGTTCTGATGATGTTATTTGTCCCCTGGTCTAATCACGGACTTGAAGAGTCCTCCAAGGTATCTGAGGTTTGGCAGCGTGAAGATTTTCCAGATGGACCTACAGCTATGGCACTCGGTGTGTGGCAACCCAGTCTACCTGCGGTATTCTGGGACGTGGAGTGGTCTCCTAGTGAAACTCATCTTGCCGCAGTCGGTCTCGATGGAGGGTTATCGATCTGGAATGTCAGCGACGACAGAGTTGTATTGCGTTTGACACACAGCATGCAGTTACTTGGTCTTGCTTGGTTGGACGATGAACATGTTGTTACACTAGAGCAGCGACATCGCTGGAATGTCTACCGAGTCGTGGATGATGGGGCTGGGCGTCCTAAGGACATGATTGAGGATAATACGGGATATTGGAGCAGCAACCTGAGTGGAGTTGAACAGAACTGGGGGCATGATATGGAGGTCAGCCCCGACGGTAGTCGCATTGCATTCTGCGGCGGCCGACCAGCCAATGGAGGAGAATTGGTAGTGTTGGATACTTCCTATCTTCTTGGCATAGGTGATGCAAACAACATTGCTATGCATACTCCAGATGTTGTAAAGGCTTGCAGATGGTCCCCAGATGGAAACAGCATTGCTACATTGGAGAGATCTTCAGGAGGGGACAGTGTTCGTATCTTCAATCAATCAACTCTTGAGCAAACGCATCAGCACAATATCGCTCCTACTTCATCTGCGTGGCATCTTGATTGGAAAGGCGATTCGGAGTATAGCGTCGCTTGGACCAAGAGCAGTGGAGAGAGTGTCGTGACTCATTTCTTGTCGGGTGGAGAGGTATTGTGGTATCAACCACTTGAACAGAATATTTCGCGCTTAGAATGGTCATTACACAGCGATACTCTGTACGTCGGGTTACTCGGAGAGGGTCAAGTATTGGTTCTTGATGCAGCGGGAGAAGAAGTGTCTAGAAATGGTTGGCATGCATACCGGTCTAACAAGTCTGATATCAGAGCCTTGGCTGCTACTTTCGATGGGCGCAGACTTGCTAGTGCAGGTCAGGATGGTACAGTTGAAGTGTGGAATATACAACCTACAGGACATCTTGAGTTATCTACAATTCATGATAGTAGCATTATGCGTGAATTGGAGTTTGATCCATCTGGGAACAAAGTAGCAATAGCGCAGGGCTCAGGAACTTTGGATGTACATGATTTGAAATCTGGGGCAAGAATGCATACGTGTCAACATCCAGATTGGGGGCGTGATGTCGAGGAAGTCCCATACGTCAAGAGTGTGAAGTGGCAAGATGAACAAGTGGTTGTAGCAGGATTTACTGATGGTATGGTGATATGGTGCTCTCTTGAGGGTTCCACAAGGAGTTTCAATCTTGGAGAGGTAATGGATATCGATGTGTTTGGAAGATTAGCTTTCAAGGATAGCAGGGTTATGGCCGTAAGTTCGGTTCCCGATGGAAGTGATACCGACGTTGATGGGGAAGTTACTATTTTGGTCAGTGTTGGAACTGAGTGGGAGCCCCAGAGGAATTGGACATGTGCTGATACATGTTGGGTAATGGAGTTCAATTACGATGGTAGCAGATTGGTTAGTGCCGATCAATCAGGGCAGATACGGTTGTGGAATACTGAAGCCGATATTACAGATGAATGGTATGAATTACCCAGCCCTTACAGTCATACAAATTATACTGGAGTGGTTGAATGGGCGCCGAATAGCAACACCCTTCTGAGTGTTGGGTGGGATGGTAAGGTGATTCTCTACGATGTCGACAATGAAGTTGAGCGTTGGCAATCATCAGTTCCCTACGAAGGATTCTCTGCAGGGTTTTCTGCTGATGAACAACATATCATCATCGGTTCAGGCGTGGCATCAGATTCAAGCGTTGGTGAAGTCAGAGTTCTGGATCCAATTTCCGGTCAGACATATGATACATGGAGCATGGTTGGGATTCCACGCGGCGTTGGACTTCAGCAGACTCCAATGGGAATGCGGTATGTTGTGGCAAACAGTACCGGGGGTTGGATGACCTGGCTACCGGATACAGATGAAGACGGCCATCCAGATTCTACAGACCTTTGGCCACAAGATCCAAGCCAATGGGCGGACAGCGATGGGGATGGTTACGGAGATAATTCAGAAGGACAATCTGGAGATGATTGCCCCTACCTTTCGGGCAGTAGTACTGAGGATAGGTTTGGCTGTCCTGATAGCGACGCGGATGGATGGTCCGATGCAGATTCTGATTGGCTTAAACACCCGGCCGGCTCAGCCGATGCATTTCCTTTAGATTCTGAACAATGGAATGACAGTGATTCGGACGGATATGGAGATAATTATCTCTGGGAAGGAAGCCCACATCAGCATCTGAATCAGAGAGGAGATGCATTTCCTAATGATCCTCAACAGTGGAATGATAGCGATGGAGATGGTTGTGGTGATAATTACAGTTTCACAAATTCATCAAATGGTTTGAAGCAGTTCGAGATTGGAGACGCTTTCATTACTGACCATACACAGTGTGTTGACAAGGATGGCGACGGATATGGAGATAATTACTCATGGACATTGGATTTTGATGGCTTAAGGGTCGAGAATGGTGATGCCTTCCCTAGCAATCCATTGGCATGGTCAGATTTAGATGGCGATGGATGCGCTCCGGATAGTATTAGGGAGGATGAGATTGACATGTACCCTGAAGATGCAACACGTTGCCAAGGAGACCCTGTTCCTAGCATGCCTGAGAATGTCGATGTATTCGTGACTTCTGATATGCAACGTTGGAACCTACGCTACAGTTGGCATCAACGCGGAGAGAATAGCGACATTATCGAAATATTCGCTGTGGAATTGAATGCCAGTGAAGAATGTGGCCAACGCTGTTGGCAAAACCCCTTGATCACTCACGATCCTGCTCCTGCGAGTTATACTGATGAGGTAGTTTACATCGACAGGACAGGTCCTTTGCGACTTCAAGTTGTCATCAGATCCATCAATAGTGAACACAATACTATGGTCGATATGTGGTGGAACGAAACTGCTGAACCTTTACCTAGCGATTCTATTTCTGAAGAGAATAACACCGTAATAGATGGAGAACAGAATACAGATAATGAAGTCCGTCAGAATGAGACTTCAGAAACTTCTTCTCAATCAACGAGTTCATCTTCTAACATGTTGATTTGGGGCGGGGCAGCCGGGTTGCTGGCTTTGATTGTGGTATTGGTTCTGCGTCGCCGCAAGCCTACGGATACATCTGATCCGTGGTCTGCAACTCCATCCTCGAACGTATTACCTCTTGCCGATCAACCCGTCTGCACCCGCTGTGGTGGGACCATTCAGGAAGTCAAACATGAAGGCCAGATGTGGAAGTGGTGTTCATCTTGCCAACAATATGACTACTGAGCAGCCAAATTTTGTTGAATCTCAGTCGCGTAGACCATCTTGTGTGACCTGGTAGATACATTCCCCATCAGGCAGGTTTGGGGAGTCAACCAAACGAGCGATTCTGCGTCCACCTTTGGCCTTGCGCAAGTATAGTCTGAAGGTGCTGGCGTGTGCTAGCACGTGTCCTCCAATCGGCTTTGTCGGGTCGCCCCACATTGCATCCGGCTTGCTGTGTACTTGATTGGTCACAAGCACTAGAGCATTGTTAACATCAGCTTGTTGCTTCAATTCTTTTAGGTGCTTGTTGAGCTTTTGCTGACGATTAGCCAACATACCACGCCCAATGTATTCAGCACGGAAATGACTGGTCAATGAATCGACGATAATCATCTTGACATTCAACCCGGAGGACATGCGCTTGATTTCATCGACCAACAACATTTGGTGAGCCGAGTTGTAGGCGCGGGCTACGTGTATTCTCTTCAGAACTTGCTCAGGATCCAAACCATGTCCTCTGGACATCTGAGTAATTCTCTCCGGCCTGAATGTATCTTCCGTATCGATGTAGAATACGTCGCCATCCAATCCACCTTCAGATACCGGTAGGGTGCAATTGACCGCTAATTGGTGACCAATTTGGGTTTTGCCTGAGCCGAATTCTCCGTAGACTTCGACCAGCGCCTGGGTTTCGAATCCTCCGCCGAGCAGGTCGTCTATTGACTGTACTTTACTGGATAGTTTCATCACTTCTCTGCGCCTCTCCAGCAGTGCATCTCCGCTTACGAATCCGCCTATGTTTGCCATTTTCTTGGCTGACATAATGATCTTGCCAGCTACCGCTTCACCCAGTTCTGCAGCTTCAGCCAATGCTGAAGGGGTCATTACCGCGATTGCCAATAATTCTTCGAAGCCCGCATCGCGTAACTTTTCTGCAGTAG
>PBHQ01000049.1 GCA_002719475.1 Methanobacteriota archaeon | reverse complement strand
CAATTCGCCTTCCTCTGGGAATTCAGTCTCTGCCAATTGTATCCCTCCTTTCACTGGAGGGCTTCAACGATGGTGCATCCGACCAGTTTTGCATTGCCTCCGGCAGGTTGTACCAGTGTGGCTCCACATACTCCACAAGCGATTGTGGTTGTGGCTCTCTTGAAAATGACAACTTCATTGCCGCAATCGCGACATGAAACTTTGAGAAATCCACTTGCCATGATCTTCACTTCACTTGTCTATGAGTTCGAATTTCTTGCTGCGCTGACAAGGTGCATAGTGAGCCTTACCTGTTTCAGTACAGCGGAACAGAATGTTGACGCGCTTGGTTGGCTTTTCCCTACCATCGGGCTTGGGACGGGGGAATCCTCGATATCCAGCAGTGACTCGACGGAATCTGCGCTGACCCCATTTCAATTCGCTGGCTCTTCTCTTCTTCACTCTCTCGACAGTGTGTAGAGTATGCTTGCCAGCCGAGGGGCTGTAGCGTTTAACTTGTCTAGGCATTTTCACCATAATAGCACCCCGAGCGAGCCTCCCACCGAGGTCCGGTATTTATGCATGCCGAATTAACAAGGCTCTGAAAAACGCAGCACTGCGGGCTGATTATTGGATAATATTCTTCAGCCTTATCCATGCCATTGTTATCATGGAGGGAATGCTTGCGGCGACTTTGCTGTTCTGGCTACCTCTGTTTCTCGTTCCAATAGGCGTAGTTATTGCTCTCTCAAGAAAAGATGGATTACGTCCAATTATCGGCTCGATTATCACTTGTGCATCTGGAACAATGGTCCTGTTTTCTTGGTTGACAGTTCCAGAATCAGATTCTTCTGCCGGAGGACATCTGATACTTTCCATTGCGGGACCAACGGTATTGATGGCAGCAGGATGTTTTCTTGCAATTTTTTCAGGTAAGATTCCGGTGCAAAGATTACCGAACTATGCTGGTCCAGTTGGAATGTTAATTATTCTCTTGGGTCTAATGTGGCTTGTTATGATGCACTTGAACAATCCCCCGATTTGGAGGCACCAGGTCAACCCATACTGGTTGGTATGGTGGCCTACATTCCTTCTGTCAGTTTTCCTATTGTCCTCATTCGTCATTGGTGCAATGCTGATGGTTGGTGAAAACAGAACTAAGGAAGCCGGGCTCATGGGGTTCTTCTCATTGCTTTTTTTTGTGGGATTGTTAGTGGTATTACAATTGGATGGAGAGTTAACCGATGCCGAACAGATGCGTACACAATTATGGTTGGCAATAGCCGATTTATGGGGTACGACTCTAGGTATAGTTGCTGCCGTATTGACAGTCGCTTTCGTGGTTGCTCAATATGAAAAGCGATTACCTGAACCAGGGATGGTAGCCGCCCTAGACGATACCGAGAAGGAGCAGATCAAGAATATCATTGAAAAGAATACTCGGGGTGGTGGAGAATGACTCCACTTACTTCCCGTCGCCGATGGCCATTATTGCTGCTGCCGGTGTTGGGTTGCATGGCCTTGCTAATTCTAGTAATCATCCTATTTGGTTTGGGAGACATAGGTGAGAGTTTCAAGCGTTTTGCAAATTCATTGTTGACCAGTTTCACTGTAGCATCTGCTTTACTGGCTGTAGCAATGCTCTTCTATGCTGATTCTAGAGATCGGCCCCTGTCTCCAGTGATGGCGATGTTGGCGATGGCAACTGTTGGTGCAGCATTGACCCTAGGAGTACTTTCTTTCCGAGGAGATTTGTTGTTAGAGAGCAATGGTTCAGCAATGGCGCAGATTCTTTACAATGTGGTACAATTGTTGGTCATTAGCAGTGCTTTGTTTATCGCTTTAGGTTTGGTAATCGGAACCGCATTTGCAATAATTACTAGATTCGATGACCCTCCAATATTTGAGGAAGAATAACGGTAAATCTAGAATTTCCCGTTTCTACCTGCGTCGTTGTCTTCATATACGGGCGGTCGGTCGGCGCCTCGTCTAGAAGGTGATGATGTGAGCAAGGGTACTCCTTCAATGGGTAAGAGGCAGAAGTCCACCCACATCCGTTGTCGACGTTGTGGACGCCATGCTTATCACAAGAGAAAGAAATTTTGTGCCTCTTGCGGATTTGGCAAGACTGCTAGGATGCGCAAGTTTTCTTGGTCTAAGAAGACACACCGCCCTAAGGCCTGATTAGGCATTGTAGGCGTAGTGATCTCCACTTGCTCTTTGTTCCCTGTCTTTTCGACTATCGGGTTTGTTGATTCTGGGTCGCATAGAATCGTGGTCTCTGCGAAATGTGATGTTGGCATCCTTGAGGAATCGATTCATACCCTTTCTCAATTCAAATGGGCCTTCGGCCAATCCATGAATCCCGCCTTCTCCTTCAAAAACTAATAGAGAATCAGAAACGATGTCAATGAAATATACATCATGATCGATAACAAATGCAGCGTTGTTATTTGTTTCCATAGTTTTACGGATTGCTTTAGCTGCTTCCATTCGTGCATTGGCATCTAAGTGAGCACTTGGCTCGTCCAACAGGTAAAGGTCGGCTTCTTTTCCAAGGCAGATTGCTATGGAAACGGCTTGAGCCTCTCCTCCTGATAATGTGTTAACTTGTTTAGCCTTCAAGTCCTCAACTCCTAGTGCACGAATTACATTCACATTGAATTCACCACTGCGCCATTGAGTTCCGATTTCAGAATCTAAGTAAACTTCAACGGTACATTCTATATCAAAATCAATGTGTTGAGGTTTGTAGGAGATAGTTGCATTATCAGTAACCCAACCTGCATCATATTCATATTCACCAGCAAGAATCTTCACCATTGTAGATTTTCCAGTCCCATTGGCTCCAACAACTCCCACCACTTCTGATTCGTGTACTTTACCAACTCCTGATTTAAGTTTGAACTTCCCTAGAGTTTTTTCCAGATCTCCCCATTCAATCACAGGTTTACCAATTTCTGAATGGCGGTAAGTGTTTTTTTGGAATTTGATGGGTTTGTCTCGAATACGAACATTTTGTTCACTGAGGAATCCTTCAAGATAGGCATTGATTGCTAAACGTGTAGTGCGAGCAGGAGTAAATATTCCGAATGCACCTTTTTTCCCATAAACTATGTGCACAAGGTCAGCCAAAACATCGAGTACTGCTAAATCGTGCTCTATGACTATGACTCTAGAATTCTCAGCTAACTCCTGAATGATTCTGACTATGCGCATGCGCTCATGTATGTCAAGATATGATGAGGGTTCATCAAAGAAGTATACGTCTGCATCTTTCATCAATGTGGCGCATATTGCAACTCTTTGTAGCTCTCCTCCAGACAAGTGTTCAAGTTCTCTTTCTAACAGATGCGAGATTCCGAGTTTCTGTACATATTCTTCAAACATATCTTTTTCATTCACTGATTGTAAGAGCATTCCCACCTTTCCTTTAATCGCTTTAGGCAAGTTGTCAACATATTGTGGTTTCAATGCTACCTCAATCTCTTCATCAGTCATACTTATCAAAAAGTCTCTTAGTTCACCTTTCGGTAAAGTTTCAATGGCATCTTCCCACCACAACTCTTGAGCATTGAAGTCTCCAAGATTCGGAATCATCGAACCGTTTAGAATATTGAATGCAGTTGATTTTCCAATTCCATTTGAGCCTAATATTCCGATTACAGAATCTTTTGATGGAGTCGGCAGTCGAAATAAACGAAAACCATTCAAAGAATACCTGTGAATCATATCAGTTTTGAGTTCTGTAGGTAAGTTGATTAGAATTACCGCTCCATCTGGACAATGTTTTGCCCTGATAAGACATGGAGGGCAGGCACTTTCTAAAATCCTGAATTTATCATCTTCCATTTGTATGCATTCTCCACCACATGATCCTGCCCATTTTTTCAGGTAATCATATGCGTCGCTCTTTGGTTTACATTTCTCTTCTATCAGAACAGCTATCCTCATGAGCACCACTTCTGATTACGGGTCTTACCTTTCATTCATCAATCCGCCGGAACTCATCCCTTGTCGATGACGGCTTCTCCATCCCTACTATCCAATAGTACTCTGATTTCTTTGTCGAGAGAAATATGTCTAAGCGGGCCATTCTCAAATTCTGCATCATGCGAGTCCAGCCATTGCCAATCCACATCATCATCCTGTGAGGTAATTGTAAGGTATCCTACGTTGAAGGAAACTATGTTCTGGAAGAAGTGTGAACCTTGGCTTGGCTCGACATGGATATCTCCCATTCGCGCTTCAACAATGGCTTTAGCCCCGCTAATTTGGTCCCAAGATACTGGAATACCAAGGCTAGGATCGGAGGATCCCCAGCGGCCTGGCCCAATCAAAATATACGGCCTATTCTGTTGATTTAGAGTAGCATTTACTCGCTCGAGATCCGGAACAATATCTCTAGTACGCATCCTGTTCATCTGACTTGGATTGACATACACTACGTCTCGAATGCCCTCGATGATTCCTGTTCCCAAAGAGAGACTACTTGCACAGATGATTTGTTCCTTGTCCAGCGATTGAAGGTCCACGTCAATATCGACCCCTATGGAGAGTAAAGGTCGCAACTGTAGTAGTGAAAAACTCCTACGTCCAGTTTCGTTGTCAAAATCAACAGCAAATTCAATTTCGACAGGACAAGACAGGTGCTCTTCGCAAGTCGACAATACATGGTTGAGAATTTCTGGAAGTGGGAAACTCCCTCTCTTCAGCGGTCCGTGAAAAGTCAAGATGCGAGGCCCATCTCTCGCAATACCATCGAACATGCGGTCGTCAGAAGCAACATATGTCGATGCAATTGTTGCTAGGCGACCGTGCACTTCAGCAGTTGACAACTCTTCATGCGCTAACATTTCTGTAATCTTAACTCCCTTGAAATCTTCTTTAAGTCCCATCTTCAGGGCCCAAAAACTGGTTTGACCTTCATTCAATGCTAAGTTAGAATAGGACAATTGTAAGATTCGTTTGGGGTGAGCGGGAGAAAAACGTAGACATCTACCACCATCTGCCACAGTAAGACCTAGGCCCAGAGCTATTGCTGCAACTCCATCTTCAGATTTGATTGGTGCAACCGGGTAGTGATTGCGGCTTCTAGCAACTCCAGAAATTAGTGGGTAGAACATTCCTTCGTGTTTGCTACCTACCAGTTCTTGAACCACAACTGCCATTCTTTCTTCTTCGATTGAGTTTGGAGTAGCCGCAACATAGGCTTTTGATCTCTTTGAGTAAGTTGATGCAAACACCAATTTTATCGCATCAGACAATTGACTTGCGCGGACATTTGGATCTTCGTGGTCATTAGGAAGGAAGAACGTGTCGTATACTCCTGCGAATGGCTGGTGCAAGGCGTCTTCAAGCAGACTTGATGAACGTACAGCCAAAGGCCAATCTACGATACCTAGAATTCTGCGCAATATTTCTTCTTCTTCCTCAAGAAATTCTCCTGCTAGGAAGGCTGACTGTACCTCATGGTCCTCGTGTTCCTCTGAAGAGAAGTGCTGCAGAGAATTTCTCTCGACAAATTCTTCGAAGACATCAGTTGCAATTACTAGACTCTTTGGCACTACAATATCCACATCAGGAAAACGTTCTGCAATTCCCAAGTCCGGCATCTTGGTGTAGAAGAAGGCAAGTCCTCTACCCTTTCCTCCGAGGGTTCCGCTTCCCAACCTTTGGAATCCTCCAACCTTCTCCAGACCTTTCTCATAATTTCGCACCTGCCTGGCTCTTCTATCGGCAAGGAAATTTTCAATCTCTTGAATTAGGTAATTGCGAATATCTTCATCGTCTGTGAAATCATTTCTTTTACGCGGTCTAATTTTTGCTGCGAGATTGAACTCGGTACGGGTACGCATCCAATGAGAAAAGTGGTTTCTTTCTGCATGATTAACCACCGATTCTATAGGGGCTACTTTCAGTACTTTACGTAACTCACTGAGGTCAGATGCTCTAGCAATTTCTTCCCCATCCTCATCGCGAAATATGAAGTCTCCAAAACTCATTTCATGTTTCATGAATTTTTCAATTCCTCGATGTAGTGCATGATCTTCTTTGTGCAGGAATGTGGTTCCAAGTTCTTCTGCCAAAGGTTGTAACTCCAAATTCTTTGATTGGAAGAGGATTGGCATGTGCGGTTGTTTCTTTCTTACTACCTTGACCAAATCAAGCCCCGCATTGTCGATATCTCCATCGGCATTGGGAAATCTTCCATCTGTAATCACGCCGATGATGTTCTTCTCATAACGTTCTAGATGAAGCATTGCTTCTTCGTAATTAGTGGCTAACAATATCTTGGCTCTTGCTCTGAGGCGCAACATCTTTTCTTCTTGATTAGCACCTTTGAACATCAAGTGACTGGTTTGCTCAACAAGCATTCTATAGAGAATTGGTAGGTATGATGAATAGAATCTTCGACTATCTTCCACCAATAGAATGACCTGCACATCTCCATTTGTGACATCATTATGCGCATTCTTCATATCTTCCATCAATTTGCAGATTGCGAGAATAATTCGGCTATCTCCGTGCCAAACGAATGTCCGCTCAATTCCGGCCCCACCCCTTAATGTGGCCAATTCGCGCGTATTGTAGGCCAGCAGTACGACTTTGATGCCTGGCTGTAAATCAGCAGCACGTTGTGCGAAATCATGAACCTTCATCGTTCCAATTCTAGCCATTGTAATGATTAGGTCAAAATTCCATGTTCGCAACAAAGTTAGAGCATCTTCTGCATTAGGTGAATGAATGAATCTTGGGGCTTGAGTAAGGTTGAGTTCGTTGTATTCCTTGGCAATTAAGTCCGATAGGTAGCCCGATTCTTCGAGCACATAGTTGTCAAATGGTGAGGCGATAATCAACACGTCTCTGATCTTGAAAGGTGTCAGGCGATGATAGCGCTGCAGGTCGGCTGAACTGTTGTCCACGCTACGATGAGCGGTAGGAGTTGCTTCAATACTGCGGTCTGATAATTGGTTCAGACTTTGGGTAGAATTCCTACTTTGGCTAGCCCGTCCCATAGTGGAGACATGAATCTAGGCAGTATCCTATATCGAATGTAAACTGTTGCTGCAAGGAATAATTTCTGTGGCTTGGATAATCTAACGCGCTCCGTGAACACGTCTCCCTGTCGCTTGACGATGCGATTGAGGATTTTCTCATAGAATGCAATCATCGCTGCGGGAGAATATCTTGCTCTACGGGGCAGTAGAGGTAGCAATTTACGTGCTTCCTTCAGATATGTTCGTGCCCTCTTGGCATATTCTCGAGCATAAGGTTCCCAATGTTTGTTGAGCAAAACTTTGCCTTCTACGAAATTCGCTTCATCGATTTCATTCGAAGATAGTTCTTCAGAAGGAAGGTATACTCTGTCTCTGGCGATATCTTCTCCGATATCCCTGAGTACATTGGTCAATTGCATGAATATGCCCCATGACTCTGCATATCGCTTGGCCCTTTCATCATCGTAACCGTAAATCTCGATACACATCAGACCAACTACACTCGCTACCCTATAGCAGTAGAGATAGAGGTCATCGAAGGTCTTGTAGCGGTTGACGAAGAGGTCCTCTTCCATGCCTGAAATGAGGTCATCGAAGTAAACGCGGTCGATATTGTATCGCTTGACAGTATCCTTTAGTGCCAAGAAAACTGGATCCGTACTGGATAGTTCATTGTAGCAGGTGGAGAGTTTCTTGCGGAAGAAGAACAGCTGCGCCATTTTATTCCTGTAAGCATCTTTGTCAATCACCGTATTCTTGGCATACAATTCCTCAAGGCGAGTTCTGTATGCTTTTGCTTCTGGGTCTTCATTCCCAAGAGAACCAGGGAATCTATCAGACCAATCTCCATCTGCAATATCGTCTGCTCTACGACAGAATGCATACACAGCACACATAGCCAATCTTTGATCGTCTGGTAGATACTTGAAGGAGTGATGGAAGTTTCCAGCCTCTCTAATTGTCAATTCTTCGCAGTATTTGTACGCTAATTCAGTCAATTCTCCAGGAGGTGGAGACGCCCATATTGGTGCATCTAGATGTTCAAAGGGATCCTTGAGTTCATCTTGAGGTCCTGTGATTCCAATGAAGTTTGCACCTTCTCTTAGTGCCTCCATTGCGGTTATCGATACGGCCTTCACAGCGTCCTTCGTTAGAACCACAGCTGCACGAAGTCTGTCGAGAGCACTCATCCGAGGAACCTGCTCGCTTCGGCGAGTTGGGGCAGCGCCCAAAAGGGGAGTAAGTAACCCCTTGCGATCCCCTCTCTCTAACATCTCAATCGTTCATCCGTACCAGTCCCCCTCTTTCAGGCCACCGGTTATGTGAGTATTTTCTTACTACGCTTGTGGCGTCTTACGGCGCGCTTCCATGCAAGCCATGTTGAGATGAACAATCTGACTTGTTTCAGCTTACTGACACGCGGTCTTTTTGCGAAGGTGTTGTAGTTCTGTTTACGTATTGAACGCAAGACTGCTTCGCCACCCATGGTGAACATCCTTAGGTCCACTGCAAGTCTAGGGTCCACCTTTTCCCATAATTTTCGTCCGTCATCAAACATCTTCTGGGCCCTGTCAACTTGATGCTTGATCAGTGTTCTCCAAGCCTCGTTGACTTCCTTGTTTTGGTACATCTCCAGAGTATAACCGAATTGTTCCATTTCGTCGAGTGGTACATAGATTCTATCCTGCTCTAAATCTCGGGAAACATCCTGCCAATGGTTTGCCAATTGCAAGGCCGTACAGGTGTTGTCGGCCAGTACTCTCATCTCTTCATCATCGTGTCCATAGACATACAGGAATAGGTGTCCAACAGGGTCGGCTGAGTGGATGCAATATTCACGTAATTCTTCCCAGTTATTGTATCGAGTCTTTGTCTGGTCCATCTTGAATGCTTGAATCAAACTAATGAATGGTTCAACAGGAATTGAATGATAAGAGGCAGTTCTTTGCACAGCGGTGAGTATTGGGTGTCTTGGCTTACCACTCCAGTCATTTTCCGCTGCTCTCTTCAAGTCGCTCTCCCATTCGTTCAACAATTGCAGGCGTTGTTCGGGGGGGAATGGTGCGTCATCACCTAAGTCGTCTCCATATCTACAGAATGCGTAGATATTTTCGATGTGCTGCTTGACTTCGGGGGGAGTAAACCAGTTTGAAACAACAAAGTTCTCATAGTGGCTTCTAGCGATATTTGAGCAGTATTTTTGAGCCTCATCTATTGTTCTATAGGAATCGTATCCAGCTAATTCTACGGCATCTCCTTCGATGCTGTGTTCACCCCACTCGAATTTCTCTGACATTGGATCACCATGCTCTCCATTCGGGATCATTTCTTGCTGGTGGTGGAGGCCAACCTTGCCAGTTCTCATCCGCATCCCAATCCTTTCTCATTAGGTTTGATGCTGCCAATAATCCACTTCTTACTGCACCTTCCATTGTTGATGGCCAACCGGTATCTGTCCATGCTCCTGCGAGATAGATTCCTGATTCTGAGATGGCATCTTGTTTGGGGCGGTTTTTGTTGCTGCCAACAGTAGCTGCAAAAGTCGCTTTCTTTGATTTGATTACTTTGAATGTAGTAGGCTCACACCAAGATTCAGGGTATGTGTTTTTCACAACCTTCACATATTCTTGTCTGAACTGTTCTTTGTTCCAATTTAGGAATTCATCAGCAGCGCTAACAGGAACTGAAATCCATTGTGAATTAGAATCAAGGCAATTTTCATCATCGAGTTCCGCATTTCTGTTGAACAGCATTTGGATTACATTTTGTTCTAAGCAGACTGCGAATGTGAAATCTTCTGGTAATACTGGTTGCGGATGTATTGCATGAATGCCAATTAGGGAGCGGTACTGCAATTCATCCGCCATTTTTGCAATATCTTTGACGTTTTCAGGGGCATTTGAATCATTCAATAACCTAGCAGTTAGATGGTGTGGAAGCGCTATAATCACTGAATCACATTCTATCGTTCCCTTGTTAGTTTTCACTCCTTTGCAAACACCATCCCAAATCAGTGATTTAGCTGATTCAGAGGTTCTTACCTCAATCTCGGCTTCTAGCATTGCTTTCTCAAATTGGGGATGTATTGAATCCGACAAATCTGAGGTGAACGCTCCAACGTCAAAGGAATGAGAGTCACTGAATAGACCCTTCTTGAAGAGGAAAGCGGATAGTTTGGTGCTGGCTTCCTCAATTCTTGTATTTAGTGCAGCCAGTACGAAAAAACCCCAGAATCGTTCGATCGCTTTCTTGGTTTGTCCCCGCTCTTCAAGCCAAGATTTGAAGTCTATAGAATCAAGTTCTAAAATCTGTTCTTCGTCCATACTTGCTAATTCTTTGATGACCTTTCGCATTGGAACCTTGTCCTTTAGATTGAGAAACGGAAAACCTAGCATCGAACCTAGCATGTGATTCGGTGGCTTCAGTCTACCATCTCTCAATGCAGCGATTCTTCCTTCGGGGATATTCATGAATGGTAATGAGGTTCTGCTTTGTAGTTTGATACTATCATGTGCCTGAGATCTTGCCAGTAGTTGCAGAAAACGTCCGTAAACACGAAAACAAGCATGTTGACAGTTGTCCAAGTCGATTCCTGTTTTAGCATCCTTGACACTGGAAACTCTTCCTCCTAAGCTATTTCGAGCTTCGATTAGTACTACTTCGTTAGAGGAATCGTCATCGGCCAGAGCCAAAGCAGCGGAAATTCCGGCTAGGCCGCCTCTAATTACAACGATTCTAGGCATCTCTCTCGTTCTTCCGAACCCCCAAGGTGAAACAAATCTTGTCATGCTTTGGGTTTGCTGAGTATGTTTGAAACAGTACAAATTCCCTACTTCAGAGATGGTCTTGCGTAGCAAGCGTTTTACAAGGGCCTAATGCAGCGAGGTTCAGGGTTGGGGTATGCATTGCACATCATGTTCTGCTGAAATCCCTGATGACAGCATATTCTGTACTGAGTGTGGCTCGCGTCAAGATCTGTCCAAAGCTAGCATGCCAACGCAGACCGGGTTGTCCGGTGCAGAGGTCTCTGGAGGGCGCGGTTTTGGTGTTGTCAGCGGGGAGGCGATTCGTCAACAGAGAGAGCAGGGGCAGCAGTCTGGCCTTCCTTCTGAATTGATGAGTCAGATTTCGCAACAGAATCTGCAACAGTCAGTAGATCAGGGTTTGCCATCTGCTGCTGAGCCAATCGGCGGAGGGCTTCCGGCTTCCATTCTAGATCAGATGTCTGCCCAGCCACTTCCATTCGATCAACCGGTTGCGAATGTTCCGGGTATCGATCCTAATCTCCCGATAGACCCGAATTTCCCGTTGCAAGAACCCAATGCTGCCTCACTTCCTGCTATGGGATTCGGCGACCCAGGTCTTACTCCTGAATCTTTACAATCAACTCTCAACCCGTCTGTTAGTCCAACGGATGAGATGGTAAACAGGTTGAGTGAGGCAGAGAAGGAAGTGAAGAATCAGCGGCGTAGTCAATGGCTACAGATGAATCAGGAATCGGCCTCTTCGGTACTTGCTCAGATTAGTGGGGAACTGCCTTCACATCTTCAGGCTGAAAAGAGCAAGGCTGAAGAATTCCTCAAAGATGCTATAGGAAAAGAGGATGATAAGAAGGGTCCTGATTCTAATCTGCTTCGCCGCATGGCAGAAGTTTCAGTTCGCAGAGTGGCTCGTAAGCGAGGTGTTGCGGTTGAAACGCCTCAGTCGCGTTCTGCTGATGACATGTTGACTGTGAATGTCACATATGTTGATGATGGTCGGGTTCTAGATACTCCACAAGATCTCGCTCAGGCCTTTGAACATGCAATTTCTACAGAGTTGGCGCTAAAGGGTTTGGATATGTCTGCGGAAGTGAATCTTTACCGCTCCAAGGATGGCGAAGTCGAATTGGTGCATGGAGAAGCAGGCAGCGGTTCCGTAGAAGAAGAATCGGAGGAAGAGATGTTCGCATGTGAGATGTGCGGCGGTTTGGTCAAGGAATCTGATAATGAGTGCCCGCATTGTGGCGCAGTATTCGAGGATGAGGAAGAAGAATCGGGCCCTCCAGGACCCGGTTCACGAGGCGGCCCTAGAGGCCCCGGTGGCCCCTCTCGCGGTGGTCCCCCTGGCGGCGTTCCTTCTCGTGGTGGCCCCCCTGGCGGCGGTCCTCCTGGTGGTGGCCCCTCTCGCGGTGGCCCTCCTGGTGGCGGTCCTTCTCGTGGTGGCCCTCCTGGTGGCGGTCCTTCTCGTGGTGGTCCTCCTGGCGGCGGCCCCTCTCGCGGTGGTCCTTCTCGCGGAGGCCCTCCTGGTGGCGGTTCTTCTCGCGGTGGTCCTCCTGGCGGTGGCCCTTCTCGTGGCGGTCCTCCCGGTGGGCCAAATCGTGGCCCTCCTGGAGGTCCTTCCAAAGCTGGTCCTCCCAAGAGCGGTGGCCCACCCAAGGGTCCACGTAAGGGTCCGCCTCGATGATTAGCGCAGTCCTGATTCTTCAAGGGCCTTGAGTAGTACAGATCCAATCTCACTAGGATCGTTGGCTACGTAGATTCCAGCTTCTTCGAAGGCTTTGATTTTCTCTGCTGCTGTTCCTTTGCCGCCAGCGATGATTGCTCCTGCATGTCCCATTCTCTTTCCAGGTGGTGCAGTTGCACCAGCAACGAATCCCACTATCGGCTTGCTGACATTGTTCAAAGCCCAAGCGGCAGCATCTTCTTCTGCGCTACCTCCTATTTCGCCTATCATGACGATCGCTTCGGTTTGGGGGTCATTCTCAAATGCGCTAAGACAATCGATGAAGCCAGTCCCATTTACAGGGTCACCTCCTATTCCTACACAGGTTGATTGTCCCTCTCCAATACTCATTGTCTGGGCAACTGCCTCGTAGGTTAGAGTTCCTGATTTTGAAACAATACCAATTCTTCCCTTGGCATGAATATGTCCTGGCATGATTCCAATCTTTGCTCCACCTTCCTCACCGGGAGTAATTATGCCCGGACAATTAGGTCCAATCAATCGCACTCCTGGCCTATCGTTGACATAATCGACTGCTTTTACCATATCTAGAGTAGGTATTCCTTCTGTAATGCATATCACTACCCCTTCACCTTTGCATCGATCGAAAGCATCTGCAGCCTCCATTATCGCTTCTCCGGCAAACGGTGGAGGGACGTAAATGACACTTGCATCAGCGTTTGTGGCTTCTATTGCTTCGATTACGCTGTTGAAAACGGGTCTGTCATCGAGAACAGTTTGCCCTCCCTTACCTGGAGTAACACCACCTACAATATCGGTGCCGTATTCGACCATTTTCTCAGTGTGGAACAATCCTTGCTTACCGGTGACCCCCTGAACTATGACCTTTGCATTCTCTTCAATCCAGATTGCCATTATTGCTCACCTCCAATGAGTTCGACGATTAGTTTAGCACCTTCAGCAAGTGTTTCAGCAGTATGGATGTTTAGGGTGCTGGAAGCGAGTATCTTTCTTCCTTCCTGATAGTTGGTTCCAGATAACCTGACTACTAATGGAACTTCTAGAGCCAGGGATTCAGTAGCAGCAAGAACACCTCTTGCAATGATATCGCAACGCATGATTCCTCCGAAGATATTGATGAGAATACCCTTGACATTGGGATCACTTAGTATGATGTTGAAAGCAGTCTTTACCTGCTCTTCATTTGCTCCTCCACCTACATCGAGGAAGTTTGCAGGCTCTCCCCCGTACAATTTGATGACATCCATTGTAGCCATGGCTAATCCTGCGCCGTTCACGAGACAACCGATTTCACCATCCAGTTTGACATAGGAAAGTCCAGCCTCATCAGCAAGAATTTCGGTTTCTTCTTCCTCAGATTTATCTCTCATGCCTTCAAATATGTCCTTGTGTCTGAATGAAGCATTCTCATCGAAACTGATCTTGGCATCTAGAGCCAATATCTCTTCATCATTTGTTCTAACCAGTGGATTGATTTCAACCATGGAACAGTCTTTGGAAGTGAAAAGAGAATACAGTGAACGCAACATTCGAGCAAAGGAACGGCCAGCATCTCGGGACAATCCTAGTGATCTAGAAAGTTCAGAAATCTGGAAACCTAGGAGTCCTGCCCCAGGGTCAACCCAAATCTTGTGAATTCTATCAGGAGTTTGCTCAGCAACCTCTTCTATATCCATTCCACCTTCTGTACTAGCCATGATTAGTACCGCTTTCTTCTCGCGGTCAACCAATAGCGCTAGATAGTATTCATGAGCGATATCACAGCCGGATTCGATGTAGATATTCTGCACTAACTTTCCACTTTCCCCCGTCTGTTTGGTGACTAGAATATTACCAAGCATTTTGGATGCGAAGTCTGCTACTTCATTCTGAGAACGCGCTAACTGAACTCCACCTTGGAGCACTAATTCCCCATTATCGGGATTATGTAGACTACCCTTTCCTCGGCCACCTGCATGTATCTGGGACTTGACCGCAACCAAGGGGCTATCCAATTCGTTCCATGCGGATACAGCATCCTCAACATTAGTTGCATGGATGCCTTTCTGAACTGCTATTCCATGCTCATGGAACAGTGCTTTTCCCTGGAATTCGTGAATGTTCAAGATTATCGCCGCCCCTGCCAATCCCATTACCTCCTTGAACATCGCGATGTTGCTGACTGCGTGTCACAAGGGAGATGAACTCGTTGTTGATGGAGTCGTTCATGGGGATGCAGGTTGTGGTTCTTGCCGGAGGCTTTGGAAGTCGTTTGCAACCATGGACCTACACTTTGCCCAAACCCTTGCTTCCTCTATTGGACCGTACACTTGTCGAACAGGTGGTATCAGGTGTGCCCTCTGAATTGATTGATGAAGTAATCATTGCGGCGGGGTACAAGGTTGAGGATTTGAGAGATTATTTTGCTTCTTGTGAATTGGACTATGACGTCAAGATAGTGCCCGAGGATGAACCGATGGGAACTGGAGGGGCATTGAAGAACTGCATGGATCACCTCAGCGGTACCTTTGCTTGCTTCAATGGAGATGTAGTGTCATCCCTCGATTTCTCTTCTATGCTTAGACAACATAAGAACATGAAATGTTTGGGAACTTTGGCTCTTTGGGAAGTTGCCGACCCAACGAGATTTGGAATTGTTGGAATTGACGAAGACCAGATGGTAACTAGATTCAAGGAAAAACCAACACCAGAAGAAGTGTTCAGTAATTTAATCAATGCTGGTTCGTATATCCTTGAAGAAGATGTTTTCGAACTAATGCCGGATGGCAGGTCTAGTCTTGAGAGGGAACTCTTTCCTGTTTTGGCTGAGCAAGGGGCTTTGGGCGGGATGCCATTTGAAGGGTATTTCATCGATGCAGGAACTCCTGAATCATGGAAGAATGCAGTCAAGGCCGCCATCGTTCATGGTCGACACGATGCAGGATTGGTAGACTCATCTTCATGGTTTGCGGATTCACGGGTTATCGATTGCACGCGAAAGGGGTACAACATGTTCGCCAAGGGCTCTGATGTGGCTGATAGTGCAACTATTCATGATTGCACTTTGTTGGAGCAGTCCCGCGTAGCCGATGGCAGTTCCTTGCAGGATTGTTTGTTGGGGGTGGCATCGAAGGTAGGTTGCGATTGTCAACTTAGAGGCGTCATCATTGATCATGAGGCAGAGGTTCCTGATGGAACAGTTCAGACAGGTGGCGTCTTCCCTCAGGTT
>PBHQ01000048.1 GCA_002719475.1 Methanobacteriota archaeon | reverse complement strand
TCCAGACATATCAAGTGCAAGAGCAACATTATCGTATGCAGAAAGATGAGCCAGCAGATGGAAATCTTGGAAAATCCAGCCAACTCCCTTTCTACGCAATTCGACTAATCTGCTTGGACCATCTGTTCCATAATCCATATCGCCTAGACGAATACTGCCTGAATCACCATCCAACAATCCGCCAATAATATTCAGAAGAGTGGACTTACCACATCCAGACGGGCCCATCAAAGCGACCAACTCACCCTTGTGAATCTCCAAATCTATGCCTTTGAGAACCTCAAGTCGTTCGCTACCACTTCCGAATCCACGTTTTAGTTCTACAACCTGTAACAATGAGGATTCAGACATACTTCTGCCTACTCAATTGCCTTCATAATGCTTTGTTTTTACCAAATCACAGCGAGGAAGTGTAAGCGTCGGATTCTTCAACACAATGCTGTTGGCTAACATCATGCAGGCAATCGAGAACATAGCCATCATCGGTGCTGGAAACATGGGTTCAGGTATCGCTCAGAAGAGCGCACAAGAACAGTTCTCTGTTCAGATGGTCGACCGCGAGGAACAATGGGTAGAAAGGGGGCAGAGCATCATTTCAGATTTTCTTGATGAAGCATTGGAACGCCGTATTTTCAGACCAGAACAGGTCGAAGCCATCAAGTCAAGAATTACAGGTGTTGTAGGAGTTGAAAATGTCGACCCCTCAACCGACTTGTGCATCGAGGCGGTATTTGAGGATTTGAAAATCAAGAGCGAAGTATTTGCAACCCTAAATGGAGTCTGTGATGAACACACCATTTTGGCATCGAACACCTCCTCTCTCAGCGTCGAGGCTTTGGCAGAAGCAAGCGGTAGACCAGACCGTTTCGTTGGTTTGCACTTCTTTTATCATCCTGCAAAGAACAGATTGATTGAGATTATCCCCGCTAGTACAACCAGTCCTGAGACATTAGCAAAGGTTGAACAATACTGCAAAACTTCTGGCAAGGTCGTAATCGTCTGCAAAGATCGACCGGGGTTTGTGGTCAATCGATTCTTCGTGCCTTGGCTCAATGAGGCATGCCGTTTGCTCGAAGAGGGAGTTGCCAGCACAGCACAAATTGATGCAGTAGCATGCAAGGCATTCCGTATCGGCATGGGACCATTTGCCCTGATGAACTTGACCGGGCCCCCCATTGCTCTGCACTCAACCGATTACCTGTCAGAACAACTGAATTGTCTTCGTTATCATGGGGCGCAGAACCTAAGAGACTTGGTTGCAGAAAACCGAATGTGGGATATCGATGAAGAAACCGATTGTGATGAAGAAACTGCCAACATCATCTCAGAAAGATTGTTGGGTCAAGTATTCGCAGTAGCTGCACAAATAGTCGAAGAAGAAGTTTGCTCGATGGAAGACGTAGATCGTGGCGCCAAAGTAGGACTGCGCTGGGCATTGGGTCCATTTGAGTTGGCTAATCGAATTGGAGTCGGAACCGCTCTTGAAATGGCAAATTCCTACTGCCGTCTAGCAGATTATGATGTCCCTGCATTACTTTTTGAACAAGCGGCCACAGGTGATGGGTTCTCATTCAATTACGTCGATACAGAAATCTCAGATGGAATCGCTAGAGTGAAACTGAACAGGCCTGAAGCGATGAATGCTCTCAATGAGACGGTGGTCGAACAACTAGGCAAAACTCTTGATGAATTGAATCGAAATGATTCAGTCAACAGTATCGTCCTTGAAGGGGCAGGTAAGGCCTTTGTGGCTGGTGCAGATGTCAAGTTCTTCGTAGACAAGATACGTGCTGATTCTTTTTCTGAAATCTATGAGTTTACAGCCTATGGTCATGAAGTTCTAGACAAATTGGAAAACTCTCCGAAGACCACCATCGCTTTGACCACCGGTCTAGCCTTGGGCGGAGGGTTGGAGTTAGCACTTGCTTGTGACCACAGAATTGGAACCCGCAGAACTCAATTCCGTTTCCCAGAGACAAGTATTGGAATCTATCCTGGATTAGGCGGTACTCAGCGCCCAGCGAGAATCTGTGGTATGCCTGCGGCGAGATGGGCCGTTCTGGCAGGCAATTTTATGGATGCACAAACAGCGACTGATCTAGGTTTAGTCACTCATCTTGTGGAGCCATCTGAAGTTGATGATTTACTGAAGACGCTAGAGAAGCCTGGTCAGAAATACCCCGGAAAACCTGCTAATCCTGACAGTAACGTAGCCAAATTCGCTCACCGTTTCTTCTCTGACGATAACCTGCCAAACTTGCTTTCAGGGCAATGTCCCGAAGGATTCGATGCCGAAGACAAGGCAGTTTCTCGACAGATCAAAGCATTGAGTAGAACTGCTCCAATAGCCCTACGGATGGCTAGCGATCTAATCGACAAGTCTCAGGAAGAACTTGTACACGGACTAAAAGCGGAATTAGACGGGCTAGAACAGATATTCGGAACCAATGACGCGCTGGAAGGTTTGAGCGCACTAATCGAGAATCGCCGCCCTACGTATACCGATTCTTGAGTGGCGAAGGACTCATCTAGTGCATCCTCTACACCAAAAGCGTTCGAGATAACCACGAGCAGGTGAAAGGATGCCGCAACCAGCGATGGAAATTCCAAAAGATAGCCTTACAGACATAGAGACACATGTCTCTGCAACCATTGCTAACGGTGGTCACATTCGCAACATTCTGGCTGAATTCTCAGGAAAACACCCTTGGGATGAAAAATGGGAAGTTCAGGCTGCTGTGGAAGCATTACATGTATTCGGCAGCAGATGGACCATCGAAATTTTAGCCGCATTATACATCACTGGAGGAAAGCGCTTCAATCAACTCAAGCATTTATTGGAAGGCATTTCCAGTCGTACTCTTTCCGACAAATTGCGCTTTCTCGCCGATGAGAACCTTGTAGAGCGGACCGTTGAGGATGGGCCACCCATCAAGGTGGAATACAACCTTACAAATCATGGCAAGATATGTGGTAGGTTACTATCTCCTTTGGTTGCTCATCTGAAGATGCAAACGGGGTCAATTAAGCGCTTAGATGGATGATTCATCTAAGCGGCAGTTTGAATTGGGATGGACTGCGAGTCGCTTGTATGGCACTGCTCCAACAATGGATGCGACAGCGGCCTTGGTTAACCGCTGGACTGACCGGTTTGGTTGGAGGAGTAGTCGGTATTGCCAATGCAGCAATGCCTTGGACGTGGGGTGCTAGAGGTACGATTTCTACGCAAGTTTTAGCCTATGAACACCCAATGCGCAGAAGGATTCTCGTCACCTTGGAAGATAGTCCCGGACTATGCTACAGAGAACTACAGAAGGCACTCAATGCGGCCAATGGCACCTTGAGACATCACCTAGACGTCCTACAATCTCAAATGACCATTACCGCAGTATCAGTTAATGGTCGCACCTGCTACTTCGCTGGAGGACCTGCACAGGTCGAAATTCTAGGAGGAGTCATGGTTGATTCAGAAGAAGCCGCAAAGCGCTTACCTGTTGGCCTATCCCTGGTACAGAAACTGATCGTAGAGGAATTGAAGAAAGGACAACCTCCGAAATCTCAAGCTGCTCTTGCGAGACAACTTGGGCGTACTAGAGCAACTGTTCACAGCGCCATCAAGGTTCTGCGCAGAAGAGGTATCCTCAGACAAGACGAACTCGCATTAGCACCACATCTGATTGATGACAACAAAGAGATGTCCGAACTTGGCTATGAATGGGAAGACGAACGGCAGCGCTGACCGTTGCAGGAAACGTCGAATATTCGTCCTTTATTGACAACATGTTGAAGGTGCCTCGCCATGGGCCCTTGTGCCATGTTCGAATTGAGGTTAGAGGAGCATCCTCTTCCTACCAGTCGAGATAATGTCGATCAATTGATTGATTGGCTGGTAGCAACCTTCGGTTTAGTTCGCCGACGGGGAGAAGAACATGCTGATGGGGACCGTATGCAGCCAGTAGTACGATTACTCAGAGAACATATTCTCGCCAACCCCAAACAGGGTGTAGATGCTGGTACGCTTGCTGACCAGATGGGCATGACTGCTGCCTCTTTACATCATCACATCACCCGTCTTGCAGCATGTCGCCTGATCTCTAGTCGCAGTCAAGGAGATGGATGGAGAAGGCACTTCCTAAGAGCGGGAACTTTGAGCGCGGCTGTCGAACTTCTGGCCAATGAAGCAACGCAGATTCTCAAACTCCAATTGTCTCGACTCGAGGGGTGGTGGCAAAGACCAGAAGATCCCTCGTTGAAAATGGAGATGGCAAGTCCCGATAGAGAATCTCCTCTTGTCATATGGATCAACGAACCAAGGCCGTTACCACCGGTAGAGAAGGTGAGTGAACTGAGTCTTTGGATGGCGGATCTCGGATTGTTAGGCGATAGACCTGGAGCAAAACTCGCAGCCGATTCATTACCTGTTAGGTTGATGCAGATATTGTTGCAGAGAGGGCCACCACTTTCTCTAGATGAAGCAGCAGCAGAACTCAAAGGCCCCAAGGCCCGTATAGGAAGAATTCTGGAACGCTTCAGGTCTGCTGGAATAGTCGAAAGGGTCCCTCGAACTGACCGTTTACCTGCGAATCTATGGAATGCAATGATGACCCAATACAAACGTCGAGGAGAAGATTGGATTCTGCTCAAAGGAGGTTTCAATAGAATCGTTCCAGATCGGGCGATTGAGACCTTGACTAAGGCTATGGCAAAAGGCAAATTGAATGTCGATTTAGTGGAAAAGGAACTGAGTGGAGTATCTTTAGATGATCAGATGTTGCTGCTTAACCTACTCGGTGGTCGCTTACCTCTCGGGCATCGAATGATCGGATCTGATCCTGTCTCAACCTCTGCCAAAATAATGACCCGATTAGACCGTGTTCTACGTAGAATCAAGCGCGTGGCCGAAATGCTGGATAAAGCGATGTCCTGAAACGCAGATTGTGCAGCGCATGGGTATGGCCGTACCTCTGGCACTGGCTCCAATGGCAGGAGTCTCTGACTTACCGTATCGCCTATTGGCCAGAGAATGTGGTGCTGATATTACGATAACCGAATTCACTTCCAGTGCTGGACTTTCACGAGAAGTTGCAAACAGTTGGTTAAAACTAGAATCCGATGAAAGGGAGCAACCCTTCATTCCGCAAATTTTTGGGGGCGATGTGAATGAAATGGTCACGACAGTCGAAATGCTACAAGGTAAGGCTGACATCATCGATTTGAATTTCGGATGTCCTGCTCCAAAGATAACAAAAATTTGTGCTGGTGCTGCATTGATGGGTCAGCCAGATGATTTGGTAGCAATAACAGAAGCATGCATCGATGCTTCAGATGTCCCTGTCACTGCTAAACTGAGGATGGGAACAGGATACATGGAGAACAACATAGTCGAACTAGCACCAAGGCTGGAAGATGCTGGCGTAATGAGGCTATGTGTTCACGGACGCACTCTGAAACAACGCTACACTGGAGAAGCGGACTGGGGTACCATCCGAGAAGTGGTTGAAGCGGTGGACATCCCAGTTTTTGCCAACGGGGACATAACCGATGCCCAAAGTGCTCAAGACTGCTTAGAAACCACTCAAGCCGCTGGTCTGATGATTGGGAGAGGGGCGATTGGAAGACCAATGATATTCAACGAAATCAAATCAGAACTGGGGTGGTGCAATTCTGATTCACCCTGGGACTCTGTAGATGATTTCGCAATCAGATCATGGTGTTGGAATAGATATCTAGAACTGGCGCGAGAAACTACTGGTTTGCAATCCAAATGGCTGAACAGACACGCAGTCGCTTTCACCAAAGGACTACCTGGAGCAAAGAATGCTCGCAAGGTCATCACAAAAGACAGAGATACTGAAGCGGTCGCCAGTGGAATTCAGAACTGGCTGCAGGAAAAATCAGCCTAATCAGAAGGTAGATTCCCAATCCTCTAGAGGATTCATCTCGGCCCAAGTCTCATCATCCATAGTGCCGCGCTGCTTGAGAACTTCTCTTGCCAATAACCAATACAGTAGAGCGAGACTTCGACGTCCCTTATTGTTAGCAGGCAGGGCAAGGTCGACATTTCGGAGATTGTTATTGGCATCACAGATTCCTACAATCGGCAATCCACTGTTTACGGCCTCACTCAATGCTTGCTGATCGGCAGCCGGGTCGGTCACGAACAGAACCTCGGGCTCTCTATACGATGGTAGAATGGGATTTGTCAGACTGCCTGGAATAAATCGTCCAACAGCACTGATGGCGCCAATCGCCTCTGCAAACTTGCGGGCTGGGCGCTGACCATACTGACGAGCGCTGACCACCATTACTCTCTGAGCATCGTATCTGTTGAGGAAGGTGGCGATGGAACGAATCCTGCCGTCGGTTATACCCAAATCCAAGAGGTAAAGGCCATCACTGCGAACATGCGAGATGAACTGCTTCATGTCTGCAGACTTCTGTTGAGTACCGATGTGAACCGCGTATAACTCGTATGTCTCTTCAGACACCAGTGTTGCCCCTTCACTCATGTTTTAGGCCTCAAGCGGCTGGGCCACTTGCCTTTCATTGATAACCGCTTCGCACAGCAAAACTGAGGGTTTGCAACGCAGTATTGCGAAGGAAGGCACATCGCTTGCTGCAAATAAGTAACTCCACAACATTCAATGCAGATATGCTTCAGGCATGATTCCTAGTACTTATGTCTGAATTGGAATTGATTGATGCGACCCGAGGAGAAGACGGGATTTGGCGAGATAAAGGAGGGGAAGCCTTGCACGTTTCAGCATCTGACCTTGAAAGACATACCTATTGCCCTCTATCTTGGGAATTGGCTAGACGAGGTATTTCTGGCAGGGGCGAAGCAGTATCCAGAGGGGTTGAGGAGCACGCGCAAATCCATCAGCAGATGGCGAGTTATGAACATGCCAGAGTGTCAGTGGTCAAAGAATTAACAGTGTGGGGTTGGTGGTTCGGAATCGTCGTTGCATTGACCATAGATGCAGTTGCATGGTATCTCTTAGCTGATCAAATGTCCCCCCAAGTTTTGGCACGATATCTAGCACTTCTAGCTGTGGTCTGGGTTGGGGCAATGATGGCCAGCACAATTCTTCCGTGGCGAAAATGGTTGAATTGGCCAACTGCTGCTGAAGCCGCTGTGGGAAAAGATGGTATCGATGCAAAAAACATCGCCGGGATGATTCAAGGACCAGGATTCATTGGAGGATGGGTTGCAGGAGGTAAAGTCGAAGCAGCCTTTGGATTGGGAGCCATTTTGCTAATTCTTCACGCTGCTGCTCTCTGGACTGTGGAGGAAACAACACACGCTGGATTCATTCTGCTTTCTGCCGCCATGCTTTGGACGCTATTGGCATCATGGCGACTGCAAAGAGCATTGATTGCCGGAAACGACATGGAAGAAGCGAGACATCAAGCGGGTTTGGATAAGGATATCAAAATCGCTTACAGCGATGACTCCAAGGCTGCTGATTTATTGATTGACAAAAATACTGGATTGCGTGGAAGGCCTGATCAAATCGTCATCGTTGATGGAGAGTTCATTCCGATGGAGCAGAAGACTGGGAGAATCCCAAAGCATCCCCACTTGTCGCATAAGGTGCAGTTATTGGCATACATACATCTGGTCAAGGTGGTGACTGGACACAAACCCTCTTTCGGAGTTCTAAGATATGGTGAAAATGACATTCACAAAGTCGAATGGGATGAAGACCATGACAAGTTACTGATGAACCAACTTGAAGAAGTACAACGGCTGATGGTTGAAGGTGGGGCAAAACGTAATCACGAACGTCAAGGAAAATGCAAGAATTGTTCAAGGAGGAGGGCATGTCCTGAGGCATTGATCTGAAGATAAGGTTCGATGAGGTGGATTGTATGCTCAAAATCAAATCCGGTACCAAAGTGGTAATTTTGACTGGTGCAGGAATTAGCGCTGAATCTGGAATCGAAACTTTTCGCGCCTCCGACGGGCTATGGGAAAATTATGCTATCGAAGATGTTGCAACCCCTTATGCCTGGAAAGAAAACCCTGAGCTTGTTTGGAATTTCTACCAAAGAAGGCGAGAACAACTTCTCGATGTAGAGCCAAATCCTGCTCATAATGCATTGGTGAAATTGGAACAACACGTCGGCGAAGAATTCCTGCTAATTACTCAGAATGTAGATGACTTACATAGCAGGGCCGGTTCACAAAATCTTATTCACATGCATGGTGAACTACGCAAATTGCGATGCGAAGGGTGCGCAGGCGTCTTTGAGATGATGGAAGAGGGGCACCTGACCGGTGACTATGTTGCTTGTCCAGATTGCGGGCGCGACAGACTAAGGCCACATATTGTATGGTTTCATGAAATGCCTTTCCAATTGGAAGAAATATTTCAAGCCGTAGAAAATTGTGACATATTCATGACTATCGGAACTAGTGGGCATGTCTCACCTGCTTCAGATCTGATATATCTCGCAGGTTCACGCGGTGCAACTTGTGTTGGGATTAATCTTGACAAACCGATGAACTTTGATGGACACGATGAATTTCACCAAGGTAAAGCCGGCGAGATATTACCTGATTTGGTTGAAGGATGGCTAGCCTAAGGCGACACGAGGTCTGATGCCAGTGATGCGGATGAAGATGATATTGCTGAATATGCTTCAAATGATTCAGAAGAAGAAGTTGCATGCCTAGAGTGTGCAAAGATGATTCCAGCTACATCATCAATCTGCCCAGAATGCAAGCACTCATTTGATTGAGAGTTGCGGAGTGTTCAAATCAATAAACTCCTCGATTTGTTACATGCGAACTTTGGCCGTATTCATCATGGCCAGTTTGCTACTACTTTCAGGATGTACCTTTCTTGAGGACAATATTGTTGAAGAGACGGAGGAGAAAGGGGAAGTCACACCCTTGGTCAAAGGGTGTACAGACCCTGAAGCAATGAATCATAATCCAGAAGCAGAAGAGGATGACGGAAGTTGCGAATACGAAGAACCTGAACCTGTCTTGGGCTGTACAGATAGCGATGCTGAGAATTACAACGAGTCGGCCACAGAGGATGATGGTTCATGTTGGTATAAGGAGACCGAGCCTTGCAATGGGATGATCGACCTATGTCACAGAACCTATGATCAAGTGACCTTTCCGGAAACGCACAATTCCTTCTCAACGCATGAAGACAACATCTACTACCCAGCGAGCAACCATAGAACTGGATTTCAGGCTCAATGGGATGCTGGAATGAGGGCTTTCATGTTGGATACGCATTACCTCACTAGTGCGGACCTAAGTGCTTCGGCAGTTCGGTTCTGCCACGGTGACCCAGACAGAGGATTCAGTCCATGCACCTATGGTGCAGTTGACCCATGGCAGTGGCTGAATAAATTGAAATCAGGAATGAATAGCGAGGACAGAGATGTCGTGACTCTACTGATAGAAAACCACGTAGAAGGAGACCATCTCAAGGAATTGTTCGACGATGTTGGACTATCTGATTGGATGTATGTCCATGAATTGAATGCGGAATGGCCCACTCTCATCGATCTGATTAACATGGACAAGCGATTGGTTGTGTTCTGGGAACAATCCGGAGAGTCAGCGCACCCGTATTTTCATGATTTCTTGACTTTTGGATGGACTACAAATTATGCTGATGATAATACTGAATCAATGGACTGCGACCCTTTACGAGGAGACTCAAATCAGGTTGTTTTTCACATGAACAATTGGCTGAAAAATCAGGCTGGTCTATCAGACCCCACTCGTTCTGCTGAAGCCAATGATGTGGATTTCATGGTTGACCGAGCGATTGAATGTATGGAACAACATGGCAAAAGGCCAACCTTCATCGCTGTCGATTGGTGGGAAGATGGTGATGTTGTTGAAGCAGCACGGCGCGTAAATTTGCTCGGTGATCAGGCTCTATCTTGAACATCCATGAAACGCAATGGACTGGCTAATGTCGTCACTCCGCCTTCATTCAATAGGGCACCTCTCGCTTGGCTCTGAGCATCGTTCAAGGCTTCGGAAACTGTATTGATTGGAGCACAAGGAATGCCAGCAAGCATCTCTTCAAGTTCTCCCCTACTGTGCCCTCCTACCCATTGCTGAACCTTTGCTTCAATCTCATTTCGATGTGCAATTCTTCCTGCATTATTCTTCCACTCATCTTGAGATTTGATTTTCGCAATGCTGCAAAATTCCTGCCATTGTGGATCTGAACCAATCGCTACCACGAACCAACCATCCAATGCCTCGAAGGCGCGATATGGAACGAGGTTAGGGTGTGCAGAGCCCATTCGCACTGGGTCTTGTCCACTGGCAAGAACATTCTGTGCTTGGTTGGCGAGCGATGCAATCGCACAATCCCAGAGGCTGATATCGATGTGTCGAATTCGACCTGTTCTTTCGTAATCAAGCAAAGCGGCAAGGATGGCGTTTCCAGCATACAGTCCTGTGATAATGTCAATCCAAGCGACGCCTACCTTTGCAGGCGGACCATCTGCACCCCCTGTAATACTCATGATGCCACTACGAGCCTGTAGAGCGAGGTCATATCCTGGTTCATCTCGGCGCGGTCCTGATGCACCATAACCTGATATCGAACAGATGATGGTATCCTTTGGCAAATTACCAAGCAACCTCTCTAAGGTACCAGGTCTGAAGTTCTCGATGACAACGTCTACTTCCTCAATCATCTTGAGTAATCGTTCCTTTTCTTCTTTCAAGTTCATTTGTAGAATCGACTTACCACGATTGCAGCACAAGAAGTAGGCTGCAACTCGTTGACCATCAAAATCTGTTGTGAAAGGAGGACCCCAACCGCGCGTATCATCGCCCCAAGGCGCCTCAACCTTGGTCACTTCTGCGCCGAGATCTGACAACATTTGCGCTGTATAAGGACCCGCTAGAATACGTGAAAGGTCGAGTACCCTAATGCCCTGTAAGATTCCGCTCATGAAGCACCCTGAACTCATCGGTCGAAAAGCATTCAACTCGGTTGACAATGATTTCTTACAACGAATCACTGTAAATTACAGGACAACAATTCGGCGCACCATTCATGACTGTCCATCTACTCGCACTCACTATGGGGAAGCGACAACTGGCGATGTCTTTGGTGCTCATCGTCCTTTCATGTTCCCTTGCAGGCTGTATCGTCAATCATACCAAGCATGAAGTGATTGAGGAGTCAATCATTTACCCAAGTATCTGGGATAGGCACCAACTAGAATGGAATATGACACATTCCTTTGCTCGTGTCCTTGAGGATGGACCGCACCATGCTTTGGAAGTCCAAGAGGCCTACATTACGGTCGATACAAGTTCGATATGGGAAACCGGCCCTGCAGAGTCGGAAGTACATCTCTCATATTGGCTACCGAGCAACACCGAACAAGGAGAGAAGGTTCCTGTCATCGCTGTCATAAGCCCCTATTTCTCATACGGCCAGCCCGGTGACGAATCCGGACATACTGGAATCGTTGGAGCAGGCCGTGGTGAATTCATCTATGAGAATTTCATACCTCACGGCTATGCCTTTGCACAAGTAGCGGTCTTTGGCACCGAACTTTCCAGCGGCTGCTTCGATTACAGAGGTGCTGGAGAAGGTCTTGGCATTCACCACGCAGTTGAATGGCTGGGCTCTCAGAACTGGAGCAATGGACATGTTGGCCTATATGGAAAATCCTACGAAGGGGCGACACAATGGGAAGCTGCTGCTCTTGGAAGTGAATACCTCAAAACCATCGTACCTATTTCCGGAACTACTGCATTACATCCATTACTGTACAAGAATGGAAGTGCAGAAGCCAGATCTCAAGTCATGCACATGAATTATTTCTCCAGTACGGTCGATTACAACGAAGACGACTTGGACAATGTCTGTCCAGATATTGTAGAAGGTCTGTTCGCTGGACCTGTGACCTACGGAATGGGAGAACTTGACCCATACATGGAGAATTATTACGAAGAACGCAGTCATATCGACAAAGCCTTCGAGAATTGGAATGGTTCAGTGTACTGGGTACAAGGTATGCAAGACTGGAATGTCGATCCTCACCAAGTATTCAGTGGCCCAATCGGTTACAATTGGTATCAGGACTACATCGACGCAGGCTTCGAAGTCAGAGGAATCCTCGGGCAATGGGAACACAATTATCCTGATCAGTGGACTAAACACAACAATCAGGATAGTGGATATGGCGGGGAAGCCATCCACAACATGACTCGCTGGGATTGGGCCCAGGACTTGTTTGAATGGTACGAATACTACCTCAAAGGGATCGGTCCCAAACCCGAATTAAACGCTCAAATTCAGCGCAATGATGGGCAGTGGAGAATCGAAGAGACTTGGCCTCCCCACGATGTCGAAAGACATGCAATCGATCTTTCTGATTGTGAATATGATGGCGTGTTTACAGGAGGAGGCGCCCCAGTGGTAGGTGGAGGACAAACAATTACCATCGAATGTTCTGCTCTAAATGAAATGGAGCCACTTCACATCGCAGGCTTAGCTACCATCCATTTGATTACAGTTCCAACCTTTGATGGAGGCCAAATATTCGTTGAAATGCAAGATGCCGAGACGGGATTGCGCCTCGGGCACGCCACGATGGATATTCGATATCATGCGGGTGGTTCTGAGCCACAAACGGTAGTTCCTGGTCAACAGGTCACGATGATGATGGAATTCCAAGGCATCGATGCAATTCTTCCAGCAGGACACGGTATCAGATTCATTCTATCTGAACAAGGCGAAGATTACCTCGCACCTGCTTGTGGAAATGCTTGCACTATCCATGTACTGCCTTCATTGTCAACTGCTGAACTACCTCTGATTGAAAGAACCGGAGATAATGTGCTGATTACCCCACAATCACCGGATGCTGCTAACAACCAGTGATTTCCAATGATTTCAGCGTTGCCTGAACATGTAAGCAGGTGGCGGAACCTGTGGTTGTGCAGGCATCCTAGCCTTGCGCTTGCTTCGCCTTGACTTGGAAGGCAAACTTGGAACATGCCAGATGTTCTCAGATCGGTACTTTCTCTTGCGGAGATTACGAATGACTAACTGCAACGAAAGAACGATGAGAATACCGCTCAACACATAGATGACGTTGTTCATGTCGACCATGAGTTGCGTGCAACCTCTTTAGTATATGAAGTGCTGTTGAAAGCCATGAAATCTAAATCAGCGAAAATGGGCAATCAAAGCTATTCTAGCGCATTTTTGGAATCAAATACCTCACAATGGCGTCTTGATTCCCATGGCCCTGATAATGCACCATCCCTTACGGGCCTCAAAAACTGCAAAGGCACCACCAAAGAACATCGAGATCGCTGCAAACCATCCAATTGCACCGCTAAGGGCGCCTGTAAAGGTCAATATCGATACAAAAATCGCTCCCAGAATGGTAGCGATTCCACCTTTCATGCGGACTTCTCTACCCTTCTCTCCGATATTGCACTGCATGTACCTCTCAGGAGATTTGCCTATTTGAACCGCTGTTTGTTTTCACGGCCAAAATAAGGGCACTAAACATCATTCAATGACACAAATATCTTCAGTCGGGAAAATGACACATTCCCTACGAACGGTCACAATTACCACGAAATCATCCTTTACAGCAACTCCACCAACATCGATTCCGATGCCTCTAGCTTCGACTTCTAGTTTCCATTCACCCTCATCGAAAGGCCCCTCCGCAAAATTATCCACTGGAGATTTTGATGCGGTCACATGAGTTTCCCAATATACACTGCCATCTGGTCTGAGCAATCTAGCATCGACATATCTTATTGAATTGGAGATATCGCTGGTGAAACCACTGGTGGGCATGGTGGCGCGGAAGTATATCTGCATTTCATTGGCGCTGGCATTCATTTCGATGATTCTATCTGCAGTATAAGGCGAAAGGGTCTGTGAGATATCGAGAGAATCGAAAACATGGCTGATATTCACCTTGTCTTCGGTCATTTCAATCTGCGGCTTATCGCGTAGAGACTCCATCATTTCACGCGCTGGAACTAACGAAAGACACCCTGCAAGGGTGCTTGAAATGAACAGCAGAATTACTGCTGAAAGCGACAAGAGTGCCCTTCCCATCGACAATCGCGAGACGCACATCCCGTATCAAAGCCGCGTTGAAGTGGATTTCTTCACAGGCTTCTTGAATGAAGTGCTACTGGCAATCCCGCCTGAATGAAGCAAAGAGGGTCAGCCGAGCCTTCGGGTGATGACGAACCCTATGAGTGCAGACAGGCCTTATTCATGCAAAGCGAGCGCCGCAAGTAGGGCATTCATCTGCATCAACTGCAATGTCAGCTCCACAAGCACCACACTCGCCAACCTGTTCAGCAGTATCTTGTTTTGCTTCACTCTGTTCCTTGCGTCGAGAAGCGATTCGCCTACGCTTTTCTAGAGCAGGTTCCAAACCATCATCCTCGAAGGAGAAGTCCATCGCTTCTTCAGGCAGTTCATTTCCTACTAGACGGTGATCCTGCACACCCATTCCGATAATTACATCCTCGCCAGGCAATACTCCTGACTCTCCGGTGATTTCGAACAAGTCACCTCTGATTTCTGCATCGCTCGCATCAAGGACTTGCCCATCATCTCCAGCGTCAACCAAGTGCCTACGTTCTTTCTTGTCGCCCAACATTTCATCAAGGTCTACTCCAGACATCATCGATTCAGGAGTTGAGATGTTCGGCACAGCAGCGACCGGCCCTTCTTCATCCTCAGTTTGACCTTCAATTTCTGTAACAGCAGCCTGTCGTTCCAACATCTCATCAATCTCAGTTTCCGCTTCTTGCAGGCTCTCGTCCCATTCGCTCTCAAGACCATCCTCATCATAGCCAAATTCTCCAGCCATGCTGTCAAAGTCCTCAGTGCCTGCAACAATCTCATCCTCATCTTCTTCTTCCTCAACAGGCTCCTCTGTCTCTTCAGGTAATGCGATCATCTGCTTTCGCTCTCTAGCTTGGAATTGACTGCGTAGGTCTTGAACAGAACCACAATATGGGCAGTTCTCAAGCAAACTTGGAATGTTTTCGCCACAATCTACACAGTCGTGGAATCTTCTGCGGGCTCGTTTGAGGTTGAAATCACAATGCGGACACTTGTCCTCATAGCCCTCTATCTCGCCTTCACAGGCTGGACAATATTCGTAGATGTCCCTCTCAACTTCCCCAAAGACTCGGCGCGTCAATATTACCGCTGCTACCAATACGCCAATGAGAAGTAAAGCAGCGAATCCAAACAATAGCACCGTACCAGTGGTATTTGCATTCTCTTCAAATCCTTCACCTTGTGCTAAATCAACATTGTATCCCTTGTTGAAGGGAACTGTGATGACCGTGTTGTCAGAACTACGGATATTGATGATGACCGAAGAACGGTCCTCGGTGTCGAAGACACATTCGTGATCAACCTTGTCTCCTCTTTGTGAGATATTGACATCCTGAGTGAACAAGGTCTTGCTTACACCTCCAGTTACATCTTCACAGATTAGGACGGTCTCGCCCAATCCCGATGAAGTCAATTGAATACTCAGAGTATAGACACCAGGGTCTAATGGTGGGGTGGCCGGTAGTCCGTTGCTACCAACTAGTTCAACAGTCGACATCGAGAATTGCATATTCAATGTGGTCTTGGCCTCAATACTTCCTGTAGCAACGCTATCCGCTTCATCGGAGTCATAGGATCCTTCTGCTGCTTGCCAAGTTGCTCGGAAGGTTGCTTGATGAGCACCCGTGGACAATGTTGCCAAAGTTTCAGTCCAGATGTACGATGCTCCAGCAGCTATCTCATTGATTTCGTAGTATGTCGTACTTCCCTCCCATTCGACATTAAGGCCACCTGATACTGGTATATCCCCAGTATTCAATATCGAAACGCGCCATTCAACATCGGCTCCAGCCTCAACACTTGTCGAAGATGGTATAGCGTACTGGTCAAGGAAGACATTGGGTACAGGTCTTACCTCAATGATTACATTGGCGATATCATTGCTGGTGACCGCTTGTTCGAGCAAGGAACTTGGATCGATGGTGACCTGCAAGAGATGCTGTCCTTCTCCAAGGCCCTGGATAGTCTCCCAAGAGAGATTGGTATTCCATGACTGAGTGACTTCATCTGTATTCCCAGATAAGGTTACAGTAATTGGTTGAATAACAATAGGGGAACCGGTATGTTCAGGGAAACTGAAGCCAAGGGCTACATCATTACTCCCACTAGCATGCTTACGCATGACAACCCCACTAACTTCCCAATCTCCACGTATAGAATTCTCAGGAGTAGATACGGTAAGGTCTCCAGAATGCAGGTAATCCGGTTCTGGATCAACTGTCAAGGTCTCGCGAATCTCCTTACCATTTTCTACGACTTCTTCGACTTCACCATTCACATCTGGAAGTATGACGATGGTATGATCTCCACTAACTGGAGCAACGAAGGAAGTATTCACCCAAACTGATTCCGAAGCATTGAGGGCTGCAACAGCAAGATTCTGGTCTAGTGAAGGCAAGCCCTCGATACCGATAAACAAGGTACTGGAAGATGAGGCTACAGTTCCAGAATTCTCAATCTCGACGTTGACATCGACGTTGTCTCCCTCTCTGATTCCAGATTCCGGACTTATACTGGAGCTCGCCACCTGAAGGTTAGCTAAGCCGCTTACTGTGAACGATTTGAAGAAAGAGGCTGGCGCATCTCCACCATATTCAATCTCTACCCAAACTTGGTGTTCTCCTTCGGTAAGGGCACTCCAAGTTGCTGAAACTTCAGTCGTTTCTCCTGCTGGAATGTTCACAATATTCTCCCAGAATTTTGACGAGGCTGATATTCCATCTTTGTAGAAGCGATATTCTACATTATTTGCATCAAAGGCGTTACTATTTTCCAAAGTCAAGCGAATCTCTACAGAATTGCCCATTTTTGGTTCACTAGGTACCAATCCGATACTCGAAGATGAGGCATTGATGCCGCCGCTAGACTCTGCCTTTACAGAGATCAAACTTGCCGTTGAAACGAGCAACAAAAGGACGGGAATCATGACAGCGCATGCTGACGTGCGGCGACCCATTGTACCGTTCACTTGCTGGGTGGCACTTGAACCCTGCCGCTCCACATACACCTCAGAGGTCGCCATAGGCGACTTCTCGACTTGGCAAGGATTCAAGGCCGAGGCGCGCCGTGTACTCTCTGTTAGCATGCGTCGTCACTATCTCAGCATGATTCTCGCGATGCTACTTGTCACATCCATTTTGCCGATACCTGCACAAGCTACTGGAGCGCGAGACAGTGATGTCACAATCTCATTCAGTAATGGCCCTGATACCGGAGATTCAATTGTTGGAACCTATACACTTCAATTCTCTACATCAGGAAGTGCAACTCTGACGAGCCTTACAATAGAACTGTTCGATGGCAATTCTTGGTCCAGCCTTACTACCCTTACAGGCGGAAGTCCTTGGACATATTACTGGGATACAACCAACCTAGACAATGGAACATACAGATTACGCGCATCAGGGGTTGATAGTGATGGAGAAAATACCGCTCTGTTCAGTACTGAGAACTTCACCATTAGTAACCAAGTACCAGTGATTACAGCTTTCACTCTGGCTGATGTTGTAGTTGGAGATGGCTCGTCCCCAAGCAATAGGGCATGGACAAAGACGCCAGCAAATGGAACTTTGATTTTCAATTGGTCGGCAGATGACGATGACCTATCTTACGCAAGCCTGTCTAATGTACCCGGCCCAGGTAGTCCGACAAATGATGGCCCTGGAAGTCTTGCCTACACTTGGAACTGGACCAATGGGGACTTACAAGAAGGAAAATGGAGCCCTCGACTGAGCGTATTCGATGATTCAGGACTCTCTGCCTCTGAGACGCTACACATGGGAATCGATCGCACTGGCCCGAGTGTAGGAACTCCCAGCGCTTCATCGACTGGTTGGGTGGACTCGAATACCGTTTCAGTATCAGGGATATCTAGTGGAGCCAGCGATTCTGGAGGCAGTGGCATTGATTATTATGAAATCAAAATTGACGATGGCGAATGGCAAGATGTCGGAAATAGCGGCACT
>PBHQ01000047.1 GCA_002719475.1 Methanobacteriota archaeon | reverse complement strand
TCACGTTTCTGGAAGATTTCTCTTTGGATGGCCTGGACAGGTTTGGCAATCTCAATCTTGACTACTAAGCAACATTTCGTGTTTGATTTAGTAACCGGTATCGCCGCAGGACTAGCCGCATGGTGGTTGATGCTCAAGCCTGCTCTTGCGTGGTGTGAAAGCGAGGAGGCAGAAACTCATTTTGAAGATGTTCAAGCCAATTGAAGACCTGCCGCAGATAGATAATACAGAAGACCGATTCCAGCGAAAGTCATCATCCATGCTCCAACCATCTTGATCATGCCCGTCGCCCTACGCAGGAAATCAATGAACATGGTTCGACCCAATCCAACCATCATTGTTACTAGGGTCATCAACAGTACTACCGAAAGCATCAGTCCGGCTAAGCCGGCCATTGTGGCTCCGTCTCCAGCCAACGTGGTATAGGCAACGAAAGGCAAAACCGCTGCAGCAGTACAATCGATGGATGCTGCTGCATATCCCACCCCATACAGGTACATGTTTCTCCTTGGCGTGAAGGTCTCATCTGATTCAGAGGTAGACCAACGATCTACTAACTTCTGAACGAATCCCATCAATTTGGCAGTTCCTCCCATCAACATGAACATTCCAAGAACTGCCAACAATATAGCGACGAAATAAGCAATGTAAAGAAACACAGAAGCGAAATTGATGAAACGGTCTAGAACAACAATCGCTCCTCCAATGAATAGGAAGAAAGTCAACATCCCCAATCCAGCTAACAACCCGATAGTGAGACTACTCGGCATTTTACCCCTGAGTTTGCCAGACTCGCGCATCTCTTCTTCACGCAATCCAAGATTCAGATAGTATGAGATGTATGAAGGCAATACTGGGAAAGCGCAAGGTGAGAAGTAGACTAGAACTCCAACGAAGAGACCCAAAACGAAGACTGGACCCATACCGACCTGTAATGCCTCGATTCCAAATCTGTCATCATCTGCCTCGCCTTTAATCGCCTTGACCACCTTGGCATCAAACTCGCTCCAATCCTTGTTCGAAGCACCACCTACTTCCTTAGCTACTGGATATCCCTCATGATCAATGACATAGACCACAGGTGGCTGAACAACTGAATAGTGTTTCAGAAGGTCATCCCGTTCACCATCGAGCGAACCATCTTCATCAAGAATTGCAGCCTCTAAGTTACCTGTCGCTAAAGTCCAAGGGGTGAAATGACAAGTGGAAGCATTGTCATTCGCAGTATCATTATCTCCAAAGCAATCATTCAACTCCTCGAGGCTCTCAGTGTAAGTTCCTTTGCCCTCGTAAAATACACCTATGCTGATAACCACAACATCGTGACCATCTATCGCCTCCCAACTTGGTAACTCATCCTTTAGGTGTTGAGTTACCCACTCGCAACCTGTACAGGATATTGCCATGAAATCTATGAGCACCACCTTACCAAGATGATCTGAAAGTCTGAACACACCTGTATCGTTTGTATGCAGTTCATCAATACCGCTGCGATTGGTTGTCTGAACTACGAAATCAACAGCCAACTCCGCTTCATCACTGGTTCCGAATCCCTTGTACGCCGAGTCGAATATAGTCAGCGCAGACCAGGCAATTATGGAGAACAGAACTATGCTGATTCCAAATGCTTGCCATGTCTGTTTCTGCTTGAAGACCGTGACGTCAACACCGAGGCGCTGGCCCAGTCCCATGTTTGCCGGGGTGCTGGGACGGGTCTTGAAACTCGCTACGGTTTGACATGTTTCAATATTGAGATTTTCCGTTAACGATAACAGCCACATCCCATGCCAAAGCATGGACTGGTGGGTCTGGGGGCTAGCCTCTTTGGCCAGCTACGTACTCATCATCATCTACCTGTCTTGGCGCAATCCTGAACCGCATTCAACGTGGCAGCAAATAGACCTTAAAGAACTAAAATTCCCATCCAACTTCAATTGGGGAAGCGCAACTGCAGCACACCAGATTGAAGGAAACAACACCAACAATTGGTCATCCTTCGAAGAAAGAACTGGTATCGAGAAGAGTGCAAAGGCCTGTGAACATTGGCAACGCTGGCGCGAAGATTTCAATCTCCTGAGTGAGTTAGGAGTAGACAGTTATCGTTTCTCAATCGAATGGAGTAGAATCGAGCCCGAACGAGGTGAATGGAACGAGGAGGTTGTATCCACCTACTCAGAGATGGTGGATGACTTGCTACAAAGAGGAATCAAACCAATGGTCACACTACATCATTTCACCCACCCCATATGGTTTGAGGAACTGGGGGGATTCAGCAAGAAAGAGAACCTAGAACACTGGGTCAATTATTGCGAGCGCATCTTTGATGTTTTGAGTGACCGAGTAAAGGATTGGTGCACAATCAATGAGCCAGAGGTATTCTCTATCATGGGCTACTTCATGGGTCTGTTTCCTCCGGGAAGGAAATCAATTCGCAAGACTCTCAGAGTTATGCGCAACATGATGTCTGCACATGCTTTAGCCTACCGTTCACTCAAATCACGTCGTCCAGATACACGAATTGGTTTAGCTAAGAATGTCACCTTGTTCGACCCACTGCGGCGCTGGAACCTCATACATTGGATTACTGCCAAAGTATTGAATCATCTTTGGAATGAAATCTGGATTTCTTCCATTATACGCGGACGGATGTTAGGTCGTCGAATTGAATACGCCAAAGGCTCGGTTGATTTTATCGGCCTGAACTATTACACTCATGTCCTTGCCAGCCCTTTCATGCCTAGAACCATCGAGGTAGATCTTCCAAAGAGGAAGCACCAGATTATGACTGAATTCGGCTACCCAATGTATGCAGAGGGTTTGCATCGCGCTATCGAAATGATTGCCACCCTCAAAGTGCCGATTGAAATTACCGAAAATGGAGTCGCTGACGAAAGGGATTCTCTTCGACCAGAACACTTGCGACGACACCTATTGGTTCTCTCTCAAGCGATAAGCGAAGGATATGATATTTGCTCATACCATCATTGGTCATTGATGGACAATTTCGAATGGGCCGAGGGGTACAAATTGCGATTCGGACTCTTCAGCGTTGATTATGACACCCAAGAAAGAACGATGAGAGAAAGTGGCAGATTATTCAAAGAAATCATCGCAAATAACTGAACAATAATCAGGGCTGAGCAAAGTGCTTAGCAACATATGCATATCCTGTTTCCTGCGAGGGCTCCTCAGTCATGCTACCAATTCTCCTGTAGAAGTGTTTGTGATCAGCCTTTTTGCCATCTTTGCTTTTTAGACGTGCAAGAATGGGACTAGTTGATTTATCAATATCGATTCTGCAGATGACCTTGTTCTTGTAATTAGGAAAGGTGATTTTCCACATTTGAGAAGGCATTGGAGATAACTCATTCATCAACAGATTATTGATGTGTAATGCTAGGCGATCGGTATCGGATACACTAGATTCAGAATGAACTAAATCTTGCTGAATGCCAGTACAACTCTCATCTTTATCATGAATACCTATCAATAGAACTCCACCTTCTGTATTCAAGAAACCTGCTACCTCTTTGACGATTCTTTCTTGCAAGTTCTTCTCGCGTTGCCCTACCTTCTCATGGTCTGGGTCGTTAATGGTCCAAAATGAAGATTTGAATTCAATCTCAGCATTCTCCCCTATGGCCACTAATTCTTCTATTGGGGTCGATCTTTGGGATAGTTTCTCTAAGCGTATCTCCATCAGTCTTGAGTGAAAGTCCTCAACTGATAACAAGTCAACAGAAGTATTTTTTGCAGAAACTTTTCTGAAAATCTTATCCAATAGGTAAACGCCATAAATAATCAAAACAACAATTCCTATCGAAAGAGGCCCTCCTTTGAATCCTTCATCGGTATAAGCAAATATGCAAAGTAAAATCAAAGCTTTGAGTACGATTAACAAATCAGAACTTAGAGAAACCTTTCCCTCCAAATTGTAAGGTGATGATTTACTACGATGATTGATTCTAATTCTCTCGTAATCGCTACTGCATAGATATCCGACAAAAATTTCTGGGGAGTAAATCAACACGATAAGCAATATCACTGTAAATAAGTTCTCCCAATATGGAATGGTGGAAAGGGATTTTACAATCCCTAAATCCAATGGATCAACTAAATTCCAATAACAGTAAACCATGAGAAAAAGTGAGGCTGGTAAGAAAATCAGATTCAATACTAGATAACTATTCACAATTCTCTCAGAACTTGAAGAATATCTTTCTATGACAGGGTCTGCAACCTGAGTGGCTTCAAGATACAGGAAACTATACGGTGAATTGTCTACAGAATCTGATTTTTCACCCCTGATTTCAGCAATTGTTGAGTCTTCAAATAGAACCAATTCCAATTTGCTGTCTAGTTTAGCAACAGGGATTTTGCCATCTGGGTCAATGGGTACACTAACCTCTGGCATGAGGCAAACTCCATGCTCTATTGTTTAGCATTTGTCAATCAGAAAGATGACAAATTTTCAGTGAGTGATAGCAAATGACTGAAAACTGAATGCTTCACCGGCTTTAGCATGGGCTTCTTCGATACGATTGGTCGCGGCTGGAAAATGAGTAAATTGAGCATGTCTGTGGTAAAGAAAGATCCTGAACTGCTGGTCTATATGGCCCTAAGTGGGATTTTCAGTCTTGGAGTCATGGTTGCCATGGCCGCTCCAGAATTCTTGAATCAGCCGTGGACCCGTGCGGAAAACGGCCAAATGAGTCCGGCATACATGGGTTTTGTCTTCTGCGGATATATGGGAATAAGTATCGTAGTAACATTCTGGAATAGTGCAATAATCGCCAATTCACATATCCGCTTGACAGGTGGAGACCCCAAGTTCATGGACGGTGTTTCTGCAGCAATGAAGAATTTTCATCTCATAGTTATCTGGGGCATCATCGCTGGAACTGTTGGATTACTTCTGAAAATGCTTAATCAGGCTGCTAGAGATTCTAAACATGGTGGCGCTCAAGCGGTAGCAATGATATTGAACATAATCGGTGCAACAATTTGGTGGATGATGACTTTCTTCATGATTCCACACATGGTCATAGAAGGAAAGAGCATCAGAGAGAGTATGAAATCGAGTAAAGAAATGTTCTTCAAAACCTGGGGAGAGAACGTCACTTCAGGACTGGGAATAGGCCTGATCACGTTTTTGTTCGCTATTCCAATATTTATTGTATCAATTGGAATAATAGTTGCAGTCCCACAAATGTGGTGGGTTGGACTGATTGTTGGAGGAGTTGCTGGAGCTATTCTAATCGCGTGGAGTGGTGCGGCTGAACAAGTGGCGGTTTCCGCCCTGTACCTATATTCTAAGAATGGAGAAATGCCAAAACTCTACCAAGAAATGGGCATGACCTCATTCCAGATGCAAGCTCCAGCAGCCAGAGTTCTCTGAAAGGCGCGCAAATGTTCAGCCCTCGAAAGGGCTGAAATTAGGTATTTGGAGGCCAATTTGCTTCAATTGTGCAGATGCCCCACAATTGGCATACGAATGTATCACTATTTTCACGATTTTACAACCAAAGAGTTGCCGTCAAAACTGGCCTTCAAACCCATTCCAGAGGAATTAATGCGGTTAACCAAGTCTTGCTGTTCACGAAATACCGCGGTTAACTTGTGCTCCGTGCGTTCAAGGAATTCTTGGCCAATTTTCGCATAATTCATTTGTCCGCTGAACTGTGATTTGCCCTTGAATAGACTAATTAGGCGATCCAGCAGATTGGGCGCCTTCCAATTATCTGGTAATCCAATAATCTGCAAAACATGTATCATGGCCTCGCCTTCCTCCATTTTCTTAGTTGAGTTACCGGCTTTGGAACTCTTGACCTTTCGCTTTATTCTTCGCACTTCTTTGAGTTCATTCTGGCCTCTGAACTCTAGATTTCCTTTACCGTACAGACTCTTCAGCATCTCTTCCATGTTCTTACCCGAAGCCCCCATCTCCTTGAGAACGAGTTTTGGTTTGCGGCCCCCAGTTCGTTGGCTGAATTTATTTCCTAATCCGGATAAACGAATCCAATCATCCATTTGTTGCAATAACCAACCTTTGTGGTTGCCACCAACAGGATTTGCAGGGGTGTAAGTGCACCGAACATTCTGACCTTTACCCGAAAAAATGACCTCGTCCTTGAACAATCGTTCCAAAATTTTAGTCATCGAGGGTGATGAGGGGAGGCCCACATGCTTGCGAATCTCCTTACTGGATGAGAATGAAGTCTTCCATTCTGAATTACACCATCCGACAAGATCCGTACCCAATGAATGGACCTGGAATTGAGATTCCATGTTCTTGGCCAAAACCTGCTTGAAATCATCTTCAGACCTCTTTTTCGATTTTCTAGTTTGGCTACTGTTTGCAGACTTCTCCTTCTTTGAACCTTTTTGGGCAGGAGGATTAGGCATCTTGAAATTAGGATTGGGCATGAACTGATCCATTGCAAACATGTATTCGCAACGATGCGTAGCACGCCATTTCATGAACGCGTCCTTTTCTTTACCCTGTAGTCTATTCTCATGGTCCTTCAATCCATCCTGAGTAATCAATACTGCAGAATTCTTGATACAATAATCGATGAAAAACGAATCGTCATCTGAACGCGCTGGAACAACCGCCATCGACTTTTTCGGAATTCCCTTATACAAATCATCGAGGTTCCTGAGCATCTGCTTAGGATTCTTCTCATTCATCCTGAATTGTTTGACAAAAGCAACTACTTCGTGCCCTAAATCTGCAAAGTGGCGATAGGCCTTCACAATGCCAACTGCATCTCCAGGGACATCATGCCCCATGAATGCACAAGCGATGTTTGCTCCGTCCAATGCGATAACAGGTAATTCTTCCTTGTTTTTCTCCAATCACTCCCCCTCCGGGGACCCGTCCGAGTATTGGCATACCACCGCGAAAGGAGGTAGCCAGTATCAGATGGCAACGCGGGCTCATTGCCCACCTCTATTGAACCATTCGACCATAGGGAACCATGGTGAAATTGAAGAAAGAGGCCCTGTACGAGGGACCAATGTCAGAGCAGGAAGAGGACACTGCACCGACTGATGAAGAGGTGGAAATTGCTTCCGAAGAGGAGGTGGAAGAAGTTCCAGAGCCTACAATGGAAGAATTACTGGCCCTAGCCGAGGCCAAAGCGGAAGCGGCTGAGAAAGAGATATCATACCGCGATGCCGAGATTCAGAATATTCAGCGTCGCATGGCCAAGGAAAAATCAGAGTTGATTCAATATTCAAGCATGAACCTGTCCAGAAGATTCCTCTCTGTACTAGATGATGTAGACCGAGCTTTGAAGGCCATTCCCGAAGACATGGTTGAACAGAATGCTTCCGTTGTAGAAGGACTAACCTTGATGCGAGACCGAATCTGGTCTGAATTAGAAGGAGTTGGTGTCAAATCTCTCGACTGTAAAGGTAAGGAGTTCGATCCAAATCTTCACGAAGCATTGACAACTATTCCTGCAGACGATGATAATCCTACGGGCAAAATCATCGATGTAATCGAAGAAGGGTACATGTTCAAAGAGAAACTCTTGAGGGCAGCAAAGGTGGTTGTGACTTCCTAGATTTATCCAACTCTCTCTACTGAAGGCCCCAAAAATGCCAACCTCCTGATTCTTGCTGAATCAGCCAACAACCAATCGACAACCACTTCCTCTAAAGATTCTCTAAGTATACTGCGAATCGCTGCTTCGTCACCTATGGTTGATACCATCTTCATTGTCTCTCTAACTCGCCAACCCTGCAAATCTTCCCTATCCAACAAAGGAATCAACTCTACCTGCCAACCTGCTTGTGAATATAGTCGAGCTGTATCTTCATTGGAAGTAGCAATTATCCCCGCATCTCCATGCCAATTACTGGCATGTTCTACCCATCTTTGAGCATCTCCAATATCTGGAACTGCCGATATCTCATGATTTGAAATCCCCTCATTAGCCAACCAAGATTGCACCATCTCTTCTCTTTCTTGCCAATCCCAAGGGTTCTCAGGGGATCGTTCAACATTTGAGGAGCCTAGCATTATTCTGAGTTTCATATTGGGATGACTAGTGTTGCGGAATTCTACTGCTGCGCGCAAGAGTGATGCGTGACCACGGTGCAATGGTTGGAAGCGTCCTAAGACTATGATTGCAGGAACGGGTTTCTTGCTTGGCGCGGATGGTATCATCTCCATTTCATCACCCCTGGAAGAATCCCAGTACATCTATCTCTTCGGAGATAGATAGCCCTGATTCTCTGAAACAAGTCAGCATACGGCGACACCCTTCAATCATCTCTTCCTTGCTGGTCTCCCCCATCGAACCGATTCGGAACATCTTGCCCTTCAGGTGGTCTTGTGCCCCAATAACAAAAGTCTGATAATCGCTTTGAAGTCTACTTCGCCAAGTTTCATCGATTCCATCTGGATACATTAACGCAGTCACTGTATTCGACCTTTGATTCTCATCTGCCAAGAATTGGAAACCAAGACTTGCAAAGAGAGAACGAACGCCCTCGGCTAAATCTCGGCATCTCTTCCACCTCTCTTGTAACCCTTCCTCAGCAAGAGTTCGCAACGAAGCCGACCAACCCATGCACAGATTGACCGCAGGTGTCCAAGGAGTCTGATCATCATGGCCTTTTTTCAGCGCTGCAACAGCATCGAGATAGTAGGTTGGATTAGCCGAACCTTGTTTCCTTCGACTATCGACCTGTGCGACCCATTCCTCGCTAACCGCAAGAGCTGCAATTCCAGAAGGACCAGCGGTGCATTTCTGAGCGCCGACCACCACTGCTTCTGCCCCCCATTTCTCAGGATGAACCGGTATGCCACCAACACTGGTTATAGCATCTAACAAGAAGGAAACATTGTGTTTCTTGCACAGTTCAGACAATGCTTCTGCATCTTGAGTAATACCTGTACTGGTTTCATTGTGGCAAATAATCAATGCCTCGAAATCTCCCGATTGCAGTTGTTCTCCCACCTCATTCAAGTCGAATGCTTTACCCCAATCATATCGCAAATGAGTACAATCACAATAGCGTGAGGTAATCTCTGCGACTCTTTCACCGAACTTTCCGTTGCTCGGAACCAATACCTTGTCATGCTGGGAAAAACGGTTTGCAATCGCCATTTCAGTTGCTGCAGTTCCACTTCCTGAAACTACGATGACCCTGTATCCATCTTCACCAGCCCATGACTCCTCACCTCTTTGTGCAATAGAAGGTGATAGATTGAAGGCTATTCTCAGCAGACTGTTCAATTCTGCCATGACATCTCGGAACTCTGGGCCCCTAGCCGTCATCACAGGTTTCGACATGGCTGAGAGAACTGAATCATTCATTCGCACAGGGCCGGGAACCAAGAAACAGACTCCATCCTCAAGGTACCCTGCCATGATGCTGCGCTTGTCAATCAAGTCCTTGAATACACCCATCTATGAACAAGAGGATTGATGTTGTACAGCGTCTGCGCCGCAACATGGTGCTTCGCATCGGCATTGCAATGCTACAAGGTGCTAGAGAAGAACATGCAAGTGCCATAGATACAGCCGCCAAAGAAATGGCACTGGATGTAGATATAGTCGAATTGAGAAATTCTCACGACATAACCAATCTAAATGCGCTGGTACTACCCGGTGGTGAATCAACAACTATGCGCTTAGCAAGTAAGTACAGAGGTCTGCTTGAAGGCATATTCCAATGGATCGAAAGTAATCCAGAATCGCCAGTCATGGGTACTTGCGCTGGTGCGATTCTGCTTTGCCAACCGGGAGAGGGTAGGGAACCATTTCTGAATGCCGAGATATCACGCAATTCATTTGGCAGGCAAGTTGATTCATTTCAAGCGGCATTGAGTGTAGAATTGGACGGTGAAATTGGCGACTACCCTGGAGTTTTCATTCGAGCCCCAAGGTTTGTATCAAACGAAGAACAGGCCGTTGCATATCTCAATGAGGAAGTGGTTGGATTGACAAAAGGCAACAGGATGGCGTTGACCTTTCACCCGGAACTTACCGAAGATTTGAGATTCCACCGATGGTTGTTGAAACGTGCAAATGAAGGGGTGGTGAACTGATGCGTCTGAAGATTGCTTCTGCAGTTGATTCGCCCGAAGAAAACGAGGCCGTAGGTTGTGTTCAATGTCAAAAAGGTAGCAAATTGGTACTCTTCGTCACTGGTCATTGCCATTGGATGTGCGATTATTGCCCATTATCTGAAAATCGTAGAGAAGTGGATGTCATGTTTGCCAATGAACGTCCGTGTACTAGCCTAGACGAGGTCATTGAAGAGGCTCGGGCAATGAATGCAACCGGTACTGGAATCACTGGAGGTGACCCACTGATGGCTCGCGAGCAAAGCATTGAGGCAATTCGCAGATTAAAGCAGGAATTTGGAGAAGCACATCACATTCACATGTACACCAGCATACCATTCCCTGAACATCAAGCAAGTGATTTTGCTGAAGCAGGCCTAGATGAAATTCGATTTCACCTGTTGAATCTTGAATTGACCAAGTACCTTGGAATCATCAAGGCCTGTGAAGTAGTAGGTATAGAGGTAGGAATAGAGTTACCAGCTGATCCGGATGAGGAAGAAAGATTGTTTGAGTTGTTGGAAGAACTACGGCGCACCGAAATCACCTTTCTGAATCTCAACGAGCTGGAAATAACAACTGGAAATCAGACAGAAATGGAACTAAGAGGATTCAATCTATCTTCTGAGATGACTGCTGGAGCAGAAGGTTCGAGGGAGTTGGCGATTCAACTCAAGAATAGAGTCGAAGCCGCGGAACATGGGCTTCCTGATCCTATCGATAGTTCGATGAGAGAAAAATATGGCTATCATCTGAAATTTTGCACCGCTTCATACAAAGATGCTGGACAACTGAGGGCACGCTTCAGACGTCGAGCTGGCCAGACATTGGCGCCACATGAACAACTTACAGAAGATGATACCATCATGTTTGGAGCACTGTTTTCCTCCCAAACATTGTGTGAGAATGATCAACAAGAACTCATTGAGGTAACGGGAATTTCTTCCGATTGGTTACGCATTGACCTTGATAATGAAAGAATCGAAATGCCGGTGGATTTGGCTGAAGAACTATCGGAGATAGTCAATGCACCAGTAGCCATCGTGGAAGTACATCCTACTCATGAAAGATTGGAAGTCTCACTGGTCTGGTTGAATGATCATAGACCATGAGCAAGGATATGCGCAAGGTTGGACTCTTCAAGACCCCACTTGTCAGCGCTCATGTGCTCCCTCCCCAACAAAAGGAAGACTCCTTCTTGCTGTCCCGTAACAAGGGCGTAGTGTAAAAGACGAGAACTTCGTTGATGAGCATCCATGGTTGGCAAGATATGTGGGTCGGCATTCTCATCCAACGTGGCTTCCAATTCCTCCCTCCTACGCATCCAATCTAGAATTACAGCTTCAGAGTATTCGTTTTCATTTAATTTGAATACGGCTGAACTAGCATCCCTCCAAACTTGGCTCGAATACAATTCGTTCACATCATCTACGTTCCTTTCGATCAATGTTTCTAGATAAATGAAAGAACGGCCTTCCCAGACTTCCCAATGACCAAGACTTGCCCATTGCGTACAGAGAAGTAGACAATCACACGCATCGGAAGATGCGATCCCTTGTAGAGACGAATGAAGCGAGGTATCTTTGTCAACCGCATTCTCATCAAACCAATCCAACAATTCAGCAGAGACATCGATATCGAATGGTCGTTCAAGCCTTGAGTCAGCAGCAACCCGAGACAAACTATTGGACTCAAGGGCGGAAATCAAGTTGCTGACCTGCATCTGCAGCATTTCACTTAATCCCTCTCGGGCGACTAGATTCAGAACCATGTCAATGCCCATGAGCGGGCGAGCACCGTTTCATGTTTCACCTCATCGGATAAGGCCTTTGTAGACATAGTGGATGGAACTGCCCTGAAAATAATTTTCACCACCTCTAGTTCGGGCTCGCTTTCATCAATAAAACCGAGGCATGATTTGCCAATTCAGGATTCTTCACGGGCCACCGAAAAAGGCGACAGCCTTCAAGTGCATCCTCTGACCCGAGGCGGCTGAGGGTTCTGTATGGCGACCATCGAAGAGCAGATCAAAGCCATTCAGGCGGAGATTGATAAGACTCAGAAGAATAAAGCCACTGAACACCATATCGGGCGCCTCAAAGCAAAGATTGCCAAACTCAAAATTACTCGCGAAAAAGCACAGGCCCATGCTAAGGCTAGTGGAGGAGGAAAAGGGTTTGAAGTCAAGAAAAGTGGAGACGCAAGCGTCGCACTCGTGGGATTTCCCTCAGTAGGTAAGTCGACTCTCATCTCACAAGTGACCGATGCAAAATCAGAAACCGCAGGATACGCATTCACCACCCTGACTTGTATACCAGGAGTAATGGAACATCGAGGTGCTAAGATTCAGATTCTCGACCTTCCGGGATTAATCAAAGGTGCTGCGGATGGCAAAGGAAGGGGTAGAGAAATTCTCAATGTCATCCGTTCTTCCGATATGGTTCTGTACATCGTCGACCCCTTTCAAGATGCACATTTCAGAGTACTACACAGGGAACTAGAACTCGCTGGTATGCGATTGAATCAGGCCAAACCTGCCGTATTCATCTCTAGAACCGAACGTGGTGGAATAGATGTCAGAAGTACCGTTGAGCAGACGCACCTCACAGATGAGCAGATTGGAGATATCATTCGAGACTTCGGTTATACTTCTGCAATCGTCACTCTCAGAGTTGATGTTACAGCAGACCAAATCGTCGATGTGCTGGCAGGAAATCGCATCTATTCCAAAGCCGTGGTTGCAATAAACAAGATCGATATCGCAACTGAAGATGAAATCACAGGCGCTGAAAACTCATTGCCGCAAGGCTGGCCGCTGATGCGTATTTCCGCATTCAAAGGAACTGGATTGGAAGATTTGAAAGATTTCATCTACGACAATCTTGGATTCATGAGAGTATTCCTCAAACCGCAAGGGCAAGAAGCCGACATGGTTGAACCACTTATCGTCAAAGACACCAGCACCGTTCAGGAAGTATGCAACAGTCTACACCGAGACTTTGTTCGCAAATTCAGATTTGCAAGAGTCAAGGGCCCTTCAGCTAAATTCGATTGGCAACGAGTTGGCCTCGACCATCTCCTGAAGGATGGAGACCTATTGACAATAATTACAAGGAAATCTTGAACTCTTATAGTATACTTCATCACCTGTAAATCACAGAAAAATACCAATAAATGCATTGAATAAACGATGTATATTGATGCACCCATCCCCGTCTGCAAACTAACAGAACTAAGTATCAAGCCGAGTCATTGAAAAGGTGGAACAAAGTCGCCAACTCGATGACCTCAGGATATCTCTTCACTTCAGAATCGGTAGCAGCAGGACACCCTGACAAAGTATGTGACAACATCTCAGACGCGATACTTGATGCGTGCATTAAAGCAGACCCTAGAGCAAGAGTTGCTTTGGAGACATTTGTCAAAGGAATGGACGATGGTTCACACATTGTTCTAGGTGGAGAAATTACAATAAATGTTGACCATCGAATCGATTATGAAGGAATCGCAAGAAAGACTGCTGCTGAGATTGGATATACAAATCATGATTATGGCATGGCTGCTAATGATCACAACAGTTGCAAGGTGCAAGTTTTGGTTAGTCAACAATCAGGAGATATTTCACAAGGAGTGACCGAAGGAGAAGGAATGTTCAGTGCTCAAGGCGCTGGCGACCAAGGCCTAATGTTTGGCTTTGCAACCGATGAAAGTGAAGCGTGGGATTCTCTGAAAGGACATTATATGCCTCTACCGGCATTATTGTCGCAACAATTGACACTTGCATTGAGCGCTGCTGGACTCGATGGCACATTGAATTGGGCAAGACCAGACGCCAAGAGTCAAGTCACAATTGAGTACGCAGATGAAGGCGTACCTACAAGGGCAGAAACTGTGGTCATCGCAATCCAACACGATGACCTTAGGGGCATGTTTGATGGAGATGAAACTGAAGAGCAGAAGTACATCCAACAACAAGTCACTGAGAAAATCATCAACAAGGTGATCCCAGCAGAACTCCTGGATTCAAAGACCAATATCATCGTCAATGGAACTGGTCGTTTTGAGAAGGGCGGGCCTCACGCTGATGCCGGACTTACTGGACGGAAAATCATCGTTGACACCTACGGCGGCATGGGCCGTCATGGTGGAGGTGCATTCAGTGGTAAAGACCCGAGCAAGGTGGATCGTTCCGCTGCATATGCTTCGCGATGGGCTGCAAAACACGTAGTTGCTTCAGGATTGGCTAAGCGCTGCGAGATTCAATTGGCTTATGCCATCGGCGTTGCAGAACCAGTTAGTGTCAGAGTAGACTCATTTGGAACTGGTACGATTTCTGAAGATGAAATCAGCGCTAGGGTCTCTAAGGCCTTTGACTTCCGTCCTGCGGCAATCATTTCCGAACTGGGCTTATTGCGACCTATTTTCAGAAGAACTGCAGCGGGAGGTCACTTTGGAAGAACTCCTGAAGAGGATGGTGGGTTCAGTTGGGAAGCCATAGATGATTCGCGTATTGAAATTCTACGCAATGGGTGAGTTGAAACATATGCTGATGAAGGAGAAGGCGGAGGGCGACAACATGGACTACATGGTAGCGGACATGTCTTTGGCAGATTGGGGACGTAAGGAGATTGACATTGCGGAGCAAGAGATGCCAGGATTGATGTCGGTACGTGAGAAATATTCTGCCGAGAAACCATTGGCTGGAGTAAGAGTCACAGGCTCTCTCCATATGACTATTCAAACTGCGGTTCTCATCGAAACTCTTGTGGAATTAGGAGCTTCTGTAAGGTGGGCTAGTTGCAACATATTCTCGACTCAAGATCACGCTGCAGCAGCAATAGCAGCAAGTGGCGTACCAGTTTTCGCTTGGAAAGGAGAAACATTGGAGGAATATTGGGACTGCACCTTCAGGGCATTGGATCATGGCCTTGAAGAAGGGCCTCAATTGATAGTCGACGATGGTGGTGATGTGACTCTATTGATTCACAAGGGGTACCAACTTGAACAAGGTAGTGATTGGGTAAACGAACCCACTTCTAATCATGAAGAACAGTGCATCAAGGACGTTTTGAAGAGGGTTCACACAGAGCGACCTAACTATTGGACTAAAGTGGTGGAACAATGCAAAGGGGTTTCGGAAGAGACTACTACTGGAGTTCATCGCTTGTATCAATGGGTCAAGTCGAACTCACTATTATTCCCAGCAATCAACGTCAACGACTCAGTGACCAAGTCGAAATTCGACAATCTATACGGTTGCAGAGAATCTCTAATCGATGGAATCAAGCGAGCTACTGATGTCATGATTGCGGGTAAAACCGCTGTAGTCTGCGGATATGGAGATGTAGGCAAGGGTTCAGCACAAGCCCTCAAGGCCATGGGCGCCAAGGTTGTGGTGACAGAAATTGACCCAATCTGCGCCCTACAGGCTGCGATGGAAGGTTTTGAAGTTCAGACTGTTGAAGATTCTCTCGGAACTGCTGACATCTACGTCACTACAACTGGAAACAAGGACGTTATTCGCGTTGAGCACATGGAAGCAATGAAGGATCAAGCAATAGTTTGTAACATTGGGCACTTTGATAATGAAATTCAAGTTGACGCTCTAGAATCTAGAGAAGATGTTGACAAACTGAACATCAAGGACCAAGTCGACAAATTCACATTCCCTAATGGCAATAGCATCTTCCTTCTAGCATCGGGTAGATTGGTGAATCTAGGATGCGCTACCGGGCACCCAAGCTTTGTCATGTCCAACAGTTTCACCAACCAAACTTTGGCTCAAATTGATTTGTGGAAAAACAAGGATGTCTATGAAAATCAGGTATACATTCTACCTAAGCACCTTGATGAAGAAGTAGCACGACTTCATCTAGAGAAGATTGGCTGTAAGTTGACAACCATGACTGAAGAACAAGCGGAATACATCAGCACTCCAATCGAGGGCCCATACAAACCCGAGCATTACCGATACTGATGACTCTCACCAAATACCCATTTCCATGAGCGCGTCTTCACTAGCGTGAGTCTTTGGATCCCATCTTGGAGACCAAACCAGATTGATATGCACGCTATCCACGCCCTCAGTTGATAGTGCTGCTCGATGAGCTGCCGCCATTATCTCAGCCGCAGCGGGGCAACCAGGAGAAGTGAGCGTCATGTCCACCTCGGCATGCAAATTTCCTTCTTTATCCTCAAATCTGACTTCATAGACTAGACCAAGATCAACTATTGAAATATCCAGTTCTGGGTCTACAACACTCTGTAATGCCTGTTTGACCTGTTCCGCATCGGCCATCTTCATCCCTCCAGTAATGCTGCTTCACTCTGCACCTTCTTGAACATATTCAGAAAGCCATTGGCCCTACTTGGAGAAAGTGCATTGGCTAGACCCATCTCCTCGACAAAGGCCGGTGAAAATGAAACTACTTCATCGATACTCAATCCTTCCAATGCCGTTGCAGTAATTGCAATCAATCCCTGAACTATTCGCGAATCGGCGCTACCTCTCAAATGGAAGGTTCCTTCAGAATTCAACTCTCCACGCACATGTGCTTCTGATTGGCAACCGTGAACTCTAGTTACTTCAGTCCATTCAGAAGTAGGTAATTCGTCGACTGATTCCGCCATCTCATACAACATCTCATAACGTTCACTGGCATCAAAAGCCTGAGTAAAATCCTCAATTATCTCTACCAAGGCAGAAGGCCAATCCCCAGAAATTGTATTCTCATCTTGGGACATCAATTCACCTCAAGCAAAGCGCTGACAAATATCCTTGACCGCATTCACGAAATCCTGTGCTTCCTGCTCGTTATTGTACAACCAGAATGAAGCCCTGTTGGTTGCTGCTATATCGAAACGACGCAAGAGTGGTTGAGCACAATGATGTCCTGTACGTACAGCGAAACCCTTCGCATCAAGCATCATTCCGAAATCATTTGCATGAATGCTATCATGGAGAAACGAAACCACTGCACCGTCTCCTTCCGCCTGTCTACCAAACACTCTCATTCCTGGAATGGCACGTATTTCTTCGGCGACAAATCTCGCTAAAGATAACGAATGGCTGTGAATGCTATCAGTATCCCATTGTGCAAGCCAATCCAAAGCAGCGCCCCAACCAATTGCTTCTGCTATACGTGGAGTGCCCGCTTCGAAACGATGTTCATTCTCCTGAAATGTGGAATGATCGAAATGAACCTCTCTAATCATATCCCCTCCTCCCATGAATGGTTGCATCTCAGTGAATGCCTCCTCCGCTATCAACAAGGCCCCTATTGCAGTTGGGCCGCCCATCTTATGTGCTGAAATAGCAAGGAAATCAGCCCCTAATTCATCAAAACCCAGACGATCGTGTGGCGCTGCCTGTGCAGCATCGATTAGAATTCTAGCACCTGCAGCATGGGCTGATTCCACCATCTGTTCGATTGGATTACGAACTCCTAACACATTTGAGGTATGAACAACACCAACCAAACTCGCTCCTTCTACTGCCACATCGAATGCTCCCATATCCAGTTCAAAAGTCTCTAAATCGAAGGGGACCCAACGCAATTCAACTCCTCTTTCTTCTGCCAACATCTGCCAAGGAACAATATCAGCATGGTGTTCCATCTCAGTTAGTACGACCACATCCCCGCGTTGGAGATTTGCCCTACCCCATGAATGGGCAACCAAATTAATGGCCTCTGTAGTACCTGAAGTGAAAACCACTCTGGATTTTTGTGCCGAAAACCAATGCCTCAACTTTTCTCTTGCATCCTCATAGGATTGGGTTGCTTCTGCAGCAAGAGTGTGGGCTGCCCTGTGCACATTGCTGTTTGAATTCTCATAATATTGTGACATTGCAACAATAACCTGCTGCGGTTTTTGGGTCGTTGCTGAATTGTCAAGATAGACCAATGGCTTACCAGATGGCAAGGTTCTAGCGAGAATTGGGAAATCAATTCTTGCTGCGCCGACATCCAGCTGAGATGGAGTAGGCCAGCGCTCAGGAGTCCATGCCATCATTTACCCGCGGAAGGCCGGCCTTAATCATCGCTTGTACTGAATCATCAGTCAAGTAATGCACAGTCTAGATGAATGGTTAGTCTGGTTCTCAGCCAATCGATTATACTAGATGAACCAAGACCCTGCATCGCATCGATAAGGAATCCTTCGATTACAAGATGTTCAGCCTCCCGCAACTCCAAACCTCTACTCTGTAGGTAGAACATCTGCTCTAGATCTATTGGAGCACTAGCCGCACCATGCGCAGCACTAACATCATCTGCCAAGACCTCAAGTTCGGGAATCGACTCTGCTTTAGCCCCCGAAGAAAGTAGCAAGTTTTTGAATATCTGAGAGGCATCGGAGCCATCAGCGCCCTTGGCGATTGTCAACATCCCCGTGGAGATACTTCTACTCTTATCGTCACAGGCACTGTGGAGGACGACCTCGCTGTTGTTGTTTCCAACAGGGTGTTCTACTTCGAGATGATGATTATCCACCCTCTGACCTTTGCCATGCGAAGCAATCATCTTCTTGATGCTGGAACCTTGTTCGATATTGGATCGAAGGTGCGAGCGTACCAAGGAACCTCCAAGAGATAACAATCCACAATACATGTTGGCGTCCTTTGCCAAAGACCAATGTTCACCTCGCAACAAGATGGTGGAGGGACTCAATGCTTGCTCCATTGCTTCACAATAGTGCGCACCTGCAGCAATTTCTCCATATCTTCTGAAACCAAACCAAGAGGCTTCTCCTTTAATACTCCAAAGTGCCTCTACTTCAGCAAAGGCACCTACTTCCACAGATACGTGTGTTGCAGCAACGTGCCCTCCTGCCTTGACTTCAATCAACAAAGGCGAAGACAAAACCAAACCTTCGTCAATACTGATCTCCCAATACTCTGGACATATAGCCCGGTGAAATGCTTCTGCGATGTCGGCCGAGTCTTGCCATTCTTTATCACTGAAATCATAACTCTTCAGGCTGATTCCTTCAGGAATATCAGTGCCATCAAACATGGAAATAGAAACTGAAGCCGGCACTACATCTGTAGGAATTTCATCCACATCTCCAGTTGGATGCACCTTTCTCCAAGGGGTATATCTCCAAGAATGAATGGAACGCCGAGGAATTGGAATAGAACGGTACTTCTCAACTTCGGTGGTTGTCATCCAAGCACCACCTCAACCGATGCTTCCTTCCATCTCCATCTCTAGAAGACGATTCAATTCCACCGCATATTCCATCGGCAATTCCCTTGTGAAGGGCTCAAAGAAGCCATTGACAATCATTCCCAAGGCCTCCTCTTCAGTGTGCCCTCTAGTCATTAGATAGAACAACTGGTCACCTGAAACCTTTGACACACTGGCCTCATGTTCCACATGACAAGAACTGTTAGCAACCTCCATGGTAGGATATGTGTCAGAACGACTATCTTTGTCCAATAGCAAAGCATCGCAAACTACGTTCACCTTGCAGCCTTTAGCCTTCGGGGAAACTTGAACCATCCCGCGGTAAGACGAACGCCCACCATTTTTAGAAATCGATTTTGAAAGGATTCTACTTGTGGTATTACTGGCTAAATGATGCACCTTACTTCCAGCATCTTGGTGCTGTCCCTCGCCAGCATAAGCCACTGAGATAACCTCTGCATGAGCACCTTCGCCCTTGAGAATAACTGCGGGATATTTCATTGTCAATTTAGAACCTAAGTTTCCATCTACCCATTCGATGTTGGCATTGCGGTGTGCAACTCCTCTCTTGGTCACTAGATTGTAAACATTAGATGACCAATTCTGAACGGTTGAATAACGGATATACGAACCCTCTTCAGCAATCAATTCAACAACTGCAGAATGCAAAGATTCGCTTGAATAGGTCGGAGCAGTACAACCTTCGACATAGTGAATACTACTTCCCGGTTTAGCGATGATTAAGGTGCGTTCAAATTGACCCATGTTCTTCGCATTGATTCTAAAATAAGCTTGAACTGGCATTTCAACATGTACTCCCTCAGGAATCACTAGAAATGAACCGCCAGACCAAACTGCGGTATTGAGTGCAGAGAACTTGTTGTCGCTGTATGGAACAACAGTACCGAAATACTTCTTAACAATCTCTTCATGTTCTTTCAAACCACTATCCATGTCAAGAAAAATTACTCCTTGTTCCTCAAGGTCCTCTCTGATACTATGGTATACTGCTTCGGATTCATATTGTGCAGTAACTCCACCCAACCATTTCTGTTCTGCCTCTGGAATACCTAACCTATCGAAAGTTCGCTTGATATCCTCTGGGACATCTTCCCACTCCTTCTCGGTTCCATCACTTGATTTCAAGTAATAGCAAATACTGTCGAAATCAATTCCCTCAAGCACCTCTGTATTCCCCCATCTAGGCATTTCTCGCTCCTGGAAATGATGGAATGCTTTGACGCGCATTTCGGTCATCCACTCCGGCTCTTCCTTGATTTCGCTGATTTTACGCACTACTTCTTCATTCAAGCCTGAATCAAATCTGATAGTTGCATTCTCAGGATCATGGAACCCGTAGCGATAATCGCCAACTGCATCTCTCGCTTCATCCTTCATGTTAATCCCTCACTCTGCCTCAGGCTGTAACCAATCATATCCTCTTGATTCAACTTCTTGCGCTAATTCGGGTCCACCCACCTTAACGATTGTCCCATCGATCATGACGTGAACTTTGGTGGGCGCGATATAATCCAACAACCTTTGATAATGTGTGATAACCAAGCAGCCGGAATCTTCTGCCACGCTGTTGATTCCTGCCGCAACCGTACGAAGTGAATCTATGTCCAATCCTGAATCTGTTTCGTCAAGGATTGCCAAATGGGGTTTGAGTAACAACAACTGCATCACTTCCAACCTCTTTTTCTCACCACCAGAAAAACCGTCGTTCACATATCTAGCCAAGAAAGACCGGTCGATACCCAACAATTCCATCACATCTTTCATCTGCGTTCTCAACTCTTTGTTTGATGGTGCATCATCGGCGCGAACTGATTGTACCGACTTTCGCAAGAATGTTCCAACTTGAACTCCTGGAACTGCCTGAGGGTATTGGAATGACAGGAACATCCCTGCTCTTGCGCGCTCCCAAACTTCCATCTCTTCCAAAGGAACTCCTTGGTAAAGGATGCTACCATTAGATATGACATACGAAGGATGGCCCATCAATACATATGCCAAGGTGGACTTCCCAGCCCCATTCCTTCCCATGATTGCATGAACCTCGCCCCTATTGATTTCTAATGAAAGACCTTTGATGATCGAATTGCCATCGACTTCGACATGAAGGTTTTCGATCTTCAACAGCGGTGAACTCATGAAGACAACCGGCCCTACGGGCCGGCACATCCTTCATCAAGGTGTGTATGTTCAATGTGGCGTGAATTTAACGACAGATTCGATGAAAAAACAGGCATTCGTTCAAATGGAGGGGTCTGTACGATGCACCATGGGCAACGATGATTTGGTCGAGCGGTATCGCACTCAAGCAGCGGAATCAATCAATGCCGAAGCCGAGAAAAGATTAGCAGAGATGTTGCCAATCAAGCGACGTATGCAATTGCGTGCCACCTCCTTGTATGACTTAATCGAAGAGGAAGAGGAATTTCTGCTCGCATGTTTCGTAAGACTTGGTGCGGTAGCGGCTGCTCTGCAAGGTCATGGAGGGGGCCTCGCCTTGACAAGTCTCGAAAAAACTGACACAGGACTTGATTTAGTTCTGGACCTTACCGGTGCTTGTCTTTCATGTGGCGCTGCACCAGGAACGCTTTCGGGAGTTAAGAACGACTTGGAAGAAGATCCTGAAATCTCTAGAGTGCGCTTCAGTTCAACCCTGTTGGACAGTTTTGACGAATTAGGACGTGAATTCATACTTGCTCATGGGGATGTAGAATTCGTAGAGTCGATGAATGATTAGAACGAATCTTTGAGACGTTCCACCATCATTTCGGCCATCACTCTCTCAACCGTTCTAAGATGTCCTGCTACCGTCGAACGTGAGATGCCCATTTTCCTAGACAAGTCAACTAGACTGATGCCTCGCGGAGAGTTGTAGTATCCTGAATCGTATGCTGTAATGAACACATTAGCCTGATGTGAACTCACCGATTCCGCTACTTCATCTATCTGTTCAGATGTGTTTTCAGCAACTGAAATCCGCGAAGGCACCCCCCACTTGCGGAATCCCTCCACCATGGCATGAACACCTGAAGGTGCGCCTCGAATCAATAGAGTCGCACCCTGTGTAGAAATCTCTGATTCCGGCATGATGACTGCATCGTCTATCGGATTTCCAACCTTGCCCAATGGATGATGATTCTTGGCCATGACTGTGTGAATCAGGTTTCCATTAACCTGAGTGCTCTGGAAATGCTTCTCTAATTCAATGAAGGGTATATCGTTGATGTCTTCTATCTTCTTACCATCCTTTAGTACAATATCGTAGACCTGTCTTATCCACTCCCCATGACCCTCCTGATAGAGAGTTGCAACAAGGGTGATTCTATCCACTAACTCAAGAATAATTGCTAGGTCAGAATTGTAGATGGAAGCAGCCGAATAGCGAAGCCTTACCTCACGCATGAACCGCACGAAAACAAATGCATTCATAAGATGCATGATATTTTGTAAGCAAGTGAATTACCAAAACCTGTTTTTCGGCAAAATAAGCAACCGAAGCGACATTGAAGTAAAGCCCCGCCGGAGCCATCGAACAACATGTCGCAGGAGCCAAAAAAAGACCCTCAATCTTGTCGCGAGCAGGACCTTGGACGGTTTGAGATTCTGCATGATTGTGGACGTGCAAGGTTAGGAAGATTGCATACTGCACACGGGCCCTTACATACTCCCGCACTTCTTCCAGTAATCAACCCAAACATCATGACTATCGAGCCAAAAGAGATGTGGCAANGGTGGGGGNTTGAGGGCTTGATAACCAATTCATATATCATTTGGAAACATGAAGAATTGAACAAAAAGGCTAGAGATAATGGCGTTCATCAACTAATTAACTATCCAGGTGTAATTGTTTGTGACTCAGGAACCTTCCAATCGTATGTATATGGTGATGTAGAAGTTGGGGTTGAGGAAATTGTCGAATTTCAGAAAGATATCGGTGTAGATATCGCAACAATGCTGGACGTATTCACTAGACCTGATATGAACAGAACTCAAGTTGAGAAAGCGGTAGATGATACAAGCGACCGCGCCCCTGCTTCCATACGTGTATCAGGCGAGATGATGTTGAATGGCCCCGTTCAAGGTGGCCTTTATTGGGACCTTCGTAGAAAGTCAGCAAAAGAGATGGCAAAACATGATTTTACGGTTCATCCAATCGGAGGGATCGTTCCAATCATGGANCANCAAAACTATGTCGANTTATGNAAAGTNATNCTATCNGCAATTCCTGAACTNCCCATAGAGAGACCTGTTCACCTGTTCGGGTGCGGACATCCCATGNTATTCCCGATGGCTGTTGCACTGGGNGCAGACCTGTTCGATTCTGCAGCATATGCATTGTTTGCCCGTGATGATAGATTACTAACTCCGTGGGGAACTGTAAAGTTGCAAGATTTGGAACATTGGCCGGTCACTTCACCGACTCTATTTGGAATTACTCCACAAGAGGTTCGAGAACTTGACGATGATGATAGGTGCAGACTGTTGGCAAGGCATAATCTAGATGTCAGCATTGCTGAGTTAGATCGTTGTCGTCAAGCAGTTAGGGATGGAACGATTTGGGAATTAGTTCAGATGCGNAGCCACCAGCATCCTGCATTGAAGGAAGCATATGATTGGATTATGAAAGCACTGACTGANAATACAGANTGGAGTAAAGCAAGCGAATGGTTGTTGGAAGCANCTCCCTTACAGAAGAATGGTGGACTCAAGTGGTTTGGAAAGCAAGAGTCGAAGAGGCCGGACATAACCTCTCCAATATTGAGGCTACAGCAAAGNTGGCGACCTGCTACACGTAGTCGCAGAGCCCTGATCCTCTACGGAAGANGTGGCCCTTGGAGGGATATTGTTGGCGACAAAGTGTCATCTCTACGNATATCGATTGAGGACCTTGAGATCTTCATACACACTCCGATGGGACTCCTACCCTGGTCTTTGGAGGACCTGAATCCCTTTGCCCATATCTTGGAAGATTCTGGGCTGCACAAACAAAAGCCTGAGATAGAAAAATGCCTGAAAGAACTNCATTCGATGAACTTTCAAACAGAAGAAGTGCACTTCTTGGATATCAGCAAAAAAGAGAAAGTAGCAGAAAANTTGATTGCGGTTTTTCCTGAACTGAAGGAATTGGATACTGAACACATAAGCAAGGGGAAGTATCTACTTGAACAAGAACAAGCCATTGCTAAACTAGCATTTTTCGCAGATCTAGAACCTGGAATTGCGGCAGTNGAACTGGATGGATGTGAATTCGTCCACAGCAATACAGGTCGCGTGAAGAATATCATGCTGAAGGATGGCCGNCATGTAGCATCACCGCGTTTGACAGATGGAGGAATTAGCCTTACCGCCAAGGGTGCAAGTTGGTTGCATTCTTTACGCGAAGTAGAAATCCCAAGTAGATTTGAAAGTAATTCNNNAANNCACCAAGGNCCTCCTTNNGTGGTTATCGATAGTGATGCTGTACCCTTTGTCAAGCAGGGNAGAAATGTGTTCCATGGATTCATCAAAGCGGNAGATGGTTGGTTGAGAAACGGNATGTATTGTTTGGTTGTNGATGAAGATGGNANATTGGTTGGGCATGGAAAAGCAATGAGCACAATTAGTGGCATGCAGCGNCTGCGAAAAGGAATAGCAGTAAAGGTTCGAAACGGTATCGACTAGGTGTTCAATGCGCACTTGTGGCCGACCATTACAAAGACCGTCTTGAAAGCCGAAGGTTTGCGGTGGTTGAGTGGAACCTGTGATTCAGACCAATGGTCTCATCAAGGCATATGGTCCACATATCGCATTAGATTCCATGGACCTCAAAGTGCAGAAAGGTGCAACCGGACTGTTAGGACCAAATGGAGCAGGTAAGTCGACTTTGATCAAATCTCTGTTAGGATTGATTACCGCCACAGAAGGAGAAGGCAAAGTACTGGGCTATGACATAAGAACTGAAGGAGAAGAAATCCGCAAGAGAATTGGTTACATGCCAGAATACGATTGNCTAAACCCAGATCTTGCAGCCATACATCAAGTTNCATATTCCGGGGAATTGCTTGGAATGAACCCCAAAGTTGCCACACAAAGAGCGCATGAAGTATTGGAATACGTTGGGTTGAGAGACCAAAGATACCGAGAAGTGGGCACCTTCTCAACAGGGATGGCACAAGCTGCTAAACTTGCAACTTCAATTATTCATGACCCTGAACTTCTGATTGCGGATGAGCCAACCAATGGATTGGATGCTCAAGCTAGACAATTCATGCTGAATACNGTATCACAGATTGTCAACGAAGGTGGACGCAGTCTTTTGATGGCTAGCCATTTAATGGATGATGTAGAAAAGGTCTGCGAAAGAATAGTCATGTTGCACAAGGGCAAATTAATCGCCCAAGGTAAAATTGAGGACCTCAAAGCGATTGACAGAGAAGTAGAGATTCACGCNTGGGGCGGAGCCAGCCGNCTGGAAGAACACCTCGCAACAGCAGGGCTCAAAGTCAGAAGAACTGGCAGGGTATTACGAGTNATTAGAGAGGATGAAACAACGTATGACCAAATCATTGAATCTGCTGATGCAACTTCTTGCCAAATTCGTAGAATGCACGATCACGAACCAAGTCTTGAAGACCTATTTATCGTAATCATGGAAAGGTTGGGTTACGAAGTCAAGAGTTCAAAGGATCTGTTGAGCAACACTCCCAGTGGACGCAAGNTTGACGCTCCGGAGGAGGTGAGCATTTGAGCACGGAAGTGGATGCTGAATTTCTTGGGGAAGAAGGTCAGGCGGTGTCTGGAACTTCACGCATGGAAGCGGCTTACGGTTCAGGGGATGGCGATGAGGAACTGACTGCCCAAGTAGCACAATCCGGAGTTGTTGCAGGCACAATATTCGATAATTCATACCGGCCTTGGAGAGGAGAATTGAATCCTCGTTGGATGCGAAACTGGTCTATCCTGAGACATCATTTGCTTGGCTTCGTCAAGAAAGGGCATAGGCCTTGGAGCATCTGGATGAAACTCGCTTTGTTTGGTTGTCTCCTAGCAGCGATGAGCGATTTGGGACTAGCCTTGTTGGGNACGATATTCGGAGACACAGACCTGTACCGCATGTTTGGAGTTAGTAGGGGTAATCTGTACGGACACGTATTGGGCTTTTTCCCGCGCAATGCAATATGTTTCCCATTAATTGCTGCTTTGCTCATCGGAGGAATGATTTCTGAGGACAGAAGACATGGAACTAGTGCAATCTACTTCTCAAGACCCATTGAAAGAAGGGATTACGTGGCGATGAAATTTCTTACCGTCGCATTGGTTCTGACACTGATTATTGTTGGAACTCTAGCGCTTTACTACCTAGGCGACATTCTGTTACGCGGCGAGGGATGGTCATGGTTGCTCGATACGTTTCCATTATTCTTGGGGGCTGCTTTGGCAGGGTTAATTCTAGTATTCACCTACACCAGTATTGGGTTGGCACTTTCCAGTGTCAGCCAAGGCAGATTCTTTCCCGCCATCGCATTTCTAGCCATTATTCTCGGCAGCAAATTGTTGGCTTTCTTAATCTGGAATCTTTTCGACCGCAGCGTCATCTATCTGATTTCACCCTATGACAATGTTGCCCATATTGGTCAAGCGATGCTCGGACTCTCTTCCGACTACAGCCACCCATGGACTTGGAGCCTATTTGCGGTATTAGTCATCAACGCTATCTCCCTCTACATTTTGACCTCAAGGGTATCTTCGATGGAGGTGACTAGAGAATGATACCCGATATGAGTCAACGCGGAGGACAACCTCAATCAGTCGATACTGTGTCTGCAGGTGCCCCTACCATTCTTTTGGACCACGTCAGCAAATGGTATGGTTCCATTGTAGGTTTGAACGATGTAAGTATCGCGATCAGTGGAGGAGTCACAGGGATTCTAGGAATGAATGGGGCTGGAAAATCAACCCTGTTCAAACTCTTGACTGGAAAACTAAAACCTAGCCAAGGAACAGTTAGATTGTTTGGAATAGATCCTTGGCAAAGCACCTCGCCTTTCGGACGCATCGGCTACGTCTCGGAATCCGAGAAAATGTACGACTGGATGACTGGTCTCGAATTCGTTTCTACTATGGCAAGACTGCATGGAATGACTCGAGAAGAATCAGTCAAGGAATCTGAGAGGGTTATTGAATTCGTAGGCATGAGCGATGCGATGAACAAACGCATCGGCAAGTACAGCAAAGGTATGAGACAGAGAATAAAAATCGCACACGCTTTGGTGAATGATCCTGAATTAATCGTTCTCGATGAACCTCTACAGGGGTGTGACCCTCTTGCTAGAACCACCATCATGAATGTCATTCGCGAACTTGGAGCCCAAGGTAGAACCGTGCTGGTCAGTAGCCACATCCTACAAGAGATTGAAAGAATAACCGAACAGATAGTAATCTTGCATCGCGGTAAATTGTTGGCGCTTGGAAATTTGCACGCCATTCGTTCAATGCTTGACGAGCACCCACATTCGATTCGATTGACCTGTGAAGACCCTCGCGAAATTTCGTCCCATCTCGTTTCTGAAGAACAAGTATTTGGATTACAATTCGAGAGTTCAGAGAACCTGACAATCAAGACTAGAGATTTGGGTAAGATGCATGCAAAGTTACCTTCTCTCATCAAAAAGAGCGGAGTAAGAGTAACCGGTATCGAAAACCCTGACGATAATCTGGAATCGATTCTGCAATATTTGACAGGAGGAGAGTCCTGATGTCTGCTAAGGATTCTAAATTTGCAGGAATCGACCGCAAAGCATCTGCTTTGGCTGAATTCACTATTCGTCAATATCGTACCAAACTCTCGACATGGGTAGTTCTCGGTGTTGGACTAATGGCGACATTGATGGTTCTCCTCTTCC
>PBHQ01000046.1 GCA_002719475.1 Methanobacteriota archaeon | reverse complement strand
TGTTCCATTCACTGGAATCATATGGAAATTTGTCTAAGTCATCTGGGACTCCATCATTGTCGTCATCATCATCTTCTGAATCAGGAGTTCCATCTCTATCAAAATCTGGAGGCGAATCAACATTTGTGGAATTATCATCATCTTGAGAATCTGGTATGTCATCATTATCATCATCGGGATCAGAATTATCGCAAATTCCATCACCATCTGTGTCAATATATTCATATTGGTTGAAAGGGCAATCATCTTGTTCATCAATTACTCCATCATTGTCATCATCATTATCTTGGTTATCTCCTAAGCCATCACCGTCAAAATCACTCCACTCATTTTTGTTGAATGGGAATTCATCTTCAACATCTAGATATCCATCATTGTCGTCATCTTTGTCAGCATTGTCACCTAATGAATCTCCATCGAAGTTGGACCATTCAGTAGAATCGAATGGATATACATCGATGCTGTCATTGTAGCCGTCATTATCATCGTCAATATCAGCATTGTCTCCAATTCCATCGCCATCAAAGTCAGTGGATTCACTTGCGTCAAACGGAAATTCATCCTCTGAATCATTCACTCCATCATTGTCGTCATCGGGATCGACATCGTTATTCATGCCATCTTGGTCATGGTCTTGTGAATTTGGAACACCCCCATTGCCCCCTCCACTCTCACTGTCTTCACAGTCATCATATTCGTTGTCATCCTCATAATCTGGATCACAGGCGGGGTCATTGATGCAACCTTGTTCATCGTACTCATACCTCTCACAATAATCATCCTCGTCTTCATCCTCATCTTCATCCTCAATTTCATCACATTCATTATCTTCATCATCCCATTCACAATCACTATCAGCATTGCACCCTGTTTGGTCATTTTCATATTCATCCTCACAGTCGTCTCCATCTCGAGCAGAGAACTTTTCACTTATGAGTTCAGAATCACGCAATTGTGTTTCAGTAATTGACAAAGCACTTAGTGATAATGAAAGTATGACTATGAGTGCTAGAAAGCGCATAATTCTCATGCCTTTCGCAACAGCGCATTGTATATAATTTTGGCCGGCCTAAAAATACTCTTCAAAGAGAATTATCTATGCCACCATTTCTTATGTCTATTTTCCTTAATGACGAATGTTTCACGGGTAATCATCTAAGACGAATGACATGGTCGAGCGCACGGGGACGACATGGCCGAACAAGGAGGTAGAGAGTTACTGGTCAGCGCTGAAGACGTTGGCAAGCGATTCGGAGACTTCATCGCTTTGCACCCATTAAATGTCAAAGTACATTCAGGAGAGTTCTTCGGTGTTTTTGGACCGAATGGTGCGGGTAAATCCACTTTCATCAAACTCCTTACTGGCCAACTCAAACCTTCAATTGGTGAAATTGAGGTGTTGGGAATAGACGCAATCAGAAAACCACAGGAGTTGAAGGCGAATATTGGGATAGTTCCTGAATCAGAATCACCACCTTCATACTTGACTCCGGTTGAATTTCTCGAATTCGTCGGAAGATTACGTGGTCTTGATAATCTTGACAAGAGAATCAATCATTGGATGGATTGGTTTGGAATTACAGACAAGAGAGATACGATGTGTAAGGACCTCTCTAAGGGTCAAAGACAGAAAGTCATGTTAGCCAGTGCTTTCATTCATGAACCAAGAATATTGTTTCTTGATGAACCATTTGCTAATCTTGATCCNATATACCAACGGAAGTGTAGGACTTGGTTATTGGANATGGTTGCTGACGGTGGTACCATTTTCATGTGTAGCCATGTGCTTGAAGTTGCAGAACGTCTGTGCACTAGATTGGCAATTATCGATCATGGTAAGGTACTGGCTTCTGGAAAGATTTCTGNTCTCAAACATTCTGATGAAGAGACTCTAGAGGATGTTTTCATCCGCTTAGTTGGCCATTCAATGGCCGAGGCACAGGGTTTAGCGGATGGAGAACTCGAGGAGGAGTGATCTTGTCCGAGGTTTTGAGTCGAGATTGGGATGAACGTAAGCCTACTTCGCTTTCTTTACAGCCTACCAGTCATGAGGGCCGCAGATATTCTCCCGCAACTCTAGCTTCTTCTTTTGGAATCACATTTCGGATGATGTTNAGGGAAGAATGGCGACAAAACATCGATTTTGCAAAGAAGCGCCACATTCTGTTGTTTCCNGCCNTGTTGGCTTTGGTTTCNATGGTAATGGTNGTTGGNATTCGCTTTCTAGTAGGAGAAGGNGTNGCAGACGTNGAGGGNTTGGAGGACCAACGNCGCGCTTTCACNTGGGANGAGTTGAAGTTCGCTCTCCANCTTCCNCTGTTCATGTTCTCNCTTGGAATGGGATCTTTTGCATTTCTTGGAAGAGTCATGGTTTCTCAGCGCGGCTCAGGTCTGAATTATNTACTCGCNTCACCNGCTTTACAACCNATCGAACAATCTACGAATCATTTTGCGTACTGGGTCAAGGAAGTCATCTACTACATTTTGTTGATACTAATTCCAGTATCGAGCGGTATGGTGTTAGGCATAATGATGGAAGTTCTGTTCGACATAACCACTCCTTTGGTTTGGTCTTCGATTCCAATCACTATGTTAGCGATGTCCTTGACCCTTGCTGAAGGACTAGCGCTGTCCTTTCTTGGTAGTGCATTGTGGACTAGGGGGCGTCCTTGGTCGAGAATCATNCCATTNTTGGCAGTAATTTTGGGCGTTCTTATCTTGGGAGGTTGGTTGCGTTTTGATTGGCTTATCGTTGGATATTTTTTCCAGTTGGAGCATTCCGTGTTGATTGCAATAGCCGGATTTACAGTTATTCCATTGCTTGCTTGGTTAGGGGCAATTTCGGTCTCTGATGATTTTGAGCAACAAATTACCGAGCGTAAGGAATTGCTTAGTGGGGCGCATGCAAGATTGGGTATTCTGGGTAAAGGCAGTCTGAGATTATTAGTAGCAAAGGAGTTTGTGGATTTGATTCGCAGTGGCACTATCAAGAAGATGATTGTCTCGTATGCGGTACCTCTATTGGTTCTATTGGCATTGGCTTGGTTGGTTGATTTCACCGATTCACCAATTCCGGTGAACTTGCTGACTTATGCACCATTCTTGGGATTCTTTGGTTTCAATTTCTATTCCTGGCTTACCGGAATTGATTCACCTGAGCATATGAACACCTTGCCGGTATCTGTACCGGAATTGATCAAAGCCAAGGTGGTNACCTACTTCTTGACCACNACATGGATNAGCGTATTGTTCCTGATGTTGATGGCATGGAAACTTGANGCTTGGACGATGTTGCCAGTCGCATTGATAGTCATGATTGCGAACAGTATCTACATCGTTTGTTTGACAGCNTTCCTGATGGGTTTGCGCCCAAATAAAGCTATTTTTGATGCATCGATTATGTTGTGGTTCTGGATNGGAACAGTGTTACCGCTTCTCGTGNTNTTNCTNCTGTCATTTACACANGGAGATACCGCGTTTTACGATAATTGGTATCAACAGGTTTCCCAGAATGGTTTCAATGCCGAGGCCGTAGCATTTGATGATGACAGAATGCAAAGTGGCTTTACGGGAATTCTGACAATCTCTGTATTGTTGATTGCAGGNGGATGGTTCCTCCTCAAGTTGTTGGACCGCAAGTGGAAACACGCTCCATTCAACAATTGAGCCGGTTGATTGATTGACCAAAGGTGGTAGGAGCATACATGGCGCTGGTGGTTGCGGTTGTTGGAATGCCCGGCTGTGGCAAGGGTGAATTGGCTGCATTAGTATCTGCTGCTGGTCTTCCGGTGTTCTCCATGGGTGATATGATTAGAGCAGAAGTTGAATCACGAGGTCTTGAGGGTGACCCTATGGTCTTTGGAAGGGTCGCTCAGGAACTCAGAGATGAATTCGGTTACGGAGTTCTTGCTGAACGCTTGGCACCCTTGGTTGCTGCTGCAACGAAAGAACATCCTCTGGTAATGATAGAAGGTATGCGAGGAACGGACGAAAGGGATGTATTCCTTGAACACTGGAAAGATGGGTTCCGAGTTGTTGCTATCGTTGCNGATGCAGACATCAGGTTCCGCAGAATNTCTTCTCGCGGGCGGGCCGAAGACGGGGATAGAGTATCGTTTGACGCACGGGATCACAGAGAATCAACTTGGGGCGTCAGTGAATTGATGGTTTCGGCCGATTGGACATTGGATAATTCCTCAGACCTCGATACATTCAAGAATGTCTCAGAGACTTGGTTGAAAACCGTGCTTCCGAGTGACTGANGGCNCGATTGATGGGCATTTTCGACCTTGAAGAGCAACCAAAGGTTATAGTGGGTTTGAAGTCGTGGTCATCCCTGCCTACGGCAGGGGTCGACCTCTATGGCGAGAAAGAAGGGAGGAAAAAGAGGCGGTCGTCGTGGCCGTGGTGGTAAGCAACAGGCAGCATATGATGAGTTGGATAAGTATCCCGTCATGCCGCCACATGCTTTCGCTAGGATTGTCCGTGACAGGCGAACTCTGAACATCATCTATCAAATCATTGAGCCTCCTCTAAACAAGAAGGAACAAGAGACTCGCGACGAATTGATGGACATNTTCATCAAGAGCCTGACNGCAAATATCGAAGATATAGACGCAGACCCTTCTGCATATCTCAGNACAGCNATGGACAAGATCATCAAATCATATGGAATGAAGGTCAACAAGAAATCCAAGTCTAAGATTTTCTATTATCTTNGACGAGACATGATTGGCTATGGTAAGATGGACGTACTGATGAATGACCCTAACGTAGAGGACGTTTCTCTAGATGGNACCGCAGTTCCTATCTTCGCATATCATCGTAAGTTTGAGTCTGTGGAGACTACTTGTCTATGGGAAACCGATGATGAGTTGGAATCATACGTCATCAAATTGGCTCAGCGTTGCGGAAAACACATTTCTGTTGCTGACCCATTGCTCGATGCTACACTTATGGATGGTTCTAGAATCGNCATGAAATTAGGACATGAAATTTCTACGCGAGGTTCGGCATTTTGTATTAGACGTTTCAAGGAGGACCCATTCTCACCGTGTGACATCGTTGCTTTCCGCACTATGTCTTCATTGATGACTGCATATCTCTGGATTGCCTTCCAGAATGAAGTGCCGATGCTATTCGTCGGTGGTACGGCTTCCGGTAAGACCACGACTCTCAACGCAATGTGCATTTTCATACCTTGGCAGATGAAGATTGTCAGTATCGAATCTACCAGAGAGGTGAACATACCGCAACCGAACTGGGTTCCGGGTCTTACTCGGCAAGGATTCGGAGGAGAGTCCAGCGAAGGAGAGATTGGAGAGTTCGAATTACTCAAGGCAGCNCTTCGTGAACGTCCGGAATACATCATTGTCGGTGAGATTCGTGGTGCAGAAGCATATGTTCTGTTCCAAGCGATGGCTACTGGNCACTGTGCATACTCAACTGTGCACGCNGACTCNGTACCTTCTTTGGTACACAGATTGGAGAACAAACCAATCGATATTCCAAGAGTTCTATTGCCNGCTCTNGAGGCTTGTNCTATTCAGATTCANACCAGAATCAACGGTCANCGTGTNCGAAGGACCAAACAGNTAGTCGANATTGTCGGNATCGACCCTAATTCGATGGAGATAATCACTAATGAAGTATTCAGATGGGATCCNGCTACTGACGATTTCGTATTCAGCGGNAAGTCCTATGTCNTAGAGAANATCATGGTNAAAATCAACTTCAGTCAAGATGAGATGAGGAGAGAATTGAGGACTCGTAAGAGAATCCTTGAATGGATGGTACTGAATGATATCCGAAAGTCCGATCAGGTGTCGCAAATCGTCACAGAATATTACGTGAGGCCAAATGAGATNCTTGCTCGGGTAGATGGACTGAGATAATCTTGGGAAGGGTGCTTGCATGGAGTTGACGGCCTGGCAGAAGATCTGTCACCGCCTGATTGGTAAGTTAGTCAAGAAGAGGGCTCGAAAAGATAAGGAGTTGTGCAAGACCCTTGAACAGGGCGCATATCCCCTGATGGTTGAGGTCTATTTGGCTACGAATATCATGACTAGTATTGCCGTGTTTTTGATATGTCTTGGAGTAATTACGATTGTTTTCTTTCCCGCTATTGGGGCGATTGCACTGTATGAAAATATCCAAGATCCTGATACTGAAACACCGTGTAAGATTTGGGAATATTGGAATCCAGAAAAGGTAGAACAGAATTGGGATCAGCCAGGTAAGGGTTGTCCAGATTACAGGACTTTGGAGGTCCCGATGTTCGTCAAAGTGTTGATTCCGATATTGTTTGGAGTAATTATCCCATATTTTGCTTACAAATACTTCAAAGGAACAGCGAAACGTTTGGCNAAACAAAGAGCCATGAAACTGGAAAAATATCTGCCATATGCTGCATCGTATACTGCAGCGATGTCAGCAGCTAATGCTACGCCGGCCAAGATTTTCCGTTCATTAGCACTTAACGAAGATATCTATGGGGACATCGCTTACGATTCAGCGATGATTTACAGAGATATCAATCTGCTAGGTTATGACCTTCTATCNGCTATCAAACTCTCNGTAGATAGAGCNGCCTCACCTTGGTTGACNGAGTTCTTCCAAGGTATGGTTGGAACTTTGACTTCNGGAGGTAACCTGAAGTTGTATTTCTTGAATAGGGCCGAGCATTACATGCGTGAGAATAGAACACGNTTNGGGGTCTTCCTAGAGACTTTGGCTATGTTGGCGGAATCATATGTTGTGGTTGCTGTGGCGATGCCGCTCTTCCTAATCGTCATGCTGGTCATCATGTTCTGGGTTTCTGGTTCCGGTTCGCAGATGAGCGAAGGTTTCCTTTACACAGTCATTATGGGAGTAATTCCAGCAATACACGTCGCCTATGCCTTGTTGGTATGGACGATGAGTGAAGAGCAGAAGATGTAGGAGGTGAGAGAATGGCGCGTAAGAAGGACAAGCTCAAGGTCGATCTCGAACTTCCAAAGAACGACACAACTCTAACCAAGTTGTACATCATTCTCGGAATTGGAATGATTACAGGGATGTCGAGTATGGGATTCTGGTTCATCAATTCCCCTTTCCTTCCTACTCCAAATGGGCAGCCAATGTTTGTGAATATAGCATGTGGATGGGACCCTACATTCCAACCTGATCTCGATGCCAACGAATCTTGTGACTTGATGAAGGATGTACCTCAAACTTCTGTGTTTGAAGGACCAAAGCCGTGGACAAAGGTTCTGGCTGAGGGGCAGAGGTTCACTGCCCCGGGGTTGTTAGCTGAGGAACGGGGGAATTACACGGGGGAACTGTTACAGACATTTACCCTCCAATGTGAAGCGCTTGCAGATGTTGAAATTCCGTATAAGTTACAACTTTGGGATTCAGAAAAGAACGTCCTAGCAGAAGAGAAAAAATTAGCAAATCGCGGTGATTGTGGTCTTACTCATGATCATGTTGAACCAGGTGAAGAATATTCATTCGTACTATATTCTGAAGATGTTGGCGGAGAGAAGATACGTGAATTCACATATTCGCTACACATCGAGGTTTATGACGGAATTCCTGAGAATATGAATAACAAATCTTTGTGGATTGGACCAGAGGTTGACCTCGGAATAACATCATTCAGGCCTACAATGTTCCTCAATTTCTTTGGCTTAGGAATCTTCCTTGCCTTCTTCCCAGCCTCATATTATTGGGATGGGGTGAAAAACAGAGTCAATTCGATGGAGGAGAAATTCCCTGATTTCCTCAGAGATATGGCGGAATATTGGAAGGGTGGATTGTCAATGAACGTTGCAGTTCAAACGTTAGCCAGTTCTGAATATGGTGCGTTGAATAGTGAAGTCAAGAAGATGGCAGATCAATTATCGTGGGGCGTAGCCTTCGGTGACGTTATCGATCTCTTTGCCAACAGGGTCGGTACTCCATTGGTCCGCCGAGCCATTTCACTTATCGGAGAGGCAAACAAAGCCGGTGGCAAGATTTCGGATATTCTTGTGACCGCAGCAAATGATAGTAGAGAAATCAAGTTCTTGGAAGGAGAGAGAAAACGTGCTATCTCATCCTACATCGCAGTAATTTGGGTTTCTTACATGGTTTTCTTGGGGGTTATTGTTGTTCTAGGTAAAGTCTTCATTCCCGCGATTGCCAGTTCTAATTCAGGTGAGGCAGAAGAGGGTGAAGAAGGTGGTGACGGTTCTGCACAATTAGGTAATATGGAGATTCGGGCCATCGATCCATTGTTCTTCTTGATGGTCTTCTATTACGGGGTAACTCTGCAGGCGGTCGGTAACGGAGCCATGGCTGGATTGATGGCAACGGGGAGATTTAGTTCAGGGATGAAACACGCGGGGATGATGATCGTACTTGCTTTATTGGGTTTCAATTTCGTGGTATTCTCTCCGGAGCTGATAGGAGTACAACCCCCTGAAGCAATCGATGTTAGGGCAGGAACTTTCCAGCCTACTTCGTCTATTTCAAATACCGTGCCAATTGCCAGCAATCTGATGTTATTACCAGCAAACCCAACTACTGGTGATGATATTGAGGCTACATATGCCTACTTCGATCAAGAAGGTCATGGGGAATCGGGGACACAGATACGTTGGTTCCTGAATGGTGCTGAACAACCGTCATGGAGCGGTATGAGTACCATTCCATCCACAATGACCGATGAAGGAGATGAGATTTATTTCACCGTCATACCAAGCGATGGAGTCGGATTTGGTTCCATGGTCAGTCTCATTGACGGTGGCGGAGCGGTCACGGTGTCAGCATGAGGGGCTCGACCAGATTCGATGATGAAGGGCAAATCCATGTCCTTGAGATGTTGACATTGTTCTGGCTTTTCTTCATGTCTGCAATATTCATCCTAAGAATCGAGGTTCCGGATCCACCTTCAATCGCAGTTGACGCAACTCTAGAATTATCTGGCGAGGATGCATTGCGAATGGCTAGAGCAGAAGTTAGTAACAATTCTTCATTCGATTCCCTATTACACGAACATCTACAGAACCGAAATCTAGATTCAGCCTGTGATTTAATTCTTGAAGGACTTGAAGCAACGGTTGATGGAAGGTGTTGGTTAGCGATGGATGGGTCTGCTTCGCAGGTCTACGGGTCTTCTACTTCGCCAATAGGGCGAACTGAGACGGTTCACTCAATGCTTCAACAGGAGTCACACCTTTGGACAATCTCGTTGGATATCTGGTATAGGGGAGGTGGAATTTGATGCGAAAGAATGCTTTGGAGAGAAGGGATCTTCATTCATCAGAATCGGCTCAGATGTTGTTGGCAGCAGGTATGGTTTTGCTGATGTCTTTGTTGTCGATGGCCGTATACGGTGTGAAATTAGCGGGCCTTGGAAGCCCGCATGATTCAACTGATGATGCACTGATCGATGTAGGCGGAGAATTACAGAGAGATTTTGCTCCATTGATTGAAGAGCGCGTACGTGAAAGAGTAGAGGCGGGGATGTCTTGGATGGATGCTGCTGACAGCGCCCTTGCCGCCGCGCATGATGATTTGTTGCATCATGGAGAAATCCGCGGTGTCGAGATCAAATTATTGGATATGCAAGCAACGAACAATAGTGGTACCTTGACGTTAAGCGCTCAAGCAGGGCTCTCAGATTCTAAGGCAATGTTGGAGATTCCTCTTAGTACAGAGATTAATATCGAATGAGGCTTACTTCTTGTTTCGATGATATTCATTCCACTCTAAATCAATCCAATGGGCAATTCTGTCGACAGGGTCCGCAACTTGACTTGGATCCATAGTTTGCCAACCTCTCATCACACTAAGGTCTTCCAAGCCTGATTGAATGGCTCTTATTCGTTCAAAGGCGGCAATATACCGATCGGCTCTTCTCCAAGAATTGGCGTCTCGCTCTTTGAGCATAGACAGATGTTGCTCTTCAATATCGACCTTCATGATGAAACCGATAGCCAAGCCTCCACTTTCTCTCCATTCATTCAACCAACGGTTATCGGGAACTAGATGCACTCCTTCGACAAGTAGGTCAATTCCTTCTCGCCGGGCCCTTGCAATGGATGCTTCAATCCCAACTTCAACTACTGTGCATGAATCTCTCCAATCGAGAACAGGGTCTCCGGCTTCGCCTCTGGCGAAAGATGACCTATGTAGACGGGGGACCTCATGTTGTGGGTCAGTCACACGTAGTACTTCTCTGATAGCATCTGTCGATACGATTCGATTGAAGCCGAGTTTGGCCGCCGCTTGTACTGCAACGGTAGATTTCCCTACTCCAGTAGTGCCAGCAATCAGTACCAAACGTGGTGGCCTTTTGCTATGCCCAGCCACCTTCGAGGCATCTATTCCGATGCGTTGACCCATGTCCCTCGTCTTTCGCTAATGAGCCGGCCTATCAATTCCTTGCCTCAGATTGCCTCAGCGACAGACCTTTGATGGCTGTGCCTGTGGCCTGCAACATGGCTGAACAGAAACAGATGTGGTTGGATGGAGAATGGTGCGATGCAGCGAGTGGAGAAGTATCAGAGATTTTCGACCCATCGGATTCATCGCTAATGTGTACTGTTCCAAGAGCTGGAGCAATTGATGTAGAAAGAGCAGTTTCAGCATCCCGTACCGCTTTACAATCAAAGGATTGGTCATTGATGGATCCCGCTCAACGCGGTAGGATACTTCAGAAGATGGCTGCAGCGACATATGCTGCTGCCAAGCAACTAGCGGCTCTAGAGTCTCAGAATAATGGCAAGACTTTCCGCGAAGCCTTGGGTGAGATTCGTTATGCTGCTTGGACTCTCGAGTATTTCGCAGGTTGGGCAGATAAAGTGGAAGGAAATACCATACCTACTCCTGGTAATCGATTGAATTACACATTGAGGCAACCTTTGGGCGTAACTGCACATATTGTTCCGTGGAATTTCCCACTTCAGTTAGCGGTTCGTTCAATTGCACCTGCTTTAGCAGCAGGTTGTACTGTCATTGTCAAGCCAGCCAGCCTAACTCCAGTATCACTGTTGGAGTGGTGTAACGTCATCCAAGAATGTGGTCTTCCAAGTGGAGTTCTTCAGGTCATTACTGGTCCTGGGGGAGAGATTGGCGATGCGTTAGCAAGTTCTTCCGGAGTAGATGGGATCGTATTGACAGGTGGAGTTCCAACCGGTAAAGCGGTCATGAAGAAGGCTGCTGAGAACCTGATACCTGTCGCTCTGGAATTAGGCGGAAAGGGTTGCAATGTGGTTTTTGCAGATGCTAATCTCAAGTATTGTGCCAAGGCGGTTTGTTTTGGAATATACATGAATGCCGGGCAGATGTGCTGGGCAGGATCTCGTTTATTGGTGCATGAAGAAGTTGTAGATGAACTATTGAATTTAATCTCCGAGGAGGTTGGTAAATGGAAGGTGGGTCCCGGTATGGCTGAAGGAGTAAGAATTGGTAGTATGGTTTCCAAGGACCATCGTCAATCGGTTTTGGATATGCTACAACAAGGACTTGAGCAGGGAGGAGAATTGATTCTAGGTGGTAATGCATTGGATGGCGAACTTGAGGGTGGAGCCTTCATGGAACCGACCATTGTGAAAGGCGTGGGAGTAGATGACCTATTGTTCAAGGAGGAACTCTTCGGTCCTGTTCTTGCGGTATCCACTTTTAGCGATGAGAAGGAAGCTTTGCAGATGGCAAATGCCACAGAATTTGGATTGTTGAATGGCATCTGGACCCAGAACCTTGGACTTGCACATCGTATGGCGAGAGATATCCAGTCTGGGATGATTTCGATCAATGAATATCCAATCACCTTCCCACAAACTCCCTTCACAGGTTGGAAGTCAAGTGGAATTGGAGTTGAACAATCGGCAGAAGCGATGAAGTTCTATACACGACTGAAGAATGTCAATGTGAATTTGGGTTGATCTGATGGCCATCGAAGTCTCATCCATTGACGGTGTGGCAATCATCCAAATGACTGGGGAGACCTCCTCCAACTCATTTTCAAGAGATTCTTTGAAGGCGATAGTAGAGGCTGTTGATTCTGTACTTACAGACGACTCACTCCGTGCAGCAGTATTGACAGGCGAGGGTAGATTCTTCAGTGCAGGAGCAGATATTGGAGGTTTCAGACAATATCTGAATGACGGTACTATAACATCGTTCATTCATGATTTGACCGGGATGTTGCACCCTCTAATTCTCAGAATGCGTCGTTCACCCAAGATATTTGTCGCGGCATTGAATGGAGCCGCTGCCGGAGGGGGGCTGGGTTTGGCATTGGCTTGTGATGCTAGAATTGCAGGCCCCGGTGCTAGATTGGCTGCTTCTTACGCGAGAATTGGCCTGTCTCCGGATGGAGGAACAACTTGGTTGCTGCCTCGTTTAGTGGGAGTGCAGGCTGCTAGGCGTTTCTTTCTTGAAAATCAGATATGGAATTCAGAACAAGCGCTCGAGTTTGGCGCGGTCGATGAATTGGTATCGGAGGAAGAACTGATTTCAAAGGCCGAGGAAATTGCTCGGAACTGGTCAAGATGGGGTAGACATACTCGTGAGGCTAGTAAGCACCTGCTCGACGTACAATTCTCCAATGACCTTGAGGAACATTTGCATCATGAGAGATTGCTTATCGAAGCAGCAGGAACAACTTCTGATTTTGCAGAGGGCGTCGATGCTTTCCTTAGCAAGAGGGATCCTGATTTCTCTTGAATCCTAGAATCATTTCCCGTTTGACCGGGCCAAAGTTGTGACTGTCTTGGCTAGCGGTGGGATCAGGATTATCTCCTTCGAGAATATATTTTTCACCATCCATGGCTACTAGACGCTTGACGGCAGTAATTTCTGTATTGAATGGATGCTTGAAGAGGACAAGGTCACCAATCTGTAGTTCCTCTTCCTNCAGCGCTTCAAACTCCATCTCATCCCCGTCTACAAGACTGGGCCACATGCTGTCTCCGCGGATGACAACCCTGTACATCCTGTCAACTCAGGAAGCGCGAATCCATGGAACTTCACGTCCCTTGGCAGCCCAGAATATGTTGTGTATCTCTTCGATGGCATCCATCAATTCTTGAGCGTGAACTGCAGAAACTTCTACCTTGCAGGCGCTGCATAACTTGGCTGCTTTCCAGAAAATATCGTGAAGATTAGGAATACTTTCCAAATGCTGAGGCTTGAAGAAATCTGTCCACAATACTAGCAGCTCTTTCTTGCACTTCTGCGCTTCTTCTTCTTTTATTGCTGCATAGCGACTCATGGTGTTCAGATAGGCTGCCGATCCACAATCACTTCCGTGGTTTTCCGCTAGAGTCAGCATTTTGGTAGTCATGGATTGTACGGCTTCTCCTGCAACTCTTGCACTTGCAGGGTCGTATACGCCACAAGGTCCGTCACAATGGGCAAAGGCTTCGATTCTCATGTTTTCTGAGGTCATGGTTGGCGCAGCAAGATTGAACATATCAAGATGTGTGTGTTCCACAATGCCTAACAATCGTAGAATTGAAGGCATATGAGTGCAAGGCAGTATCATGTCTTATGATGAAATAGGCTCAATATGCTGGAATTGCGGCTTCAATATTGGCGTCTTTGTCCCAGGTACTCCTTGTCCAAATTGCGATGAACCAATGATATGAATCAGTGCTGACGTTCTTCTGCCTTACCAGAGGTCCAGTCATAGATTCCTTTGCCAGTTTTCTTGCCCAATTCTCCGGCTGCGACTAGTTTCTCTAACAGAGGGTGCGGAGCATATGAATCGTCATCGAATGATTCCTGCAGATTTAGAAGAATATCTCTTCTAACATCTAATCCAACTAAGTCGGTCAACTGCAAAGGCCCCATTGGATGTCTGTATCCAAGCACCATCGCCTTATCGATGTCAGCAGCGCTGGCAACACCATCAGAAAGCATTCGAATCGCTTCGTTACCAAGTACAACTCCAAGTCTAGAAGTTGCAAATCCAGGCACATCATTGACCAATATTGTCGTCTTGTTCATCGCTTGACCAGCACTTTGTGCGATGGCTATTGTCTCCTCGCTTGTTCTATCATGGCGAACCAATTCCAACAATTTCATGATTGGAACTGGATTGAAGAAATGCATACCTATCACTTTGTCTGGCCTGCCAGAAGCATCAGCAATATCAGAGATTGATAATGAGGACGTATTTGTCGCTAGAATACACTCCTCCTTTGTTTCCACAGCAAGTACATGAAACACTCTAGCTTTGATATCAAGATTCTCTGGCACTGCTTCAATTACCATGTCTGCTTGTTCCACGGCGGCTTTCATATCTGAGAATGCGCTGATATTCGCCGACCATTGTGCTTTTTGTTCAGGAGTTGTTTTTCCGCGGGCAATTCCTTTGTCCCAAAACGCGTCAATAGTTTTCATTCCACGCTCCAACCCTTCTGGAAAAGCATCGAAAAGATTTGTCTTCCAACCAGTTTGAGCGCAGACCTGAGCGATTCCCGCACCCATGGTTCCAGCGCCGATTACCGCGACCGTCTCAATCTCCATACTACTCCTCAGACGCACCCTGTTGATGACGTTTCTCGCTCTGGGCTAAGGCAACCCCTCCGACGATTAGTGCAAAAGCGATGGCCAGACTCCACCCCAATCTCTCATCGAGCAACAACCAACCGCTTAGAATTCCGAATGGAGGGACAAGATAGACGTATAGTGCAGCCTTACCCGCTCCAATTACCTTGATTCCTTCTGCAAACCAGACATAGGAGACAACTGTAGACAGAATTGCAAGGAACAATGTTGCAAGCCACGCTCTTCGACTAATCTCTGGGATTCCAACTTGGATAGTCTCCAAGGCGGCAGCGGGAGTCAAGAATACGAATCCTGCTAATGATGCCCAAACAGTTAGTGTAAGTGGGGACATGGCTTCCGCATCTTCGCTGCCTTCTCCCATCGCTTTTTTCATCAGAATTGATGAGTAAGCCCAAGATAAGGCAGCTAGAGCGATAAGAGCGTTTCCTAAGATCCGTTCATCCGCTGGGATATCGATATTCGGAGAGTAAAGGAAGAGAATTACAACCCCTGACACTCCCATTCCAATACCACTGGCCAGCCGGGCGCTCATCTTTTCAGAAAGTAGCGGAATCGCCAATAATGCTGTGAATAGGGGATTGAATGTAATCATCAGCGAAGCGTCTCCAGCCGCAGTATACTTCATTCCGAACATGAAGAACGCTTGATAGACGGTTGTCGAGAAGAAACCAACCATGAATGCGATTTTCCATTGTTGCTTGCTAGGCATCTTTAGCATCCCAACCATTTTCAGCCAGAATAGAAAGCAAATCATGGCTATGAGGTAGCGAATCCAAGCCGCAGTCAGTGGCGGAATCTCGATGGCCATCATTCTGCCAGCAGCCCAGCCCGCTCCCCAAATTGCAGCAACCAGCAACAACTTGAGATGGATGACAAGATGTCTGTTCACGTTGCCTCGCCGCCGCTGTTGAATATCAACTGAATGCACCGGGCGGTGCATCTTCCACCCCATTCAATACAGCTGCAACGAGTACGGCATCACCATGGTCTACGTAGTCGACAAGAATGAAATTGGGGAGCATGCCATGTTGGTCGACGCACTTTTGGGCATGCCTCCACAAAGAGGCAAATTGGTTGACCAGTTGTGCATCAGTTTCACTTGCCAAGGGGTCGGTAATGTAGTGGGCAATCTGTAGCATTGTTGCACTTTCATTTCCTCTGTCGTTATTGCAATTGAATTCTTCTTCAGATGTGAATTGGTAACCGCTCATTCTAGTTTCATCATGTTCATCATGCCACCAAGTGAACCCTTGGTTTTCTTCATCTGCAAGTACAACTAATCGTTTGTTGGAGATGACCATCTCTCCGAGAGTAGGCCATTGTTCATCTTTGGAAAACAGGTATTGGCTCAGGCCCGCGGTATCGAATTCAGCAGCAACAACCGTTGCGTTGACGTAGTTTTCAAAGGCTAGACTCACGACTTCTCCTGGGTTGTTTGCAAGAAAAGTTGCTAGTTCTGAAAATTGGTTGTAAGCCCTTTCACCTCCACTCTGTAAGCATGGGTGGAGCGGTAGGCTCCATTCTCCATGGCATACCCAGACTTCTTCGTCATATTCGTACAGATCCATGTTGATGTATCGAACTCCCATCTCTAATTGTGTAGTGATTGAAGATTTTTGATTCTCCGCTAAGAAGTTGAATCCACTCTCACGGTTCGCATGTGAATTGTGGCTTGCAGGATACACCACATCGTCGTAATTCCGCGGGCATAATTGTGCATATCCATTGCATGTGAAGGTATCACCGGGCCGTGTTGGATCAGTTTGCATAGCCAATTCGAATCCATCCAACCACCCATCAGCATCGCTGTCATTGGAACGCGGGTCCATCGGCATTAATCCAGAATAGTTTCCAGGAATCACAGAGATGAGAAGTTCATTATTACGTAGGCCAATTGTTGTAATTTCTGAGAGAATGATTGGGGCAGAAGAAATTCTATCATCGATATGTTTGTTGAAATCAACCTTCCAGATACCCTGCTCAGTTGACCATGCCCAAATGCCATATTCGATCCTTTGCAATGATGTTATGTTCCCATAGTCATCTTCATTCAATTTCAGGGATTGGTGAATTCCTCCTTCGCCTGTAAATCTGATTAAGTCACCACCTCTTGCCCCCATGACCCAACCTTCGTTGTCAGGGTCCGCTTCCAATGAAGTGATTGGAATCTGTTGTGTTGGGTCGTTGTAGGGGCCAAGGTGCCATTCTAGCAGTGGCTCGGAATCGAGGAGGTCGTTGCTTCGAATCTCCAGTAGACTTGAGTCCAAAGCGGCCCAGAAACTACCGCTTTCTCCTGAAACAGGACTGAATTCGATTGAAGTTACGTCAGTTCCTGTGAATAGATTTTGAATATTTTGCGAGGCATTCCAAGAAGTAATCAAATCACCGGAATCATCCATCTCAAGTACGGAAAGGTCATCATTTTGATCTAGTACCACTAACTTGCTGGTTCCTACAGCAGCAGGTAGAATGGTTAAGTGGCTTGCTGAGACATTGGTATGCAGGGAGAAATCACTTACACAATAGCCTGAGGAATTGAGTTCACAGACCGAAACCCCAGATGAATGAGCAACTGCTAACCATCCGCTTTGTGCACCTTCATGAATCAATAACGATGAAATGCCTGAGAAATTGTATGCCGAGGAGTTGTTTGCGGCATTGAGATGTTGAAGAGTGTCGGAAAATGCTATCCAAACCGAAGAAGAATATACTTCGATCAGATGGGGATTTTCTTCGGATAGAATCGTTGCAGTTTGGGCTGAAGCATATTGCGCATCAGTTTCGATAGTCAACAAACCACCATTTCTAGATTCAGAATTAATCCTCCATTCCTCTGCATTGCTCAACAGGCCATCCCAACTATCAGAATCCAAATCAGCCAAACCGTCTGCAATCGAGGTGGGGTTGAGTTGCCAATCAACTTCTACTCCATCGGGAATACCGTCTCCATCACTATCTGCATTCAGTGGATCGCTGCCATTCATCCATAGCCCATCAAATTCTGTCATCCATCCTATTGGCTGTGAATACTGAATTTCTTCACTGGAATTCCATTGCTCATCAGTATCTAGGAATCCATCCCTATTCTTGTCAAAACCATCGCCATCTAAATCCGGGTCCAAAGGAATCATCGGTGAATAATGTAGGCAAAGTCCGTCTTCCCCCCGACTGTTGTTAGCCATTTCTCTGATGCACAGACTGATTTCGATACCATCAGGAATACCATCGCCATCGCTGTCAGCATTCTGAGGGTCGAGTCTTGTATTCGCTGAAACTCCACCTCGATTTTCCGCCATAGCCGCTGATATACTGCACGTTTCAACGGTTAGTGGCCAGCAGAATTCTTGGAGGTTGGTCAAGCCATCGTTGTCATAATCCTGATTTGTATCGACCTTTGTGTAATCCATTCCTCCCAAATTCTTGATTCGACCATCTGGAGCCTCAATCTTTGGCTCTCCTGAATATTTCAATTCCCATTGATCTGGTATTCCGTCTCCATCTTCATCGGTACTGTCGTCATCTGCGAGAATCCAGGTAACCATGCCATATCCTGCTGTTACAGTCATTAGTCCGACTCCGATAATCAACGATATCTGCAATGCTTTAGAAGGGTCGGGACCATTGATGTTCAACATCTCTGGTACCTTGGCAACCTCTTCCTCTGCTTGCAATTGCGCAGCGCGATTCAGCATCTTTCCCGTTTGCCTGAACAGTTGGCTAGTGATGAGCCTATGCCCTTCTCGACCATTCGGCCAAGGCATTTTCTAGAAGCCTCTGTCGAGGGAGTGGAGATTCCGGCAATGCCTCCATTGGGGCGTGTTCTTTCATTCCTTCAATCATTTCAACATATTTGCCGTAAGCAGCCATGTGGTCCTCGAATGGTGCATTGAGTCTAAGTCGACGCAACCCTGCGCATGTTTCTTCATTCCAAATTGGATAGACATGGGTTGTAAAGTGCAACCAGTGAGAGATTCGGTTGACATCCATCCCTTCAATTGTCAACAATGATTCAAAAATGGAAACATCGGGATATGATGAGACTTCTAGGATAGAGAGAATCTCCTGAGCCACTTCATCTTGCACCGACAAGGGAGTGTATCCTGCCCACTCATCAATGATAGCTAGATGTTTCATTTCTAACCGCCCTTCAATGCGATACAACATTGCTTCATACCCGTCTTCCTCAGGCCCAAGCAACTCTTGAAATCGATCAAAGAACTCCTCGCACATCTCTGCATCGATGCTGAACAAAGCGACAGGAATCACTAGTTATCACGCCTTACTTTGTCCAATTCCAGACTCGATCATCATTCTGGTTGGGGCCCTGAATTCAATCCACTCTTCTTCGAAGAATTTCTTCAGGTCTTCTTCATCTTGAGCCCTTGGCATCATTTGGTGAAGGTATTCTTCCCATTCAGCATCATCGCCCTCAAAGGCGTGTCCTTCTACAGTATACCTGCCACCTGCACATGAACCGATTTCGCGGTTGAAGTTTTCATGAGCCACATACAATGGCGCGGCACCTTCGGGTAGTAGCTTATTCATCTTCTCAACTTCAGCAGCAATCTCATCGTGGTAATGTCCACGGCTTTCTTCATTGAGATTCTGCTTGATAACTTCCTGACCCTCTTCTAGTTTCTTACGCTCGTCCCAGCGGCCTTTGATTCCCCAAACATAGGCCCACTCAGCAGAAGTTGAGGTGTCAGTTCCAAACAAGTCGTGAGCGGTCGAAACCCACTTGTTGAAGTAACGTTGAAGCATATCAAGTGGGATAACTCCGGCTTTGATTATTCTACGAAGCCCACTAGCACCGGTTCCTAGATGGAATGATTCTTCCTTGAGCATGGGCCCCATACTGGCTGCTAGAGGTTTGAAACTTGAAGTGGAGAGCATTCCCAGTTGGTACTTGCCATCCCTGTCGACGAACATTGTGTAGCAGAAGAAGTCCAGCCAATGAGGCATAGGGCGATTGAAGGCTCCAAGCAAGCGGCTACCATCCTGCGCGTTTCTTTCCAACAACTTCTGTGCTTCACGAGCCCCTTGCTGTCCGAAGTATGTCATCAATAGGTAACACATCTGCCAACCATGTCTTTGCTCTTCAGCCATTATTCTAGCGGCTGCATATCGATCATAATCTGTGGGTGCGGTCTCAAGAAGATGCTTCTGTTGCTCAACACTGGCAAATTCAGTATCGCCTTGTACGGTAATCATGGATAGAAGACTATCTCTGATATTTTGGTGAGGGATCTGCAAGGATCGTTCCCATTTCTTGCGTCCCTTGTAGTCACCGAATTCGATTTGCTCTCCAGCACGTTCCCAATCGAACTTGATAGAGAGTTCAAAATCTCCAATCCAAGCAGGGTCGAAACCGACCCTAGTTTGCCATTTTCCGAAGTTTTCCACCCATTCATCGAAAGTGGTAGGTAGCTCGTCCATACCCCTGCGAGTGGCTACCCGCTTTCAATTATTGTTTTACTCGCCTTTGAAATTTGCAACCCGTTTTTCCACGTATGCTGCGATTCCTTCCTTGGCATCACTGCTGTTGAACAGGGCTGCTTGCAACTCTCGCTCAAGAGCAAGGTGGTATTCAAACGGTATCTCTGGGCCGGTTTGGCAACTTCTCTTGATGTTTCCAACCGCCATTGTGGCCTTGTTTGGTAGAGTGAACTGACTGCACCAGTCGAGACAATCTCTTCGGAAGTCTTCTGCACTGCCTTCAAAGATGTGATTAATCAGGTTCATGTTCTCTCCATCTTCGAATGAGATGAGTTGTCCAGTAACCATGTATTCCAAAGCCTTGGCCTTACCAATCAGGCGGGTCAAGCGTGCAGTTCCACCAGTTCCGGCTAGCACACCGAGGTTAATCTCAGGCAAACCAATCTTGCCGGCATTCTTGCGAGCAATGCGGAGATCGGCAGCCATGGCAATTTCCAGTCCACCACCAACAGCGTGTCCGTTTAGGGCCGCAACCACCAACTTAGAGGTCTGCTCTAGTCGAGAAAGGGTTTCATTGGCATGTAGGCAGAAATTGTATTTGAAGCCAGGAGAAACGCTGTTCAGCATCTGAATAGATGCGCCGGCTGAGAAGAATTTACTTCCATGTCCAGTCAACATTATGACTGTGACATCATCATCGAATCTCGCTTTGATTACTGCGGTATCGATATCACGCATCATTTCATGAGTATAGGTGTTGGGGCCTTGATTATCGCCTTGTAGTGGGGCTCCAGCTGAGTCTGAAGCCAATTCGATAACTGCAATACCATTCTCGGTGACACCGTAGTTGACAAGGTTGTTCGGCATAGGTTCCAATTTGAGTCCATATAGTTCGCTCATGGCCTGCCGACCACAGTTCCGTTCATCAATGAATCGTTGTTGAAGGGTAGCCCTTCCGGCCAGCGAACTCAGCATGTTCATGGCATTAAGGTCACTTCCCTAACAAGAGTATGTGGCAAGGCATGGGTTCTCGAAGGACTGGATATGGATGTAATCGCTGCAGCAAAATCGTCGAACATGCGTTCTTAATTACTCTTCTTCACTGAAACTTGTGCTTCCACCGCTGCGTCGTTTCTCTCCCCAGAATCGCGCTACATCTTCGGCTTCAGAACTCATTGTCCATCTGTCTCTTTTCAAATCCTTTCTGAAAGGGAGTCGCCTAACCTTTCTTCCATCCTTAGTGGTCTCCTTTTTCAGCATCATCTTACCAAAGGTTGCGTAAATCAGGTTACGCCAGATGCTACCGCGAAATACCCTTTCTATGAAGGGCAAGCCGTCTCCTCGTTTCTTTTGGTCCTTCATCCACATTTTGGCAACTTTCTTGAAACCCTTATCGCCTACTCTGTTCATTAGGAAACGGTTTGCCACCGATGTCTTGACGAAAGGTAACAACTTGCTTCTTACAGCCTTTTCATAATCTTCTCCACCAAGGATATCTTGTGCAGCAAGAACGCCACTAGTAACCGCATATCTCATGCCGAAACCCCACATGAAATCCTGCAGCCCTCCCGCTTCGCCAACGTAGTATCTTCCATTCACTTTGTAGCGTTCGTTGATAGTGAAATCTCCCTTACCACCCACTCTCTTAATCGGTTCCCGATCGAGTTCAGGATAATGCTTGTCATACCAAGCGATTGTTTCATTGAGGAAGCGATCACTTTTCCTTTGCTTGCGCCAGAGACAGGTACAGATGAGTCCGATTCCGTCAATTACAATCAGATATGCGTAGGCGCCTGGCGCTAATTTGTCATTCAGATGGAAGGATACATGATTTGGATAGGATGTGCGGAAGACTTCCCCATATGCGACTGCTGAAGTCCCTTTGGGACCGGTTGCAATAATCGTACAATCTTCTGGTTTAACTCTCGACTTGTAGTGAATCTTTACTCCGGCTTCCAAGGCTTGACGTTTCAATCCTTGATCGATAGTGTGGTCATCAGTTCCTCTTTCGACGACTCTGAATGCGATCTTCGGGCTCCAAGGTTTGGTAATGGTATCATCAGGATGGATGAGGTCAACCTCATGAAATGCAGTTGCTTTGAATTCATCTGGGTCCAGCCCCCACCCTCTCATTTCATCGAGGAAGTCTTCATCGCTGCTCCAATTCTCTAAGCCTTGGAAGTCACCGTCGAAACGAGCCCCGGAATTTGCCCTGATATCATGCACATGAACCTCTTTTCCGGCCTTGGCCAGAATGGTCGCAGCAGCTAGCCCTGAGAGCCCCGCTCCCATGACATGAATCGCCTCTTCTGGTTCGCCCATCACCCGTCCTGAGCCCTCCTTGCTTCAAGTATTCATTGCAAAAGGTGGATGTATTGCAACCGTGTGCGTGGTGCATGGGTGATGTCGTTATCGAAGTGGTTGATGGGGAATTAAACCCCGAGGCCCTGATGGCATCATTGCATACTTCAGGTTCTGGAGCAGTTGTTTCATTTCTTGGAATAGTTAGGGATTTTGACGACGGAGAAGAAGTCTTGCGTTTGGAGTTCGACGCCTGGAAGGAGAGGTTGGAACCGGTTTTGAGGAGATTGGCTGAGCAGTCGAAGGAATTGCATGGAGTTTCATCAATCGCTATTGCCCATAGGGTTGGAATTGTAGGCCCAGGTAAACCCATAGTTTCCATTCACGTAGCCTCACCTCATCGCAAGGAGGCTTTCGAATCCTGTTCTTGGTTGATAGATGAACTCAAATCGCAGGCGCCTTTGTGGAAGAAGGAAGTCAAGCCGTCAGGTATGGTCTGGAAAGCGGGATTGGGGTGAAAATATGGTAGAAGGAATCATCGATGTCGCTGACAAGCCTGCAGTTCCACGTGCGGCTAAAGCCAGTGGTCGCTTACAGTTAGGCAGTGATACTGCCAATAGTATCAAGGCCGGACCTCTGAAGAAAGGAGATGTCCTTGAAGCATCAACAATTGCTGCGATACAAGCGGTGAAGGAAACCCCTCGTATCGTTCCTCATTGCCACCCTATTCCGATCGAAGGCTGTTGGGTTGATTGGTCATGGGATGATTCTACCTTAATCTGTACAGTTACTGTCAAAGCGACGTATCGAACAGGTGTGGAGATGGAGGCATTGACCGGTGTTAGCGCAGGGCTTCTATGTGTATGGGACATGGTCAAATCAATGGAGAAAGACGAAGCAGGCCAGTATCCAAATGCAAGGATTACAGATGTTTTAGTCCTTGAAAAGCGCAAAGGATGATTCCGCAAGGCTTGACTCCTACCAGCATTTCGCAGGGGTATGGCAGGGGTAGCAGATCTTGTTGACCATTTTAGAGCCGCATGTGAGAATGCTGCAATAGCCAGTGATGTTTGGCGTGGTAAAGGGGACGGCAAAGCCGCAGATGGCGCCGCGGTAGAAGCCATGCGAAGTACATTCGATAAAGTGCCATTTGATGGTAGGGTTGCAATCGGTGAAGGAGAGAGGGATGAAGCCCCGATGCTATGGATTGGCGAGCCTCTTGGAAATATGCAGGGGCATCCGGACGCGCTGAAGGTTGATATTGCTGTGGACCCATTGGAATGTACCAATAATTGTGCTACGAATAGCCCCAACTCAATCGCAGTACTGGCAGCAGCGCCAAGAGGTGACCTATTACACGCTCCTGATTGCTACATGGACAAGATCGCGGCAGGTTCAGATCTTGCTGGCGAAGTCAGTCTAGATGCTGAAGTCGAGTGGAATTTGCAACAGGTATCTTCCGCTCTTGATAAACCGGTTTCGGAAGTCAAAGTAGTGGCTCTCGATAGAGAGAGGCATGCACAACTATTCTCCGAGGTAAAAGCAGCAGGAGCACAATTGCATTTGATGCCAGATGGTGATATTTCTGCAGCCATATGGGCGGCCGAACCAGAAGGCCCCTATGATCTGCTTTTGGGAATTGGGGCTGCCCCAGAGGGAGTCATTACCGCTACTGCACTTCGTGGGTTAGGTGGCGTCTTTGAAGGGCGGCTTGTGTTCCGTAGTGATTCTGAGAGAGAAAGAGCGGAGAATATGGTGGGTGGTGACCTTGAGAGATTATGGAAGGCGGACGAATTGTGCCGGTCCCGCGACTCAGTTTTTGTTGCGACCGGTGTTTGCCCAGGCTACCTTCCGGGAGTTGAACACCTCGACGAGGGGATCAAGACCACTTCTCAGGTCATCGACGTGGCTAGTGGAAATTCCCAACGTATTGAGACTATTCACCGTTGAGAGCAGGTTCTGGCATTGTGCCCTGTTTTACCGCAATTTCCGCAACGCCTTTTTCCATTTCTAGGTCTTCTCTTTGCTGCCACTTTTTCGGGATGCAAGCGAGAACAAGTTCTGACGTTATGCCCAACTCTGCCACATTCATTGCAGACTCTACGCCCATCTTTACGCGCTCTGCGCTTCTTTGGACGTTCGGGGTGCAGGCGTGGGCAAGTACGGGTATTGTGCCCGCGTCGGTTACAATATTTACATCGGCGAACGCCATCCTTTTTTCTGAGAGGTTTTCTTTCCGGGTTCAACTTCTGACAGGTGCGCGTATTGTGTCCTCTGCGGTTGCAATTAGAGCAACGGCGACTACCCTTGTTTTCTAGTCTATGCGAACGTGCCTTGGCTGCAGCGGGATTGAGTATTGGACAAGTGCGGCGATTGTGACCTTTAAGGCCACAGTGAGAGCAGATGTAAAAGAAGGTAGCCATATTCATACGACATCACTACTAATCTATCTTGTATGTATGGTTTTCTTAATCAGTTAATGACGTCCGTATCTTTACTCTGGCAATAACTTGAGTACATCGTCGATTAATTGAAAGTCAGATGGCCCTTGCCCACTCTGCTGATAACCATGGATTTTCCCGTGCCTGCAGATGTTCCTGAAGAGATGATTGATACCTATTTGGCTAATTTGGCCGCTGCCACTTGTGGTACGGGTAGAATGAATTTGTTTGCTTGCGACCAGAAAATCGAGCATCTCAACGATGATTTCTATGATGGAGGTGATAAGATCCCTAGAACTTCTAATGATCCAGGTCACTTATTCCAGATTGGCGCCCAAGCACATTCTCAGGGCACTTTGGGTGTGTTGGCTGGACAATTGGGACTTATCTCAGGATATGCTCGAGATTTTCCTGAAACACCATATCTAGTCAAACTCAATAGCAAGAGTCACGTGGTAAAGACCGCACAGAGAGATCCAGTTAGTATGGCAATGTGGGACATTGATGACGTATTCACATTGATCAATAATGGAATCAATGTAGTTGGAATCGGATACACAATCTATCTTGGTAGTGAGTATGAACATGAAATGTTGACCGAGGCGGCGACGATGATACGTCAGGCGCATGAGAATGGCCTGATCGCAGTCACTTGGATATATCCGCGCGGACAAGCAATTCCTGATGAAAAGGATCCACAATTAATCAGCGGTGCAGCGGGCGTTGCCCTTTGCATTGGGGCTGATTTTACCAAGGTCAATTACCCCAGTGCCTTTGATGGAATGACCGCTCCAGAAAGTCTTGCGATAGCAGTTGAAGCTGCAGGGCGTACTGGGATTATTTGTTCTGGTGGTGGAAGTCTACCTGCCAAGGATTTCCTTACCCGCCTTTGGGAGCAGGTCAACATCTCTGGGGCAAGAGGCGCGGCTACTGGGAGAAATATCCACCAGAAGAGTACTGAGGAAGGAGTGCGTATGGCTGCTGCTTGCCACGCAATTATTTGTGGCGGTGCCTCAGTCGATGAGGCTTTGGCAATCTACCAAGGATGAATATTCAACTGAATGAAGGATTGTTGTTCTCATCCAACTTGGCATCGTTATTCAGAATGATGGGTTGGCCATCGGTCCAGTCGGGGCAGTTGTCTGAAACCCAGTTCCTTGTTGCCCACTCACATATGTCGTATCCGCCTGAGAGTATTCCGCTCCTCTTGATGTATCCTACCTTGACTATGTCCTTGTCCTTGGACAATACGTTGCCCAACTGCTGGCTGGTGGTGCCGTGGCGCATAGTGGTATTGATGTGTTCAAGGATCTCCGCAGTATTGCGGGGCCTCTCTGCTAGAAACTTCTTGATTTTCTCTCTTATTCTTACTGTTTTCATTTTTCCACCTCAGTCATTTTGTCAGGTCTCAACAGTTGGCCGGGACCCGCTGGGCTGTAGGACCGCTGTGACTCATATAACCGTTCTGCCTCGAAACGGAAGTAGGGTTACACTTACTGACCTTGATTGACATGTATTTGACCTCTAATTCGGGACCAAGTGTAGAAATTAACCCACCTCCAGTGGAAATAAGTAACTAAAAGTAATAAATGAACAAAATTAAGTCAACTTGATAACTACTGCTTTCCGTCGATTCATCAGGAGGATACCTGAGGTGCCGGCGAAGATCCGTAGTAACTACCGCCGTCGTCTATTGACACACCTGAGTGTTGGAGCTTGCAAAGTGAGTGAAGCTGCTTTGGCTACTGGATTACGTCTTCCACATGCTTCTGCTGAATTGAAAAAACTGCGTGATGAGGGCCATGTGGCCGCAGATCGAGATGATGCCTCGCGTGGTGCAGTTCAGAGATTAACCTCCACCGGACACGCCTTATTGGAGTCGGATGAATTAGCTAGGTTGAGGGCATTGTTACGTTCAGGAATACCTCCTGGGGGAGAAGGGTGCATTGTCGCGAGAGATGGCGATTCACTACTATTGGCTTACGCGAAGAACCCCTCGAGGGGCCTATTATTGATACCTGAAAGGGGAATTTCAGACGAATCAACTTCCACAGGAAATATAGGGGTGGGGGCTCATCCATTTTGGGCTTGGCCTACTGAAAAGGGTTTACGATGGTATGATGCAAATACTCTAGAAAGAATAGGGGTGCCGGAACAAACTTCCATAGAGACCATTGAGGGTTGGTCTCAAAGACCTATGACTGTAGGATTGGTAAGGGCTCGTTCGCTTTCGCCCGATTCAACGGATTCGTTAGCCGCAGGCTCGTGGTTTCGCGAAGAGGAATGGCATGTTACACCTGAATTGCCTTATTCTATCAGAACCGGAGATTGGGTACTTGGAGAGGTACACGCAAAGGCACCTTTGGTTAAGCCGGAGGCCCCAGTTCTTGCGGTTGTCAGAGAGAGATATGTTGCAACTATGCTGTGCAATGCTGCACGAGATGGCGCGATTGTATTGTCAGATCGACCATCGAGTTCTCCCTTGCCAGTGGATATACTTGAACGTTGGATTCACGAGGCACATCCGCGCCTTCCTCCCGCCGAATTGAGAGATCGTCTAACTCAGGTGCAGAAGGCCGCATTGACCGGATGGCGTGCTAGAAGAAGACGATCTCGTGTTTCTACCACATGGCAGAGATTCAGAGACTCTTGGCAAGATGTCGAATGGCAGGAGAATCGTTTCATGGATACTAATGTTGAATGGGATGTTTCTCAGTTGGATGACAATGCGCTCAAGGCTGTAATGCAGTGGGTGGTTATGGAGAGCGGTCAACAATTAGTTGTAAATTGGCCGGCGCATAGGCCATTCAACTCTCAATTGTTTGAAGAGTTGCTCTGCGACAATAGCGTGAGGTTGGTAGTACTCCCCGAAGAATTGTCAACTTCAGCTCTAGTTGTTAAGGAAGATACAGAGGGTTGGCCTATGGCTAGGTTGTTATTGAATACAACATCCGAGATACCCTTTGTATTGAGTCAACATGTGGAGGAGAAGATACGCCCTCCTGAAGGTTGGTTCATTCCAACATGTCCTGATGATTTAGATGCTCTACCCGAAATGCAGACCAGCGATGGAGAACCAGAAGATCTTGAAGAGGCGATGTTGTTGTCAACATCCTTGTATCCTGAAGGTGATGAGGATTGGGCCAACCGAGTGGAGACTAGATATCCTGAAGCGGCTTGGATTGCAACACCTAATCAGAACAGATGGGCTAGATGGCAACGGGTTGGTTCGTCCATAGATTCTGTATGGTTTGATCTATTACGCCCTGAACTGGTACCATTGAGTGAGCTTGTGGATGTTTCCATTTCTGCTCCAGTTGAGTGGAAGAAACAGGCTTCTGAATTGTTAAGGGCGGCGATTATCAAAGATCCGGATATTCTGATAGATATGCGTAGGCGTTCAAAGGATTCGCAATCAGCGGCAATATGTTCTGAACATGTATTGGCAACTGCTCCTTGGGTGATTCCCCACCTCGGAAAGGGAATGGCCAATTGGGCTTGGAATTCGTGGTTAGAATCTCCTACAGGTGACGTGATTGCAGCATTGTGCGGATTGGATTGGTGTTCAAAGAATGGATTCATCAAGAAGAGTTGGAACAAGGATGTACTGCAAGTATCTCAAAATTTAGAGGAACAACATCCCTTGAGAGCGTGGGGAACTCTTGTGGAATGGAGTGCACAAATTAGAACACCGTCGTTGTTTGAAATGCAAGCAATCGCCGATAATTTGGATGGGGAATGGTGGGCACATCTATCTCCGGGTATATTAGCAGCCCAATTAGAATCAGAAGAGGGTCGAGAATGGTTGCTTCAATCTCATAGGTCATGGACAGCATATTGCTTGAGGCCAAAGGGCGAGAGGGTAAATTGCCCAGGTATAGATGCTGAGCATCTTGGAATGACGCCAGGGCTGCATCTGTTGATGCGTCACTATCTCGTGAATATGGAAAACAGCGAGGCTGAAGGTTCAGCGGGATTGCTGGATTTACTCGAGTCAATTGAAGATTTGATTTCTGAAGAATCACCTAGAAGTGGTAGGACTCACCCTTGTGCAGGTTGGTTAGTCCGGCCGGTCGAGCAATGGTCTTCAATCTCGATGCTTCCTACATCGATTGCTCGTGATGAATTGATTGAGAGAAGATTGCGTCTTGGTTTGAGCGGTTTTCATGAGGATTTGTTAAGTCCAAGCCAAGTCCAATTGCCATCAAAGGATTGAATAGGGGCAGGTTCAGGCCAGTCTGCCGCACCAGCAACACCGACTGGAGTGCCTCCCTCGCCGGGTTGGCGCAATGAGAGCTGGTACCAATGAGTGCGGTCTGCCACCCGCGAAGACCGAGGGGATCTTCGGAAATGAACCTCGGAGCAAACGAGTGGCGATACCGATCGAGTATGGGTCCTTGCCGGACGAGAGGATGAAGGCAAGACAACCCCTCAATCGGACAGACGCCCCAGCGTGAGGGTCATGCCCCTGAGGAGACAGTGAGGAGGGCTGTTACACGCTGGGGCACATTCTTTCGAAGGTAACTCCTATTCGCTCCCAACCGGCGCAATGTCTCAATGGAGAGAAGATTCTCCCGCTGTTTGGTTGGCGGTACCTTTGACAGGTTCCACGCAGGACACAAGCATCTTCTGCAATTAGCAGCTAGTAATGCCGAGCATGTTGAGGTCTGGGTATCTGATGATTTGATGTCCACTTCCAAATCACCTTTGGTCCTGCCTTTGGAGGAGCGAATAGAGGAATTAACGGATTGGGCTGAGTTGAATCACGGCAATAGAATCAGCGTTTACATCCTGAGAGATCAACTTGGCCCAGCTCCTGTTAGAGAGGATTGCGACGCTATCATCTGTACGATTGAAACCCGAGAGAATTGTGAGAGAATAAATTCGATTAGGCAAGAGAATGGTCTTAGTCCATTGGAGATTATTCAAGCCGAACACCTGAATGATGGCATTGGAGGGNTTATCAGCAGTACTAGAATNAGGGCAGGGNTAATCGATAGAGATGGNGAACCGTGGTTGCCAGAATCTACAGTTANTNTTGCTATGCCTNAACATCTCGATGAATCATTGAAGCAGCCNATGGGTGTTCTGTACGAAGGNCCTGAAGATTCACCTGAGGTNGCGATGTATAGGTTCCTTGAGGAGGTGTCNGAAGATGCCTTTATTGTGGCGGTNGGCGATGTTTGTGTTCAGACGATGGTCGAGTTNGGAAGGAGNCCAAATATCGCGGTNGTGGATGGNCAGACCAAAAGANTTGAATTAGCAGANTCAGATAAGGTCGANCTCTCTTCGTGGANCGAAGTGATAACTTGCAGNAATCCNCCAGGNACNATCTCTTCCNNTTTGGTTTCNGCCTGNAGAAAAGCNTTGCANAGTGAGGTTGATTGTGTCATNTCAGTTGATGGNGAAGAAGANCTTGCNCCGATTCCATTGCACTTATTGTTACCATTGAATGCTGTACTGGTATATGGCCAACCNCGAAAGGGNGTGGTGGTTCGGATGAGTGATGAAGAAGTGAAGTCGCGTTGCAGGGATATGATTGATTCATTTGAGGTGATTGATTGAGTAATTCACTTCTTGTTAGTGTCACTGTCGCTGTTAGAGATGGTCAAGATTGGGTGGACGGTTGTATCCAGACTTTGGTCGATCAGACGTATAGGCCATTGGAGATAATTGCAGTTAATGATGGTTCAACNGATGAAACCTCNAAGAGGTTGCAAGATTGGCATGANCCNGNAGGCAAGAAACACGGNGTTCCAATTCANATCATTGACCANAACCCGCTAGGGCTTTCCGCTGCAAGGCAGGCNGCTTTGGAAGAATCGAGNGGTGAATGGGTTGCTATCACGGATATTGACTGCAGACCTCATCCAACTTGGATAGAGCACNTNGTGTCTGAGAGNAAGGGNCTTGGAGATGAGAATGTAGTAAGTGTCACTGGNCGAGTNATTTTCGATGAGGGCGNTACCATCATCAGTAGAATNAGANCCCAAGAGATTGAGAGNAAATACCGCAAACGCTCTCGACGTACGACNCTNGCTAATGGNCCATGTAGCATGTTTCTCAAATCNGANTTACTTCGAATTGGAGGATTTAATCCATCTTGGTATCATGCCGAAGANATGGAGGTTTCATTGAAATTAAGTGCTGACAAAGGAGTAATNATNCATACNCCTGATGCCGTGGTTCANCACGTTGCCGAAGAAGGTNTGTCTNTATTTCTTCACAAGAGAAAGAGGGATGCNCGGGCTCATATGCGAATTGTNCGCAAATATTCNTCAACTGNNCGGAAAGGCCCAGGTTTCGATTTCATCGGCTCATCTTGGTTTGTNTTGGCTCTATTNCCNTTCTTGCTNTCTGCCATTTTTTTGGTTGCTCGTATCGCCTTNACCGAAGTNAGATTNGANGTGAGCGCCTTAGGNTCACAGTTGTTNTTGACNATGTTNGGNATCTATCTNTTGTTAGGNATTGGATTGATGCGNAGTTTCCTTGGTAGAGGNCGTTTGGTTACTAGAATNAAGGACNCNATTCTNTTGCCGTTNGTTCTAACTTTGTGGAGCATNGCATTGTGGCAAGGAATACTCCTTGGNTTGTACGATGCAGTAACNGGACGTAATGGNCACGCCTAATCTAGGGGCGCAGGCTCGCCGTCTTCTTCTGGCATTGCCAAGAAAGCGAATCCAAAACCGATCAGTGCAACTGAGACAGCGTATGTACCAGGATCTACCCAGTTGTTGTAGGAAAGCCCCCAGTAGAAGTAGAAGATGAATCCAATAGCCAGCAACCAAGATGAAATGGTCCTTCTCCATCCACCTTCTTCTGTGCTCATCAGGGCTGGCCATAGGTCATTGACGAACAGTCCTTTCAACCAAGCAGCCATTCCACCTTCAACGCCGCTGTTCAACCCTTTTGCTCCAATACCAACCAAAATCAGTCCTAATCCTAAGAAGAGCCCATCACCGATGACATGGAATCCTTGTCCAGAANTCTCGGTCATCAATATTTCACCGAGGTTACCAAGGCTAAGGAAACCAACCCAAGATATCTTTCCACCAGGGTGTGCTACAACTAGCACATTGAGAATTCCAAGCAAGAGAATCCATGAACCGAGACCGAAGAACCAAGTCGAAGCCGTTCTACCTGGGTTCAACAAAGAATGGATGAAACCACCTTCGGAGCCAGTGTCAGCATCATCTGCCATGGCCACGCCGACCAGCGGTCCTCGTTTAAGGTCCACGGCTTGTTCACAGGCGNGATTGGAATCGGTAACTTCCATTGTTCACGCTGTCCAATGATTCATCNGCTTGAATCATTATTCCCGTTNCGTCTATCGATTCNGGCATNCAACTGTTGATTTCTTTACTNCGGCCATACCTGCCGCGACTNACAGTTTTTGAATTGATTAGGCCCAACATGTCGAGATTTGACAGTAAGTCTGTGACTCTTCTTTGTGTCAGGTTGTTTGAACCATAATGCTTGCATGCTTGACGATAAATCTCGTATACCTCACCTGTTGCGATGTTGGATAGTCCATTGCGCTCATTTAGAAGAACAGCAAATAGTACCAACTTTTGCTGAGGAGGNAGAGTNTTGATTACTGGAGTTATCTGGTCGCACTCGATTTGATTTTGTGCCATTCTAACATGATGAACTTCCACTTTTTCGTCACCGCTTTGCTCGGCCTTTTCGGTTGACACTCTAATCAAATCTAGTGCTCTTCTAGCATCACCATGCTCTTGGGCTGCAAGCGCTGAACAAAGAGGGAGNACCCCTTCTCCGAGAATACCTTTCTTGATTCCCTTCTCAGCTCTTTTCTGCAAGATGTCGCTGAGTTGACCTGCATCATATGGTGAGAATATGACGCTCTCTTGCCCTAGTCTACTCATCACTCTAGGATCAAGGTATTCAGTGAATTTGAGGTCGTTACTTATTCCGATTACACAACAACGCGCACCACCACGACGTTTCAAATCCTCGTTAATGTTACACAGGTTGTATAGAAGATCATCTCCNGTCTTCTTCACCAAGTGATCGATTTCATCNAGCACGATNACATGAACTCCTCCACGACGGTTCATCCTCCTGACTAATTCATCAAACACTCTNTCGGTTGGCCAACCAGTAAAGGGGATNTCNTCCATTTCATGCGATTCTANTAATGAATTNCCGAGGAATGCNAANACNCGATACTGTGTATCTATGGTTCTACANTTAACGTGTACNGGATTTACAGAATTGCCAATTTGTTTTCCTTTGTCTTCAAGTTGNGAGCANATGAAACGNGTAACTGCNGTTTTTCCNGCNCCAGTAACNCCNTACAGNATCATGTTNGANGGNATNTGTCCCTTGAGGGCTTCTACTAGATTGAANCGAATGGCCTTGATTTCCCGNTCCCNGTGNGGCANTTCTTTGGGTGANTGGCTATGNCGCATNACNTCTTTATTGATGAANAGNCTTGGATGAGCAAGNAAATTATCGAAAATATTTNCNCCCATTTTTTAACACCNNTNCTCTCCAACTTAGATTCTAATCGATGCAGCCTCTCAACACGAGCGCGATGAGGCGTCCTAGTCCGAGGGGGGGTAATAAGCCTGTTCACGTGGTTCGGTCTCATAGGTGGATTTCTCCATNCCTANCTATACTTATATTGTGCAATTGGATTTGGACAATTTAACATCAATATTCTCATTGNATATTCTAAGTCGTGCGTTTTTTGCACCACTTCAAGATATGGCTTTTGCTGAACGCCGANTACTGCNTCCGCGTATTTGGNCTTAACTCNTGCGAAAAATTAGAAGTGGGTTTTATCGATCTCCAAACATCANCAGTTATTATTTCAATTTTGAACAAACAGGATTTGGTGAAAGATATAGATGACTATATGAATGAGAAGAAAACAGTNCAATTGAACTGTAAGAATATTAAAAGATAAATTATCATAATAATTGATATTTAATTCCNGNCTATTTATCCTATATTGAATTCAAACCATCAGAGTCTAGTATGAAAACATCTCCATCCCCGACCTGTATTACATTGTTTGAAAGAGAGGGCAACTCTGCTGATAGAATTGGAGTTTTACTGCTACGAGGGTCATCCAACCAAGTATGAGTTACCAAGAATTTGGTATTTGGGTTTGCTCTGGCTAACTCATCCAATGTGCTAGGTTTGAAGTGCATGCTGACATCCACTTCATCTGGTACTCCCATCTCTATGACTACTAAGTCGCATCGTGGAGCCCTGCTGGATATCGCTTCACATGGCCCAGAATCCCCAGTGTGCATTATCTGTAATCCGGATTCATGTGTCAGAAGGTATCCATGGGGATCTACTTCCTTGTCGTGTTCAACCTTGAATCTCTCAAACTTCCACTCTGGAGAATTTCCTACAACTCCTTTTTCTTCTTCATTCCATTCAAGAGAATCAAGCCGATCAGTCATACTTCCTGGATATGCAGTTTCACATAATTGACTAACTCGCTTTCTACATCCTCTTGGTCCATGGATGGCCAAATCAGACTCTCCTGATCGATCAGATATCCATTTCCGTTCCAAAATCAAGAACGGCACTCCAAAGTAGTGATCTCCATGCCAATGGGTGAAGAGTATACTCTTGATATGTTTAGGGCTCAATTCCCTGCGCCTCAATGATGCTAATGCGGTTGGAGGACAATCGATGAGAATCGATTCATCAATTAGTAACAAGGAGTGGTATCTGCCTTGAGGCAGGAAAGCATTGCCAGTTCCAAGGAACTCTAGTTTAACCGCCATGAAGTAGGCAGAGGCTTTCATGGTTTGACTGTTTCACTGCGCCGGGTAGTTCAACTGAGTGGGAAAAGCCAATCTTGATGAACGCAGTTCCGGTGGCCGTCACGTCGAGGTTTTGCCATGGCGGATTACAGTGCTAAGAATCCATATTCATCGCAAATGATTGAGAACACTTTGCTGAATGGGGAAGGGGCGACAAAGGAAACTCGACATTTCGTGTTCACTTTGCCAAAGAAGGGTCTTGATTACAAGGTTGGAGATGCACTTGGGATAATTCCCGAAAACCCCCCTCATACCGTTGAGGGATTGTTGGAATGTACAGGCTGGGATGGGGATTTGCAGGTTTCCAGTCACGCCGGGGACAAGACTCTACGTGAAGCCTTGAAGTGTGATTATGAGATACACAGAGTGAACAAGAAATTCATTAATAGTCTCGCAGAAAAACTTGCTGAACAGGGTTCTAGTGCTACGGCCAGAATCATTTCGCGTAGTCGTACAAATATCACCACTGGGGAAGAGAACTCGTGGTCATGGTCTGGTGAATCCGAAGATTGGCCAGCAGGCTATCGTGTCGCCAGTGGGGCAGGTTCGGCCTCCAAAGCGAACCACCTTTCCGATGATTCTGAGGCCATGGAAGACTACATCTGGTCGAGGGATTACATCGATGTGATTAATGAATTCGGATTACTTCATGAACCAGAAGAAGTGTTATCTCTACTTGACAAGTTGAAGCCTAGATTATATTCGATCGCCAGTAGTATGGATGCTCACCCCGGGGAAGTCCAGTTGACAATCGCCATTGTTCGATACGAACATCATGATAGGCAGAGAGGGGGATTGTGTACAGTCTATCTAGCAGATGAAGCCGAGGTTGATTCAACCCCTATCAAGATTTTCATGTCACCAACCAAGTCATTTGTCTTGCCAGATGATAAGAGCACGGATATTATCATGGTTGGACCAGGAACAGGCATTGCACCGTTCAGAGCCTTCCTAGAACAGAGAGAATACGATAAGGCGAAGGGAAGAAATTGGTTGTTCTTTGGAGATCAATCTCACAAAACTGAGTACTATTACAGCGAACAGGTTGAGGGTTGGTTGGAGAACGGCACCTTATTCCGTTATACTACTGCATGGTCGCGAGATCAGGCAGAGAAGATCTACGTGCAACACAGAATGGCTGAGCACGGAGCTGAGATTTGGGAGTGGCTTGAATCAGGTGCTTACTTCTATGTCTGTGGCGATAAGAATTACATGGCCAAGGATGTGCATAGAACCTTGATTGAAATAGCGCAGGAGCATGGTGGGATGTCGTTGGATGATGCAACTCATTTTGTTGAGAAGACAATGATGCGAGAAGAGAAGCGCTACCTCCGCGACGTCTATTGAGCAATTGTTGTGGTGTAGATTGACAACCGTTGTGTTCATCAGCCGTCGACTTCTCGAGTGTTGTAATGAGTTTCAAGAGGGTACTTATCGCCAACCGTGGTGAAATCGCTCTGAGGATACTCAGAGCACTCCGTGAGATGGAGATTGAGGTAGCAATAATTCATGGTCGTGAGGACCGCCTTTCTTTACCGGTTCGTCTTTCAGATGTTGCTGTACCGATTTATCGAGATAACCCGTTGGACTCCTATCTCGATGTCGAGGCAGTGGTCGAGGCTGCGAAGAATATCTCAGCAGATGCGGTTCACCCTGGTTACGGTTTCCTCGCTGAGAATGCAAACTTTGTTCGTCGACTTGAGGAAGAAGGAATCACATTCATTGGCCCTTCAGCAGATGTCATTACTCTGCTAGGAGATAAGATAGAGGCTAGAGCAGCGATGGAGGCGGCTGGCTTACCAGTTGCAAAAGGAAGTAGCGAACCAGTTTCAGATGCAGAAGTAGCTAGCACATTGGCAGATGAAATAGGGTATCCTGTGATTATCAAGGCCGCAGCTGGTGGAGGGGGTATTGGTATGCAGATTGTGACTTCTGCGGACCAATTTGAATCAGCATTGAAACTATGTCAGTCAAGGGCTCGCAGTGCCTTTGGTGATGAACGAGTATTCGTGGAGAAATACATCGAAGGTGCTCAGCATGTTGAGTTTCAAGTCCTTGGAGATGGAAAAGATGCGATTCATTTTGGAGAGAGGTTCTGCAGTATCCAAAGGCGCCACCAGAAGTTGGTCGAGGAAGGCCCTTGGCTCAGCGATGAAAAAAGGTCTGAGATTGGAGATTTAGTTTGTCGTGGTGCAGAAGCGGTGGGTTACAAGGGCTTAGCGACGTTCGAGTTCTTGCGCGATGCCCATGGGGAATTCTATTTCCTTGAAGTCAATCCAAGAGTTCAGGTCGAACATACGGTTACCGAATTAATCACTGGACACAATCTTGTTCAAATGGGAATCAGAATTGCTGAAGGAGGAAACTTACCTCTATCTCAGGAGGAAATTGTTTGGAAGGGACACGCTATTCAATGCAGGCTAAACGCTGAAGACCCCAGACAATTCATCCCTTCA
>PBHQ01000045.1 GCA_002719475.1 Methanobacteriota archaeon | reverse complement strand
TCAGATCATGGCGATGATGATTCGGGAGATGGCAATGAATCCGATTCTGGACACAATCATTCAGATCATGGCGATGATGATTCGGGAGATGGCAATGAATCCGATTCTGNNCACNATCATTCAGNNCATGGCGATGATGATTCGGNAGATGACTCTCATGACCACCATATGCATACTCTTTCATCNTCAGAGGGCGATCACGATGACAATTCTGATCAAGAGCCAATAGAATTGACGAATTACACTGTAGGTCACAATACTGTCACATTCATCTTNGACGAAGAATTGGATAAGCGCATAGCCTTCTTAGGAGATTCTTGGCCAGATGAGCATCTGGTCGATGATGTTAACACATTGCTCAAGGAATCTNCAGGAGATTCTCATTCCCATTCCTCGCCATCGATTGGAGTAGTATTCACAATTCTTTCAATTCTTGGCGCAGTGTTGTTNCTACAACGCTCGAGAATAGAATNATCGTTGCAATTTCAATTGCTTGATTTGGCGCGGAGAGAGAGATTTGAACTCCCGTGGCGTGAACCACCGGATTTCAAATCCGGCGCAATACCAGGCTATGCGATCTCCGCAGTTACAACTGCGAACCGCTGCTCTTTCTTCAATACGCAGGTAGTTNAGGCTCACTACTTACNAGCGATTGTTTTTCAAATCAGGCCGCGCCTCGGCGGTACATGCGGGGCTTGCACACGGTACTGTTTGCCACTTTGGTCATGCTCATCATGCCACTTTCCGGTTGTGTAGGAACAAATGTTGCAGAATGGGGAACAGAATCCGGAGAGATTACAGTTTCAATGGACGGAGATCGAGTTTCTATCGATTCAAAATTAACTGGCTCTCAACANTCAATGAGCGTCAACAAAACCTCTTGTTTTGATGATCAAGAGAAGGAACCATTTGTCGTTGAAGGCTGGCTATCTCAATACCATCATTATCTCCAAAGTGCAGATGAACCCGGTGACGATGACGACTTGCTAAAGGCAGTGACNACAGTTGTCATTGTTGAGATAATGGATTTCTCAACGGCTTTGCAACAATCTGCTCCCAATGCCAAGCGAGTCGACGTCAAGGATTTCGGCGACCCAGCAATTGGACAAAAGGCCAATCCACTTTCTCCGAGAACTTTGGGAGAACCGAAGTTGGACAAAGACACCGCGTATCTAACACTTGGATTAATTCCGGCCTCCGAGAATATCTTGTTCGGTCTCAATGCATTGGATTGGCATACACCTGTGCGAATCGAAGGGTATTTCCTAACTAAGGACAATGATTCTTTGGTAGGTAATGCATTTACTTCCACCAGTAAACTTCCAGAATCTATTGCTTGTCGATTGACCAANGGGCCAGGAGGAGAAGTATTACTGGCTACTAAAGTGCAAATCGGTGAAGATACCATAATCTCGATGAACGGAGAGAGCGATGATGAATGGGTCAATGGAGACGTTCCGATTCTTGGNCGTTGGGCTTACACGATTTCATTGATGGCGATTGGAGGCGGAGGGGCATTTGGCATGTTCATCCTGTCAACCGCAATGCAGCGCCGAAGTGCAGCAGCAGCGGCATCAATGTTGCTTGGCAAGGATAGAGTGTCCAAAGCAAAGGGAATCAAGAAGGAGATCAAGGAGGCTAGAGAGGACGGTCTTGAGGTATCTAAGACTAAGCGAAAGAAGGAAACGGTTAGTTCCTCATCCCCAAAGGTCAAGGAAGAGGAGATCAAAGGTTTCAGTCTAGACAATGTTCTAGGCNCCGGTCCAAGCATCTCAGGCAGTACNATGGAGATGGGNGGAGGCAGTGTCCTTGTTACTGANGAAGCAATTGATATGCAAGAAAAATTGGAAGATATGCAACCCTCTTCCTCAGGTTTGGTTGACAGTATCATCGGAGGCGGGCAACCTGCTTCCAGAGGGCCCCCAGGGGGTGGTGCAGAAAGGCAATCNGCNCCTCCTACAAGGGCAGCTAGTTCACCTCCAGCACGCGAGCGGTCTCCTCCAAGAGAAAGAACGCCTCCTCGGAGTCAAGAANAGGCCCNCTCACGCGGTCCTCCTCAGCGTCAACAAAGGGCATCTAGTCAACCACCTCAACAGCAATCCCCCCCTCCCCGTCAGCGAAGACCTTCGATGGCGGATGACGATGATTTCTCGGACTTTTCGTTCTAATCCCAAGCTACGGANTTTGCTCCCCGTACGATTAATTGGTTAGGATAGAACTCTAGGACTACGGGAGTCTGTATACATGGTTCTCCATCAGATTGAACAAATAGTGGTGGAGAATGCGAGGAGTCTGTAGGCTTTCCATCGTCTCCAAGAGATCGAATTTCCACTTTCTTTGCATCTTTGTATTCAATTCCGAAGCGACCGATATGTGTTCCTTTACGCAGAGGCCCCATGAGTCTGATCATCTTGATCTTCGACAAATTGAATCCTAGAATTAGATGTCCATGTGGATTTGTCGGGCTGGCACCAGGACAAACTCGGTATCCTCCACCGAAAGTTTCGCTCATTGTAAAGGCAAGAACAGACATATCACCTTTCAGGGGCTCCTCATCATCCACTTTCACCCAAGCCATTTTCTTCTTCCATCGAAGTACTTCAGTCAATCCGAGATAGGTATATTTCAGACTACCACGAATCCATTTCCCTCTNCTTAGTTTAGCCCTGCTGGTCATCGAAGTNACTCCAGCATCAGACTCCAAGAATACCCACCTTACGACGTTTCCCTCCGAATTTATCGGCCCATCGCATTCTCTTGGCATAGGTGCTGGATACCCTTTGACAGATGGAGCAGGTACACCTTCCAAACGCAAAGCGCCAACACTACGATCGATTCCATTTTTCAGGGTCTCTATCGTCAGATCGAGTTTCTTTCTATGCAGGCCGTGTGCAATTGCTAGATCATTNCCCGAACCGGTTGGTATCAATCCAAGAATCAAATCACTACCTCTTAGGGCGCTGGCAACTTCATTGACAGTACCATCTCCCCCCATTGCGACAATCAATGGTTTGTCTTCGGCCTCTTGAAACTCCTTTCTCAATTCCCAAGCAATTTCGGTAGCATGTCCAACACTATCGGTCATATGAGCAGTGACTTTCCAATCCTCTTCAAGTCGTGGAAGAATCTTTGGCCATAGTTTGCCAGAATTGCCATCGCGACTCATCGGATTGATGATGCAGTGCATCTCCGCCATGTTACGTCAGAATCAGAATTGGACTTGAATGAGTCGATGTCCTCATCAGTAGTATGCTACTCGCAAGGGTGAACGACATGTCGTGGANCTCATTGGAGGAGTCATTTATGGCTCGAGCCATAGAAGTAGCAGAAAGGGGTCGTGGAAGAGTTAGACCAAATCCATTGGTAGGTTGTGTCCTCGTCAAGGATGATCAGATAATTGCCGAAGGCTGGCACGATCACCTTGGTGGTTTACACGCTGAGCAGATGGCCATACACGACGCTGAAGAGAGAGGTCACTCNCCAAATGGCAGCACTGCNTATGTCACGCTCGAACCATGTAATCANTTTGGCAGAACTCCACCATGCACTGAATCGCTAATGTGGGCAGGAGTCAAGGAAGTCATTGTGGCACANAGAGATCCTAACCCCAAGGTGAGNGGTTCTGGAATTTCAGTTTTGGAAAAGGCGGGGATATCGGTACGTTATGGGCTGATGGAAGAACAAGCAGGCCATCAAATGCAATCCTTCCTCCATTGGTGTGAACAAATGAGACCTATGGTGACTTTCAAGGTCGCAGTAGATGCCAATAATTGTGTAGATGACTTATCGGTTGAATCAAAGAGATTTACTTCGGATGTTTCTTTGGACAATGTTCACCATCTCCGAAATGAAATGGATGCAGTAATCGTCGGTGTTGGAACTGTAGTCAGAGATGACCCATGTCTTGACGTAAGGAGGGTAAAAGTTGGGCATGGCGGCCAACCGCTTAGAGTGGTTTTGGACAGTATGGCAAGTATTCCGCCAGAATCTAATTTATTGAATGATGGAGGGAAAACGTTGGTTTTTCATGGTACTGAAANGCAAGCGCCGTGGGCAATCAAGAGAGGGCTNAATGATGGCATTATCAATCTCAAAGGCGTAATGGATTATCTCGGAGATATGGACTTCCAAGAGGTCTTATTGGAAGGTGGTCCAACCACTGCGCGCATATTCCTTGATGCTGGATTGGTTGACAGAGTCATCCACATTCAGGCCGATGTAGAATTCACCGATGGNGTTCCTCTAGGAATCACTTCAGATGACTTTGTGGAATCGGGTTTACAGATGGTTAAGGAAATGAATTGGGGAGGGGATTCTGTCCAATGCTGGAGTAGAGAGGGGCTGTCTTGGCCTAGTGATAATTGGCCGCTTACCGGGATTGTTGAAGAGTGATGAATCAAGCTAAATCTCCAATTTTACTTAGGTCATTTATTTACAAAGAATAGTGCTGCACCAAGACTGGACATGTAGAATCCGATACCTAGGANATCGATTAAACTGAAACTNCCAAATTCTCCAGCATCAATTGTTCCTAAAAATGCACAAACCATNAGGACACCGAAGTAACTAACATGTAGAATCCCCATNAATTTNGGGCTCTTTTTCATGAGTAACAATATTCCTGAAATTATNGCCGACAACAGATAGACGAAAGGAGAGATTCCAAACATTATCCCTGAGACCANCATCATGATGCCTGTGAAACCTAAATCTGCATCATCTGATCCCTCGAGATCATCGCCTCCCGAATCTNCTCCACTAAAATNATCCATTATTTCAGCAACAGNCCCCATTATCTCAAAGCCACTAACTGAAAATGGCCCTAAAGCGATGAATGGAAGAACCAATCCGAGTATAATCAACCCCACTCCAATCCAAGGAACAACACGTTTCCCACCTGAACCTTCACTCATTATGATGTGCTGTTGAGGGAAGCCAAATGCTTGGTTCTGAACAGCACCTTGCATGACTTGTTGTCCACCGTACATCTGTTGCTGCATCTGCGGTTGCTGCATCTGCGGTTGCTGCATTTGGGGTATAGCCTGCTGCTGTTGAACCGGCACCCACGTGCTCCCGTTCCACATGAATTGTCCGTCTTCACTCAATTGCATGATTCGGGGGTTTCAATCACAGTATTTGACCTATTTGGGNGTAATTAGCGATAATTTATGTCCACTAATTTCAGCGCTAATNATTCAAGCGGGCAATGCAGGATTCGAACCCACGTCTCCGGCTCCGAAGGCCGGAAGGATATCCAGACTACCCTAATTGCCCATTTGCCTTCGCCCCCATCCCGCCCTTTGAAAGCAACGGTCGCATCTCGTGCTTCAGATGGGCTCCCCTTGTATCGATAATGGCTGCAGCAGATGTTGCCGCGATACCAAGATGCCATTGAACGAGGAAGATGTGANTAGAATAATGAGCAGGTTGGATTTANCGGTTGAGGAATTTACCAAACCCCTGTCAGAAACAGGAGGAGTATTNGAATTGGCGAATTCTCCAGAAACCGATGCTTGTGTTTTTCTTGAGACNGATTCCAAGGACGTCAGTGCGTNGGGNGTGTGTTGGATTTACGAATTTCGACCTACAGGTTGTAGAACATACCCGGTGGTTCTTGATATGNATGATCGAGTGTTCAAGGACGATTTGTGCCCATGGATAGGAGGATTTCCCGAAGCTACAGATGAACAAAGACAATTATTGCTGGAATTGGAAGCAAGCATCAAACAGGAATCCGAACGGCGCGCACAAGGCGACGACTGAGACTAGCATGCACCGGAATCTTCCAGTCTCCATTTATCTGCCAACCAGTTTTGCCGAACAATTTTTTCATCTTCTTCCATTCCATACCCATGACATTGACTTGTTCTACATCTGCAGGTAACATACAACACATGGCCGCATTATCTTCACAAACAGAATGAATCGAATTCAGTACGGAAGTGAATAAATTGAGAATTGAATCTGAACGCCAGGCATTGCGTCCATATGGGGGGTCAAAACACACACTTCTGAAACCACTGAGTTCTAATTTTACAAGTTGGGTGGCATCACCATGAATCACCTTTGCATGGCCTCCACACCATTGCAAATTCTTCTTACTTCCTTCCACCATTTCAGGGTCAAGGTCAACGCCAGTACAGTCGAATCCCATCAAAGCGGCCTCGATGAGTAAACCGCCCGTTCCGCACATGGGATCTAAAACAGGGCCTCCATTTCCAGTTAAATTGATCATCAATCTAGCATGTTGAGGGTCAAGGCTGACAGGTTTGAAGAAAGGCCTTTGAGTTGCCACCCGATTTTTCCATTCTTTCCTTGGTGGTTCAGACAGTTGTGGGATGCCCCAGAATAAATCACTTCCAGAGATCAGTAATTGTATTGTTTGCTCAGGCTCCTCAAGTTCAATTCTGAAACCATTAGAGCATAATATCTCCCCCATTCTCTTGGCCAGTTCTATTCCTTTGCTTGTCCGTTCACCATGTCGAGACCAGCGAACTGCTACAGATTGGTCTATTGAGAGGGCATTAACCTCTAACCAATCGCTGAAGTCATTGTCCAACCTCTCAGTTGTTGAGGTGCCAAATTTCTGTAGAATCTGATCTACTGTGGCAGCCTTTTCCAATCCCTTGGAATTCTTTACGCGCAACACTCTAGGGGTCAGGGACTCATCAACATTGGAGGTAAGTGCAGATACTTCGGCTCTGAACAATGCAGGATGCCAACCGCTGCCAATCACCAAGTCGCCTTGTTGCACAACTAGGTCTGATGCGTCACCATTATTCACAGGTTGCATGCCAAGACGTGATTTAGACAACCTCTTGACAGACAGATGATTCGGCAGCATGATGGCGGGGAGAGGTACCATTGCTGTGCATCTACTGATGCTGCTGGCGTTGATGGGTTTCTTCATCCATTCATTGCCTCAAGCCATGGCTGAAGAGGATCTCCAAGAAGAGCCACCGAAAGGCACTCCGACGTCCTACCTTAATTCGCGGATGTTCATGTATGGAGTTCAGGATGCTCAACAATACTCCTACTGGGAGGCATGGACTCATGCAGGATCTGATGGAACTTCTGACAGCCAATTTTCCGAGGGTAATTTGCCCGGACAAGCAAATAGCGGCGGTGGAAACAGAGCATTCACATTTGCTGGAAGCGCACCCAACCCTGAACCGATTAGAATGGATCCTAGCACCCCATTTTCAGGCGCATTCACATTAAACCTGAATTGCGAACAAAGCCAAGACTCCTGTACAAAGCAGGTCCGCCTCAATCTAATGTACGGTCAGAGTTTCATTGGGGGAGTATTGCTAAATGGACCGATTGAAGGCTCAAGCAACCGCTATGAATTCAATATTTCACACGACTTGGAGGAAATAGAAGAGAACGTTTCAATCGGCATCAAGATTGAATTCACCAAACCNCATGATATCAGTGGCGGATATACTCTCTACCTGAAGAATGAGTTCCACCTCGATGTTCCCGCACTTCCTCCGGAGGAGTTCGTCGTGGAGGTTGAGGATGGTGGAACCTATGAGAGCCCATTTGCTACCAAAGGAAATGGCTTCAGCACCATCGGCACAAAATCATCTTCTTCATTCTATGCAATAATCTGGGGTGTCGTGATAATCGCATGTGGCGTCCCACTAATCGCTTTCACTCCNCCTATTGGGTTGAAGATTCCAGCAGTCATCATTGCGATGCTCGGAATGTTGTTCTCGGTTACTGTCATGCCCTTTGTCACAATGACTACTCCTTATTCAGAGGGTGACTTAGGGTCAACGGTATTGACGCCCGAAGATTTGGTTAGCCAAGGAAATGAGGAAAATCAATTTCTTTCAGGATTTCCAGAAGGTAGTGAATTTCAGTTGTGGCTTCCGTTAGATTCTGTGTATGAGAACAGCATTGAAGTTGCAAGCTCAAAAGGACCTAAGGACATGTATGTCTATGGCATGGGTTTTGATGAATATGCTGCCACATTTTCAGACCCGGGTTCAGCCACTAAGCATGGCCTTTCTAAGGTTCAACAATTCTTCTCAGTCCTCGAGGTTGACCCCAGCAAAGGCAAGGGAGTGTTGATCGATGTCGTCATGGTCAAGCGTTGTGCCGAATGTACTGATGTGGTTCCGCAATGGGGTGCAACTCTTACCCAAGATGTAAATTCATACGCCAATGATACAAGAACGATATCCTTGAACAATGGTGAATCAATCCTGTATGTCATCCCTTCAAGTGCAATAACTGTGACTAATGTAGACCCGACTTGGAAAGATACTCCGATGTATTCCAGTCTCGGCGCAGGTGTCTTGTTGCTAGGTATTGGAGCCTTACTTCAACACCGTTCCAATCGCGCTTATGAAGCCTGGATGTTGGAACAGGAAGAGGATGTGTGAAGATGGGATGTAATCTCAGAGACCTTGCAAATTCTCATTCAATTGATCTCTCTGAACTTGCAGGTAAGACAGTTGGGATCGATGCTTTTCTTGTGGCTTTCCAATTCATTACTTCGATGAGGAATAGAGGCCCAGATGGAGATGGCGGCCCATTGTCGGATACTAAAGGTCGGCCAACTCCACATTTGATTGGATTTCTCGAAAGGACTACCACTTTGATTGAATTAGGTCTAGAACCAGTTTACATCTTTGATGGCAAGCATCCAGATCTGAAGGCTGATGTCATGGCAGAACGCAAGGCAAGGCGTGTTGAAGCAAAGAGGAAATGGGATGAGGCGTTGGCTGCAGGCGATATGGTGAGGGCCCAGAAATATGGTCAACAGGCAGCGGAATACACCAGTGAAATGCAGGATCAGACGAAGAAATTACTCGATTTGCTTGGTGTGCCTTGGATTGATGCAGCAGCAGAAGGAGAGGGACAGGCTGCAGTCATGGCCAGTAGGGGTGATATCGATATTGTAGCAACTCAGGATTGGGATGCACTGCTATATGGTAGCCCGGTGTTGATTCGTAATCTCATGTCGCATGGAAAAAGAAGACGCGGACGCTTAGTCAGCGCCGAGAAAGTGGTTTTGGAGGAATTGCTTGTTGACAATGATATCTCAAGAGAACAATTGGTCGATTTGGCGATAATGATTGGCACAGATTATCATCCCGGCATCAAAGGAATCGGTCCAAAGACAGGCTTGAAGTTGATTAAGGAACATGGTGATATCGAAACAATCTGCAAGGTCAAGGAAAAACCGATTCCAGAACACCTCGAACAGATTAGGAGTATATTTCTCGACCATCCATGTAATGACGTCAAATCGATGAAACAGGGTTTGGCTGATGAGAATGGGCTCCGTCAATTCCTTTTGGAGGATTTTGATTTTAGCGAACAGAGATTAGAACGTAACCTAAAGCGCTTGAAAGGAAGAGTCCGTAAAGGCGGGCAACCTACCCTATTTGAGTTCTAAGACCATTTTNCGCGCGCAGGATTGAACACCTGTATCTTCAGGCATCATTGATGAGCGCGCAGGCANAACCCCCCGTTCACCCTTGGTGGGACNCTCGCTCCAGTAAGTTCTGGAGTTTGCTCTTCATACTGGGAATACTGATGCATATCATCGTTACTTCAGTTAGTGAGATTGGCTTGGATGCTCATGTTCACGCAACATATGTTACCGTCGAGGATGGAGGAGGAGGGGAGAGACTTGATTGGGGCCATACAAGGCCTATCGACCCACAGTCTTCTGATCCAGATTACAGTCCAGAAACAGGTTTGACTTATTGGGCTTGGCACGCTTGGCTAGGCCTTTGGATGGATTTTTTGGGCCATAGTAGTGATGCTTTGCAAACTGGAGCCTTGTTATTGGCGGCCTTCATGCTCTTCACTGTATGGAGATGTACTGAGAGATTGTATGGAACAGAGGCTGCTGCCAGATTGACCGCTTTGATTAGTATCAATCCAGCACTAATTTTCGCTGCAGGTCGAGTTTATCCAGAGGAAATGATGTTGATAGTCATCAGTATAGCATTACTGACGTTACTATTGGGATTGCGTACTGGTGGCAAAGGAATGCCGTTACTTTGGTTGATAGCGCCTGCTGCCGTACTATTTGGGGCTACGGTCAAAGGCGTTGATCCAACAATCGCCGTATTATTGTTCATCAGTGGTTTCGTAGCCTTCGCTCTTGACGGAACGAATGAATTGTTGATCAAATTAACAAGACGTCCTCATCGCGCCTTCATTTTCTCAAGCAGCTTTGTCTTTGTCCTCTTCCTTGGCTTTGCGTTGCTCTCTCCATCAGGACTTGCAATNTCTTCCTTGAGAGAAGCGCCATTACGTTTCATTTCGGCGGTTCTATTCTCCATACTCGATGTCGCCATTATCTTCATGCTGTTTGGAATGGTTCTTTGGCCATTTCTCAAAGATTCCNTCTCATCATCTTCCACAATCATCGATAGGGAAGCAGGCCTCTTAGCTGCTGTAATCGGTGCGATGACTACAGGCCTCATTCTCTATGTGGCTGCTTTGTGGACGCACGAATCATTGCTTTGGCAGGCAGAATGGCCTTGGATGATTTGGACTATGGGAAATAATGGTAGATATGCTACGATGCTGTTCATTCCATGTTTCTGGTACATCATGCGCCTTCGTCAAATCGCCAATGACGAGGAATCCACGCTAGACATACAGTGTTATTCCCTAGAGGCCCCCGGTCCACAATGGAAATCGATATTGGTTGGAATCTGTCTTATTCTACCGTTGTCCCTATTGGCTACTTTCCATGGGCAGACNTCTNGGACTTCTGATGNTGCAGAGTATCTCGATTCCGAGATGGAAGATGGTGAGGATTTCTTATTCATTAGCGAAGCAACATTGGGAATGCACTGGTTGTATTCTTTTCATCTACAATTAGATCCTGATGGCTCTCGAAACATAACGGGACACTGGCGCTCAACCGATAGTGGTTGGCAAGTGGAACTGTTCAACGGAACTGAATTAGAAAACCGAGGCAATCTATCCAAGGTGAACTGGGTTGTCTTATCTCCAGAAACCTCTGTAACATTGGAAAGTGANGACTGGGAAATAGCAGAATCCTCATCGGCACCCTGGATGAACGGGGGTGGTGATTGGATCATCATGCATAGAGCGGATCAAGTACTCAACACTGAGTAATCAGCGAGAGTTCTTGTCTGCCTGAACCTTCTTGCGCACATCCTGTGCAGCGCCTTTTACGGACTGCATAGCCTTGCGCACTCTAGTTCCTGCTGCGGAGTTTCCTCCATCGTGCTTGGCAGCATCGCCAAGTGCAGCGTTCAATTCATCAATCATTCCTTGTACCATAGCCTCAACAGACATAGACCCCCCCCATTGTCGAACCACTAAAAGCATATTCCCGAACAAATTTCGAGATTTACTCTAGCGGAGGCCTCCAATTACCGGCTTTTTTGGCATGATCTAACAAGTGCCAATATACGGTAACAACATCCGCTGAAGCATCTTCAATCACAGAATCATCTGCCCTCTCTAATGATTTGCATTTGTTCCATGCACGCTTTGACAACCAGCCAATACTTCGCATGTGCAGAGCGGGGCCGCAAGCGGGTAGAGCTAACCCCAGAAGTTTGCTTGTCAACCATTTCCGCTCAACCAAACCATTAGATTGCATCGCTTTTTCAACCGCTTTCCATGATCTTTTTTCCCCTGTTTTTGATAACAACAACCTAGTTGGGTTGATGGAAGAATCGACTTTGAATCCTTGTTCATTTAGGACCTCGGCCATCCAAGGTGCGATATATCCAGCGGGGGCCCTGAACCATGGTCTCCATGCATTTTGTGCGAACTTTCTGATTCTCTCATTTGCTATTTTCAATTCAGAGGCAAATCCCTCTTTGTCTTCAGGCCATGCTGACCATGAGCGGTGCGTGTTTCCATGAACTCCGATTTTCACTTTCTCTGTATCAATCAATTTTTGTAACCATTCTTTGAATTCCATCGAATCCAATTGGTCTGCGATGATGAAAAGGGTGGCACTTCCGCCTCTATCTATCCATTTGCTGAATCCCTCCATTCCAGATCTCAATTCTAAACTTGGTTCGAGGGATGCATATCTTTGCGGAAGTTCAAACCGACTGCGAACGGGATGCCCCTGATACTTTGGTAGATGTCTGAAATCGTCGCTATCGACGGTGACCCATAACTGCGGTTTATTCAGTTCCATCCTCTCCCCTTCCGGATAATGGGATGATATGGACATGGTGCATGACAGTTCTGTTTTCAATATCAACAGGGTGTAGTTCTTGACTGACTGGCATTCCCCCCCATTCTTTGCAAATCGAATTACTGGTACTCAAACCAGCTTCATTATGAGGGTGGACCGTTATCTCAATGAGTAGTTCTTCACCCTTTGATTCCAGCCATGCAAAGACTTCGTTGACCGCTCTGATTGCGATTCCCTTTCTTCGATATTTAGGCACTACCCAGTATCCTAGGTTCCAATCTGTTTCGTTGAGGACCAGTTCATCACCTAAACCAACCATGCCTACGAAACAGTCTTCTGCAGTCTTTTCATGTATGCTCCAGAAGTGTATTCTTCCCGAGTTACTATGAATTTCTAGTTCAAAGAGGAAATCTGACATCTGCATTGAGATGTCTTCATTGATTTTCAACCAGGGTAGGGCAGTTTTGACTCCATCGGGGTCTTCTTGATACGCTTCAAGAACCGATTTCAACAATCTTCGATGTACGGGCCTTAGAATAAAATCCCCGCCCAAACGCAGAGAGGGGGTCGCCCGAGTGATCATCATGATTGCATGAGAGCGGCTGCTGCTGTTGAAACATTGGGGTCATCGGGGTGCTGTTCTTTGGCTGCTAAAACCATCTGTTTCATTTCTTCCTGCCTACCTATGCTGTGTAATAGGGCGCCAACATGGTGCATGGCTTCGAATCTATCACCTAGGTGTGGACCGAACCTATCCAAGGCTTCTGCGGCAGCGGCCCTGTCTCCTCTTTGTGCTGCTGCCATCGCCTCGATGATCTCTCTTCGTAATGCTCGTGAATCCCATGGTTCTGATTGTGGCCAAGGCCAAATTGACGCTTTTCCATTGGGTATTACTGGAGCAGCGGGCGGAACATTCACCTGTTCCGAAAGGGGAGTTACTGGAGCTACCGGTGGCATTGATTGTACGATCGGCGCCACAGGAGTTGGAACATCCACAACCGCGGTAGGCAATGGCGGAGGAATAGGTGTAGCCTGAGGAGCAACAATAGGTCGAGGTGATTGTGCTGGCTCTGCAGGAGCAACCTCCTCAACAGTAGGCAATGGTGGAGGGGCGGCTGTAGCACCATTTACCTCAGCATTTCTAGCTGCGGCAATGATGTCATCTAAGTCATCATCCAATTCTTCTTCCGATGAATCAAATCCACTGAAACTTGGAACCGGTGGCGGCGTCAGTGAAGCAGCAGGTGCTACGGGTGCCTCAGGGATGGTTGGAATTTCTGGTGGGGCAGGAGCAACTTTGCTTTCTGCAGTCTCAAGTTCCATCTCATTAGGAACTTCTACTACTGCCTCAATTTTTGGGATGCTAGGTGTAGGAGCAGCGACCAATGCTTCCTCTTCCTTTTCAGCAGCCTTACTTTCTGCAACTTCGCTATGCATTATTTCAGCAAAACTGGGGCCGCCCTCAGACATGATGATAACTTCATCATCGCCTACGGTTTCGTATTCATCGATTTCGACAGTCATTTCATCCATTGTAATGACGGAAACGGAGAAATCCTCTTCTTGAGAAGGGTCAACTTCTTGCAATAATTCTCCCCACAGAGTATCCTTTTCCACTTCTACTCCCGAGGTGCTTTGATGCATTGCTTTGACATCTAATTCGTAGTAACATTGGTGGCAGGTTGTTGCATCAGCCTCATTTTCGCTTTCGCAAAAGGGACAGATTCTGCCCGAATCGCGACGCTTACGAGCGCCCTGCTTCTTACGCCTACCCCACATGATTACAGTCCTCTTCGGACTATCAATATGGTATAATACTGACCTTGCTGTGTATATCGTAGTTTACTCAAATTGAAATACTGAATTAAATTGGGGATGATATGCGATATTTTGTAGTATCAATTCTTGTGTTGTCAGCCCTTAGTCCATTGCTGATTACCCCAACCCCACTTGAACCTTCAACCCCTTGGTTCACAGAGGAAGGTGGAGTGGAAATAATCAATGAAATTGAGCCTAATAATGTGAACACATCCGGTCAGGAAGTGTATCCAGGAGACGTAGTTCGCGGCTCTGTTGACATGTGGGACGATGAGCACGATTGGTATTCAGTGTGGCTTGAGGCAGGACAAACGCTCCTCCTTACCTTGTCCCATGCTGCGGGTGATGGTGTTTCTATTTCCGTATGGGATGAAGAGAATACTCACCATGGTTCAAGCAATCCCGGAAAAATGCGCGATACGATATTCCTCGACGAGGATGCAACCGAAGTCGGTGGGGTATACAGTGTTTCGATTAATGCAACCATGACTGAAGCTGGTGGTGGCGCGTATGTCCTCGAGATCGATGCTGGATACATGGTCCAATGGTATTCTCCTGAGGTTGGTTGGTATGTTGCTGCAGATACGTACGATGCTAAAGGCAACGTCATGTATACCTCTACACTTTCTTCCTACCAATTTACAGAATCTGCATCCACCGATGATCAAAGTGCGCCAGTTTGGACCAATGGAGATTACTGGAATTTTTCTGTTTCAATACCAGAATTCTTTGGCGTTACCTATGATGAATATCAACAGTTGACAGTAACTGGAATAGATACTGTTTCCGGAAAGGATTGTTACCGCGTAAGTATCGAAGGAAAAGCTACCCTGACCATGAATATGGAAGGTGTACAAATGAAAACTATTGACGAAGAGTCTGGAGTAGCATGTTATGCAATAGATACACTCTCTATGGTCCATGAGAATATCTCCATGTCTTCAAGTATCGAAACCAGTGGCGGACTTGGAGCGATGATGGACGACACATCAGGTCGAAGTTGTACGGATGAGTGGGGTGATCCAGACAGTGATTGTGATGGTGTTTCTGACGATTGGGATGATTGTCCCGGCACTGCATCAGGAGCAGAAGTTGATGATTGGGGGTGCTCTGATGAACAGAATGGTAGTGGAAACGGTGGTGGAGATAATAATACCAATAACTGTCCCAATGACTCTGATTGCGATGGTTTGACAGATATTGAAGAAAACGACTACTATGGCACTGATCCATATGATAATGATACAGATGGAGATGGGTTGGAAGATGGCTATGAAGTTGAGAATGGTCTAGATCCGCATGACGGTGGCTCAGGTGGCGGCGGTAGTTCAATCGATGATGGATGCATCCCATCCGGTATTGATCAGAAAACAGTCATCAAATCAGATTTGACTTATACTAACGGAATGAACCAGTTTAATTTCCCACTGGTTGAAGGAAAAGTGTGGAGTGAAGCATCTGTAAGTACTGGAACTATTGCACTTTCCATCGAAATGGGCGGTTGTTCTATGCTTGACATAGAATTGAATGGTTCGGATGCCTTGCCACTGAATTATCGTCATCTGGGTACGGAATCATTCACCGTTGGACAAAGTACAGTTTCAGCGAACGGAATCCAATCCTTTTCTGGACGCGAAGGAAACAATGATTGGGCAACTCCCGATTTTACTATCCTTCCCAGCGTACCTGATGATGTAGCAAGGATGGGGCTGCCGTTTGCTGTTTGGATCAATGTCGTAGGATTTAACGAATTCAATTCAAGTGTAGATGTCAGCGCGAATATCAATTCACAGAATGCCCCACTGATGTACGATAATCAACAACTAACCATAGATGACCTTGGCGCAGTTATAGTTGATACAATGAACCTGTCAAGTGGTGAATACGAGTTGACAATTACTGGTTCTAATGGTGGAAGAGATCGTTCAATTACAGTACCATTCACTGTTGACAACGAACCAGATTTTGAAGTATTGACAATGGACCCGTGGATAGTCCTTCCAGGGGGTGTTCCTTGGGTGGTGCCCACTCCAATCTTCATCGAACCCGTGAACGGCTTTGGAGCAGATGTCATACTTTCAGCGGTAGTTCCGGAAGGGGTTACAGCCGAGTTGGATTTCGTCCAAGGCTCCGCCCCCTTCATGGCAATATTGACTCTTACCTTATCGGATAACCTTACTGAAGGAGATTATACTGTGGTGATTTCTGGAACTTCAGGCTCAACAGTTCGTTCGGATGAAATCACTTTCACCATAACTTCACTTCCTGAATTTTCACTTGACATTGAGAATCGTGAGCAAGTGCTTGTAGATGGAACGATGTCGATTTCAGGGGTAATTAATGCACATAACGGATTGGATTTGACTTTGGGCGGTGTTCTAGACGTACTTGTTGAACCATACAACCAAGCATTGTTGGACAGTGCTGTAATCACATGGGGAGAGGTCGACAGTAATGGCGACTTATCATTTACAGTCACGTTTACTGTTGATGAAAACATTCCTCGAAATGAATACACGATACAACTCAATGTGGTGACTTTGGACGGCGGTATTGCACACGCTGCCTCAGTAGCATTTGTAACCGAGTCATCAACTCTTGATGGAACGGCCGTGGCTGCTGATTCATCATCAGTTGTTTCCGGAGATACGGAGCAGCATGACGGAACCAATAATTCAGCAGAAGATCACAATAGTGACGCCGATTCAAACTTGACATCATCTGAATCAATAGTTGAACCTAAATCATCTAACACTGGTTTGATCGTTGGTTCAACCATTGGAATACTGGGGGTTATCATTGGAATTGCATTTGTTGTCTTACGCGGTCGCAATGGTGAAAATACTGGTGCAAACCTTGCTCAGCAGTCGTGGGCAGAACCACAGCAACCAATTGTTCAGCAACCAGTCAGTAGCACTCATGCACCTCCTGGACAGATGATGACTGCTCCTCCTCCACCTGCTCAACCAACAACTGTTCCAGATTACACTGGATTGCCACCCGGTGGTCAATACGACCAATCTACAGGACAGACAGTTTATGTCCAGGCAGATGGCATACGGTGGCAACAGATGCCAGATGGTAGTTTCAACCGGTTGAATTGAGTTAGCCTCTATGAGCACCTGTTTATTCGTAACCTCCATGTCCTTGAGTCGCTCCGACAAAGTATGACCAAGGGGAACGTGCATCGCATGGGCCCGGGCAAGCCACATAGAGAGAGCATACCTGATAATCAGGTAAAGTGGCGACGCAGTCAAGATCATCTCAAATTGTTCAGCACCTTGATTCGATGGGAATTAGATGATGAGATGCAGATGATGCAAGAGAGATGGAAGACATGGACTAACAAAAGATTGGCAGCTGCAGGTTTGACATTGTTCAATCTTAATGGTCGCATGAATGGCAGGTTCTTTGGAGATCCTGTGGTTGCATTCTCAAGCGATTCTGAAGACGGCCTACCTTGGCATGGATTCAGTCATGGTGACATCGTTATTCTCAGCCGTTCCAGCCCTACAGAAAAAGATGCAATGGAAGGTACAGTGCTCGATAGAAATCGCAAGCGTATTCGTCTGGTACTTAATGACAAACCAGATGGCTTACGCAAGGGAAGATGGAGATTGGACAAGAGTGCAAATCGAGTAGCGCACGATAGGATGCAGACAGCCTTGCTGGCTTTTCACGATGAGGAAAGTGACATGGGCACACCATTGAGGGATTTGTTGTTGGCTAATGTCCATGACATGGAGGCTTCAGCAAGTCAAATCCCTGAGGTCGGTGGCCTCAAGCGAGTTCTGAACAGGCTCCAATACGATGCTACGCCATTGAATGAGACTCAAAACCAAGCGGTCATTAATGCCATGAACAGTAGATTGACTTTGATCCAAGGGCCACCTGGAACAGGTAAGACTTACACTGCCGTACAACTGGTCAAGACTTGGGCCATGAATGGCTTAGGACCGATTTTAGTCTGCGCTGAATCAAATGTTGCAGTTGACAACCTCCTCGAAGGGTTGTTGGAGAATGAAGTCAATGCGGTTAGAGTAGGTAGGCCGGTAAAGGTTAGAGAAAGCCTCAGATCAGCAACTTTGGATGCGAGAGTAGCAGAACATCCGGATCAGGAGAAGTTACGTCTTGAGAAAGAGATGCTCGAAGAAGTGCAGTCTGAACTGAAGAATCTAAGAGGCCGAGAGCGAGGCCTCGCACACAGGGATATCAACAAGGGTTGGAAGGAAATCAAACGTTTGGAGAAGCAGATGGCACAAGATATCCTTGATCGCGCTGAAGTGATTTGTAGTACGTGTATTGGAGCAGGACATGAGATTCTATCTGACCGCCTCTTCCCATTCGTTCTACTCGACGAGGCAACACAATCCAGCGAGCCTTCCTCATTGGTACCGCTTTCTAGAGGTTCAAGGCAGGTTGTCATGGTTGGTGACCATCGTCAATTGCCGCCGACGGTAATTTCACGGCGAGCCGAAGATGGAGGTCTGAACAGAAGTTTGTTTGAGCGTTTGATCGATTCAGGTATACCAGTAAATATGCTTGAGGTTCAGTATAGAATGCATCCAACAATCAGAGATTATCCAAGTGGTCGATTTTACGAGGGTAGGCTGGAGGATGGGGGAGATGCACTTACGCGTACAGCACCAGCAGGGGTTACTTGGCCTGATTGGGAACACCCGGTTGCATTCGTGCCGGTAGAGGGTTCCGAGATTGTGGATGAAATGGGAGCGAGTAGATCAAACATGGACGAAGCCGCAACAGTAGTTCAACTAGTCTCGCAAATTCTTGACGCGATGGAATTGACAACAGAAGACATTGGAGTAATTTCCCCTTATGCAGGCCAAGTCAGATTGCTGAATACTCTGTTTGATGATACTGGCGGAATCTCTCAAGGAGGGAGATTTCATGGTTTGGAAGTACGCACAGTTGATGGATACCAAGGTAGGGAGAAGGAACTCATTATCATTTCAACCGTCAGGTCGAATGAGGCGGGTGAGATAGGTTTCCTCAAAGATAGGCGTAGACTCAATGTGGCGATGACTAGAGCCAAGAGAGGATTGGTGGTCATTGGCGATGCGCGTACGCTCCGTCATGACCCCACTTGGGCCTCTTGGTTAGATTGGGTAGAGGAAAGAGGATTGATGGCTTGGCACCTGAGAACCTGAACATAGCATTGACAAGTGAGCGACAGCCCCGCTGAGCATGGCAGAGTCTGCGGTTAGTCTGCATCCTGTCAATCCTGCAAAACAACTCGTGCAACAAGATGTTCCCGAAGGAGTTTTGCTGTCTCCAGCTTGGAAGCGAGTTGCGGCCTACTTTCTCGATGTCATATTCATCATGGGGTTACTGATGATTTTAACCCGCGGGACATTCGTCGCTTGGTTATACAGTATTTCCGGGCTGTTTAATTCACCACACATCGTTATTCTGCATTGGATTATTCTGTTTGCAATTCACTGGCTTTATTTCAAATACACAGGATTGTGGATGTCTAGATCCTTGGGTCAGAGATGGTTTGGTATTGCATTGGTGCACCATGATGCAACCCCGTTAGGACCGCGACATTGGGGGAAGAGGGCTTTTGCTAAGACCAAGTATGCCATTCCTGTATTCGGACAACTTGGTTGGGGAATGTATGATTTTCTGCGAATCCGTCGCGAAGAGCACCATCGTTCTAGCATAGATGAGAACAATGGCACAATTGCTGCAGTAGCATGGTCCTTACCACCATCAACTCGAGCAATGTTGCGCTGAGCTGCCCATTTCAGTTATGGCAAAACCACCTTTCATTTATTGGGGGTTTATTCTTCACTGTCCTCGTCGCTTTCATTCCAAATATCCTCAGTTGCGTCATACTGTGTGACTTCAATGACTTCTGACATTTGCTTTGATAACCTGCCCATACGTATGTAACCTGCGATCATTAATGTCGCAAACAATGCCACTGGAAGAATCCACCAGCTCAGGAATGTGCTTTCTTCTGTATCGGAGTCTAATTTGTTACATATTCCGTCCGAATCGTCATCTCCTGGAACATCTGAAGCATCTAGGGGGTTAGTTCCGCAGTCTATTTCCATTGAATCTGTCCAGTCATCATTGTCGTCATCTGGGTCATCTGAGTCGCACCATTCGTCGGCATCGAAATCATTCGGCATACTATCTGGGTCATCGATATTGGTCCCACAGAAAATCTCTTGGGAATCAGTCCAGCCATCTGAATCTTTGTCATCAGTTGGGAAGCTTAGGGGATCTTTTGGATCTGTGCCGTTCTCGTTTTCTGCGAGGTCACTGGATTGGTCTCCATCATCATCTAAATCTTCAATTAACCCAGTAGAAGAGTTTCCTGTTAAATCGTCCGGTTTCCCATCAGAGTCGGTGTCCATGTATGCTGCTGCATCGTCCGGAAATGCGTCTGGGCCAACAGCACAAATTAATTCATCGCGAATGTATACCTCTACAGGGCCATCACATACTCCGTCACCATCTGTATCAGCTAATTTCGAGTCTGATTTGGAAAGCTGAAGGCTTTCGTTAACGTCGGATAATCCATCACCATCATCGTCTAAGTCCTCAGAGAGTGAGGTGTTGTATCCCGATCTTATTTCGTCAGGTTCTCCGTCTCCGTCGGTGTCAGAATCTGCGGAGGGGTCTGTTGGGAAGTAATCGTAACCGCTAGTGCAGATTTCAACCTCGTCATATGTTACTGTTACTGGGCCATCACATACTCCGTCACCATCCGTATCAGGTAGTAGTGGATCTGATAGTAACTCATCCACATCCAAGATGCCGTCGTTGTCATCATCAGTGTCTTCTGTCAAGAATGTTGACGGGGTATTCCCAAAATCGTCCGGCATTTGGTCGCCGTCAGTATCCAACAATACTGTTAGTGTAAATGTTGACGAGTTTGAAACTGTGCTTGAGTTCGCCCAAATTGTATATGTTGTTTGGCCAGTAATAATTTCAGTTGTCCCTGTAATTGTTTGGGTTGTAATATTGAATTCTAGACCTAATGGGAGTGAGCCTTCTAATTCCCAAGTAGTGATTTCTCCTCCAATATATAAAACTGCAATTTCAACCATTTCTACCCCTTGAACTAGGGTAATTTCGTCATCTGTGAAAACTATCCCTGGCGGCGGTTCTGTGATCATTATTGTGATAACATCAGAGTCCGATCCCTCTGAGTTATTCGCCCACACTGTATACGAAACCTCTGTTGAGATAACTTCGGGTGTGCCAGAAATTGTTCCATTATCAAAATTCAGACCAAGTGGAAGTTCTGGAGTTATTGCCCATGAGTTGATTGGTCCACCGTTGCTTACAGGAGTTATATTTTCCATTCGCATATACTGTGTCAATTCAATTGAAGGATCTTGGTAAACAATATTTGGAGGTTCTTCTGCGATATTTATTGTAATTTCAAACGAATAATCTCCTGCAGAATTGTTACCCCATACAGTGTAAGTCGTGGTTGGCTGATTGACTGTTGGTGTCCCACTTATTTCACCATTTGATGAATCAAAAATCAAACCTATGGGTAATTCTGGTACAATTTCCCAAGATTCGACAATTCCTCCCATTGAAATTGGCATTGAATTCGGCATGGAGTGTAATCTCATTAGATTCAATTGCGGTGGTTCGTAGGAGAATTCTGGTGTACCAACTACCTCTATGAACATGGTCGCAGATGCTGATTCTAAACTGGTGTTTGCCCAAACAGTATACTGTGTCGTATTTTGTACAACAGCCGGAGTCCCGCTTACTTCACCAGTGTCTGAATCAATCGTAATACCTATTGGCAAATCGGGATATACGCTCCATGTTGCTTCAGCAGTAATTCCTGTAGAATTCTTGATTGAATATAACTCGTAACCATACCCCGAATTATCTCCTCCCGAACTAACATACAGCGTACCATCAACTACTGTCAAATCAGAATTACCCGGATGTCTCAAAAACTGACCGGGAGAAAATTCTCCCAAGATACTTGTGCCATTGACTGTCCCATCGGTCCTATACCAGTTTCTGTCGCCTTGATCTGGAAGTAACATAATGAAGTATACGTATCGACCTGCACTTACCAATGGATTCGCTTGATTGCATTTCCAAGCGCCCTTAGCAACAGTAGAAACTATTTGTGTTCCGTTTACTGTTCCATCACTCTTCCAGAATTGATAACCTATACTTCCATTCTTGATATATCTCCCATAAAAATACACATTCTCATCATGAGCATGATAAGTCATGTATTTTGGTTTCCCGCAGTGTCCGCAGTCTACAGAATTATTCCCTGGAACTGTATTGATTATTATTGTGCCATTAGCTGTTCCGTTACTAAAAATTAATTCTTCACCAATATTTGAATCGGTATCTGTATTAGCCCTGAAAAACAAATTGTCTCCAGCGGCCGTAAAGTCTCCGACACTGCTAAGTTGTAATGAAGTAATTTTCTTTGTACCGTTTTGGGTTCCATCACTAACGTACAATTCACGATTGGCATTTTTCTTTGCTACAAAATACAAGTTCTCACCTGCACCAACAATATCTGCATAAGTAGTACCTGAGGTACCCGGATGTATCTCAATTGCAAGTTGTGTACCATTTGTTGTGCCATCACTTGTCCATATTTCATTTCCATTTACACCATCATGAGCTCTGAAGTAAGCTTTACCTTTGTATAAAGTCATGAAATCAATGTTGCTTCCGCTGGTGCCAGGCTTGATGTCTTTGAGCATATATGTGCCACTAGGGGTGCCATCACTTACCCACAATTCAGCACCATTTTCATCGAACGCTTCGAATAGCAATTTATTCCCAAGTGCAAGCATTTCATCAATTGCTGAACCACCATCTGGATTTATGTCCTTAACCAAAACTGTACCGTTAGTCGTTCCATCTGTTTTCCACAATTCACTGCCGTGGACTCCATCATTGGCTCGGAAAAATACGGTGCTACCGATAGTAATTGGCTTGACAATACCACTGCCTTCATTACCTGGCCTTATGTCTTTGATTAACACAGTACCATTTGATGTTCCATCTGTTTTCCACAACTCTTCTCCAACAACTCCATCATTTGCCGCAAACAATAACTGATTTCCAAGCATTACAAAAGCGTCAGGATAACTTGAAGATCCCCCGGTACGGATATCATGAACCAAAGAGATGTTGTCTGGAGGAATTATTTGCCCGCTTGATGATGCAGAATAGGAAAATGTGATGTTAGCCATCTCCGTATTATTGGCTAATCTAATGGTAATTGAATCTGGAGAAATTGCGGGGCTAGAACTGGTATTTGTTAGCTCGTTTTTTGGTTCTAGAATATCATATGTTAGTTGAGAGTTTTGGCTCATTAGTAAAAGTAATACTATACAGAAAATAGCACGTGATGTTGCGGAATTAATTCTGGCCATGCTAGTGCTAGGGATTACAAGTATTTATGAAAAATCTCTCTAAATATTGTTTTTCTGCTATATTGTAGGGCTCTACGTTTACCGGAAAATAATATTGTGTGCTTACCATCATCAACTCGAGCAATGTTGCGCTGAGCCATAAATTTCACGTATAGCAAAACCATCCACGGTTGCACAAGCCCCAAAAAGGGTCAATGGTGCGTCGTAATTCAGGGGCGAGAGAGTGGTCGGAGAACACACTACTAGAAGTGGTGCATTGGTTGCAAACATTCTTTCTGTCAAGATGGAGATTGATGATGATGACAGGGATGTCATCGAAGCGCACGTAGAAATCTCTAACGAAGCGACCATCCCTATGGGCCAGTTAGAAGCCGTGGTGGAAACTACAGAGGGAACATCATTCCATTCATTGGATCCAATTACCAGCATAGGCCCTGGATTAACGAGAACCTTCGTTTTCAATTTCTCATCACTTGGCGGAGAATGGACATTCAAACTCTATCACGAGTCTGCATCTGGTCGCAGATCATTGGATCTAGGTCCTTACCATTCTGATTTTGAGTTGGAAAAGAAAGAGATTGGTAGAAAACCGAAGAGTTCCATGGGCGAGGGCCTGTTTGGCGGAGCCTTCGATCTTGGAATGGGAGATTTTGGAAGTGTTAGTGAAAGAGAGTTAATCGATTCAAGTACCATCGAACTTGTTGACTATGAGGCTGAACATGATATTGGCGGAGGCACAAGAATAAATGTTTCAGAGGATAATGAAGCGGCCTTGACATCACCGACCGAAGAGACTTCCCTTATACCACCGTCTCAGGAAAATTCACCAACTTTACTTACAACCCCAACAGGTCCACCCGAAACTCCCCCAACATCGCTATCTGTTCTTCCAACACCTCCTGAATCTCCCCCAGCCGGTCCACCATCAGCACCACCAACCGGTCCACCCTCCACACCTCCGGAAACTCCAACCGGCCCGCCAGCAGGTCCACCCTCTGGGCCTCCAGCAGGCCCCCCTTCATCCCCTCCACAGGATTGATATGCGAATTGCTAGGTCATCTTGCAGGTGAGAAGGTGAGTCAGGAGCCCTATC
>PBHQ01000044.1 GCA_002719475.1 Methanobacteriota archaeon | reverse complement strand
TTTGGTTTGGTTGCTTTCGCCTTGCTTTGTTTCTTTGTTGATTTGCTTTCAGCCTTCTTTGAACTAGCTTTGGCTTTACTTTCCTTTGGAATTGCGGGAGTGGTCGTGGCAATTGCCTTCGCCCTCTTTGTTGCCGCTGCTTTCTTTGCAGCAGTCTTTCTCTTTGCCGCAGCAGAGGTCCGTTTCTTAGCCGCTGCTGCTTTCTTTGCGGCTGCTTCCTCCTCCGCTTTTTTCTTAGCCGCTGCGTTTCGTTTTCTTGTAGCAGCACCCTTCTTTGCGGCCGCTGATCTTTTTTCTGCAGCTTCAGCCTCTGCTTTCTTCTTCGCCGCAGCATTTCGTTTTCGTGTTTCTGCCGCTTTCTTTGCTGCAGCAGATTTTGATTTACCACCACTCTTGCTCGAGGAGGACTTCTTCTTAGCCACCATTCCACCTGAGCCCCGGTTGGGGGTTCAGGATTTCAATATGACCTAACGAATCAAATTCTAACACAATGATGATGTGTGCAATCTTCTTCCTCATTTTGTGTCCCAAGAGGATTCTGAATTCATTCTCAGCCTCGACGCGAGAAATACTGTGTTATGGGCGCAGGTGCGTAAGGCGAAAGACGAATTTGGAATAGAGGACGATGGGGATGCAGGGATTCTACGTCCATCTAGGCATCCTAAAGCAGGCTCCAGCATTATTCTCGGGGATATCATGACGATGCTGATGCGGGTATTTGGAGCACATGCACCTCCCAAAATTGTCGAGTTACCTGGATTTGATGAACAGAGATGGAAGATTGAATTTGGTGATGAAGAGGTACGTGTTGAGGTTGAGAGTAGACCTTATTGGGGATTTGGCTTGTTTGCCTCTTCTTTTTACAACAAAATCACGCTTTCTGGTCCAATCGATAGAAGATGCAGGTTGGTTCTTGATCTTGCATCAGCGATTGGCAGACCTCCATGGGAGCCCGTACGTAGAGGACGTTGGGTCAAAGTCACTGGAATGGACGCTGAACAGCATTCAAAACATTGGAATCTGCACATGAATCATTGCAGAACAGGATTCAAGGTAGAGATGGAGAAACGGGAGCAACGAATCAACGAGATGGAGAAGAAATTGACTTCTTTAGACGAAGATGAATACCCTGGATATGATAGGAGAGCCGGTAAATCAGCTATCGAAAGAGCACTCAGAGATATTGATGTTTCAAACAAGGCTTTGCATGAAGATAACGCTGCAGCGGTGGAAAGAGCATTGGCTCGAATTGATATCGCCTTGATTGAAGCAGATCCCTCTAACCTATCTAGGAATGAAATGTTTCAGGAGGAGGAAGAATTGGTCTACACAGGGGTAAGCGAAGGAGCGAATTTAGGCGATGTTCTTGCAACTGCACCGAGTATGCCCGAAGACGATGCCTCAATACAAGTCCAACAAAACGAAGAAATGCCGATAGAAACGGGTGCTACGGCGGATGATTTATTGCTGTATAATGCCGAAAAAGAAGAAGAAATCCCCTTTGTGGACCTTTCAATCAGTGAAGAAGAATGAATCATCATTCCCCGTCGCGTTGAAATAGGGATGGCATTTCGCCGGCACGCTGGTCTACCATGGCGGTCAAGAAGAGCAAGAAGGATGGCAGCGGAATCCAACAGGCTGCAGGCCTTATCAGATATTTCGATGAAGAATCGGAAGATGCTTGGCATTTTACCAAGGGGCAAGTGTATGCTGCCTGCATTCTGCTTTCGACAGGAATTTATCTGGCCAACCACGGTGTGTTGAGTTGGTTCTTTGGAATTTTCTGAACTCACAGATTAGGTTCAATCAGTACAACCTGCCCTTCAGANGCCATTTCTTTCGCTAATGCCATAGCGGTATCAAAGTCTGCTGTGCAACCAAGTGGTTGAGGCTGNCCATTTTCTCCTTGAATCATCAATCTGTGCGATAATGAAGCCAATACTTCTGCACTGACTTGCTCCCAAATCCATTCTTCATCTTCAACAGTNATCATTGCTGGCACCCGCATTCTTGGTCCTTCTTCTAGACGACTTCTCTTGGCTCGTCCTCCAATGTTCAACATCTGTTTCATTCCNTGTCNAAACTGTACTTTTCTGTCTTTTTCAATTCCTTCGCGAAAGGCTCTCCCCATCATTCATCCCATCCTAGGAACCTTGATTCCCAACTCTCAGGCCATTCTTTGCATTGATAATAGTTAGGGGCTGAAAAGAAACGCCATGGCAATTAAGCAACCAATTCACAGATTCCGTCAATCTATGTGTTCAGGCCATGCGTGAACCAGAATTCCTGGAATTAATGTGCTGATGAACAAAACTGGAAGTATCGCAATCAAGCCGATAATATCGAAAGCGAATAAGAACAACAACAGAATCAAGGCCAAATCGGTCAATAGGATTGTAATCAGCCAATTTTTCTTCCTTTTTTTGGAAAGCCGTACATCCTTCTCGAACATTGGAGGAATTATTGCAGCAAAAGAAAGAGCAGGCAGTAGAGTCAATGCCAGCAATGCTGAGCGAGGCTCCCACAGGGCCAGTGCAGGTGTTCCAGCCATCAACATCACAGTCCACCCCCATAATTCGGCGCGCGGCCTATCATCAAAACCTACCAATGGTAACAACATTCCAACCGCTCCTAGGANAATTAGTGGCATTNCCAATCTAGCTAACAATGCAGTTGCACCCCATGCNGCATCCACGCCTGGAAGGCCGGCCAATAGGCACCATCCGCCAACCAACAATAGGAACAATGTATGTCCGATNGTAGCGGCTAGGNCTTTCCATCGATCNCTGCCTATTCTTGTGCGATGAGCACTTACTGCAGCAGCGTGTAAAGAACAACTACTGAGAATCAGTGTGCCACAAAAAGCCAACATGAATGCGGTTCTTCTCCCGTGTGCCGAATCTAGTACCAAATCACTGAGCGCCATGCCATCGGAAACCGTATTCAAATCATCCATGGTTAATCCCAAGAGAATGGCAGAGATTGGCATAGCAACAAACCATCCAGTTCCCGGATGAGGTCTAGAGATGGTATCTGGCCACTTAGCGGGGCATGTCACGTCGGTCAAATGTAGAATACCAAACCCGACTAACCAACCACCCAACAGTAATGTTGGTNCCATAATCAAAACGTTCCACATAGAAGGTGGAGCAGGGACTTCTACAGGGATGNCAATATTCCCTGTCTCAGGAAAAGGGTCTGATGGAAGCAAAGCGAACATCATCAGGCACCAAAAAACACCGAACCAAATGAGTACCCCATCATGCATTCGGTGGCTATCTCCGGCGATATCACCTCCTTCATCTAGAACAGAAGTCGTTACTGCTAGGTGCAGTCCGAGCCCTAGCATAACAAGCAATGCCCACGTTGTCCAACCAGTCATCGCAACCGCTAATCTACTGATGAGAGAGTATTCTTCANTCAGCCGCATTGCAACCCTTTGATGGTCAGTATCAAGGCTGAGGTGGGCAATGATGTCGAAAACTAATGCTAGCCCTACCAATATGCCGGGAAACCAAGGCAAGTAATGGTCAATTTTACCCCAGATTGGGTGGTGAGCATTGTCAAAACGCATATGGATCATTGGCCAGAATGGAAGGAATGCTGCTACTAACAAAGAGAGGAAAGCGGGCCATTCAGGTGACAACAGACCCCCCGCCATGCCACTTGGGCAAAGTCTCGATTCATCAATCAGCCGCTATTTCGTTTGCATAGACTCATTTGCTGTTTCCTTACCGAAGGGTCGTGTTCGATGCTCGGGTAGCGAAAGAAAGCCCCCTACTCAAATTAGTAGAGAGTTTGGGTCATTCCGTTGAAGAATGGCTATCTTGTTGTATTGAAGATCTACCTGAAACCCTCCGCATAAACACATTGCGCAAGGATGAGGAATGGACTAGGAATCAACTTGAATCAATGGGGGGAACTGCATATTCTTGGTTTCCGGATGCATACAAAATGCCTTGGCAAAGAGGCACGATACCCGAGCAATTTCGTGACCTGTACATTGCCTTACATGAAACGGGAAGAATCACTCGGCAAGAAGCTGCATCGATGCTACCTGTTCTCTGTTTACAACCTGAATCAAACGAAAGAGTACTGGATATGTGTGCGGCTCCAGGTTCAAAAACAACTCAGATTGGCGAGAGGATGAATGATTCAGGAGTCTTGGTTGCCAACGACGTTTCCTCATCCCGNCTGAATACATTGGTCAGTAACCGTTCTCGCATCGGACTATCCAATACGGTCCTATGTCGTCATGATGGCAGACATTTTCCCGCTGTTCCAGACCCAGGTTTCGATGCTATTTTGGTAGATGCTCCTTGTACAGGTAGTGCTACAGTCCGCAAGAATAGACATGTTTGGAAGAATTGGAAAGAAGAATCCGGTTGGTCGCTGAGAAGATTGCAGGAGGGCATCCTAAAACGAGCATGTTCCTTGTTGAAGCCNGGTGGACGATTGGTCTATTCTACGTGCTCATTTGATCCAGTTGAGAACGAAGGCGTAGTTTCTCAAATCCTCTCCGAATTAGATTTCATAGAGGTACAGGAAATCGATGNAAAACAGNTTCTTCCAGGACTTAAATTAAGAAATGGAATCTGCAATTGGNAAAATGAAAAAGTCAATTGGGAAGATAAGAGGCTAAAGCATTCCTTGAGGCTGGCTCCTGAAGACAATGATACTGGGGGATTTTTCCTTGTTTTATTGAAGCACGTTGGGACTGAAGACACAGCTCANGCCNTGTTACCCAAAAAACCAAGATTGGAGATGGAGNAAATACTCCCTCCCAAAANGGACCCTCGCCTTCCATCTCCAGCCGAAGAGAGTGAAATATCCGAATTGGCGAACTGTTGGGGAATCGATGAAACTTATTCTTGGTGGAAAAGAGGCAAGAAATTCTCTTTATCGACTACAGATGTCAAGCATTGGCTATGGGATTCTAAACGTACCATCAAACGCAGAAAAATCCAATCTGGTGGTGGGTGGAAACCCCTGAATATTATCCATGCTGGTGCTACAGCATTTCAACCTTCAAAGAACGGACTAAGGCCACGTTCGGAAGTCAAGCCTTTGTTTGAGCAACTTGGAACGAACACCCATCAGGTCTCAGATGATTTGATTTTGGAGTTACTTGAACAAGGTAATGCAAGTTCTGAATTAACTGCTGAAGTACAAGGATTTGTTTTCCTTTCCAGTCCATGCGATTTACTCATCCCTGCTTGGGCAGGTCAACATTTCAGTTTGATGATCGATGAAGCAGAACGTATTATTTTGCTGCAACAGATGAGGATNAAGGCAGAGGATTCATGACTTCGATTCGGTTGGCGAAGATGATGGTGCNTGGAATGCTGACTAGACCCACCATTGCCATATTTCTGGTAATCATGCTATTCCCAATGGTTTCCGCCGAAGAAGAAAATCAGGAAAAATACGTTCTATCTAAGGCCATAGTACCTGATGATGGCGCCACTGCTCCATTGATAGAATGGTTCTGCTACCATGACAACAGTATTTGCACAAAATTCCAATCTGATAATTCATGGGCTCAGGATCAGGATGAAGGAATGGTATGGCTATCGTGGCATCCTTCTCGNGGTATCAATGATCCGATGTCAAATCNTGNTTCTAGCNTGAGGGCTGAGAATTTACGGGCCGAAGTTCCCGCCATTAGGGTTGATCTCCAACCGTTGTTGGGAATTGAAGATGGGGCGGAGTTTAATCCAAAAAATGCAGGTTTAGCATTGAATGGAACGACTCCAAGTGCCGGAGGCGTGGTGGCAGCGGAACTTCCCTTGGAGGTCACATTAATTGACACAAATGGGGATGAAATTGTAGATGAGATTCAGGTGGAAAGTGACCTCAAACCTTTGTACAATCTTTCCAAGGATGTTGTTTTGAACATTGCATTGGTTGAATGGCACCCCGAGATTTGGAATGAGGGGATTCGTCCTCCACATGTAGTTAGAGAGTGGACTGCAACCCAGGCCTTTTCCAAGCGTGAGCAAAACATTACACATGTCGTCACAGGATTTGGCAGCGAACATCTTGTGGCAGCGAATATCAATATCGATGTCGATGATGCAAATCGCTGGGGCATAGTTGCATTCCTTGAAGGACATATTAGCGCGGAAGGAGATGCTGCAGGCGGAGACCCTCCTCCAGGTCGACCATCTCAAATTCTTGCAATGACAGATATGCATCTACCGACTATGTGGGAAGGGACTTCTTCAAGTCAGGCATTGCCCCGCCTTGGTTTCCTAGCATTTTCACTAATTTGTGTCGTTATCATCATCATCACTGAAAGGCAAAGAGAACACGCTTTACCTCGAATAACTGGTAAATTGTTTAGAGAGGAAGATGGTGAGAATGGAGAGTATAATTTGGTTGCTAAGATCGAAGTTCGGTGTGGCAAGTACGATGCGCGAATTGAGAAAGTAGCCATAGATGACCCTTGGAAAATGCGGAGAAGAACCGATATCGATCAAGTCAGGTCTGGAAGCGTGCATACATTCGATATTCAGATCCGCGGCAATCCTGAAGATAAAGTGGAGATTATAGTAATCAGGTTCTCTTTAGAAGTTGAGACTTTTGGTAATTGGGTAATGGATCTTAATTTGTCAATCCCTTCTCTGACAATTTGAACAAATTTATTGTTTAACTATACAATTTTCATCCTTATTTCTGCATATGTTCAAAATCGGTCGACTTTTGGTGGCGAACGTTCATTAGCCGTAGCACTACGGTCAGTTCACCGGGGTGTGAAAATGGACTTGGACGAGGTCGATCGCAAGATGATACTGGCATTAATCGAGGAACCCAAGGCTAGTTTGCGTACTTTAGCTTCTGAAGTGGGTATAGCTTTGGGAACCGCTTCTGTACGTTTGAAATCTTTACAGGAAAAGGGAATAATCCGCGGCTGGAGTGTCGATTTGGACCCCCAAGCTATTGGATGGGAGATGTGCGTCATTGTTGGACTAAGGATTGAGAAAGGTAAGATGATGGATGTTCAACAGAGAATCGCTTCAGACTCTAGGGTCTTTTCCGTTTACGATGTCACTGGAGATTTCGATAGTATTGTTATGGCTAGAATAAGAAATAGGCAAGAGTTGAACGATCTGACCAAGGAAGTATTTTCCATAGATGGCATAAATCGCTCCTTTACTCACGTAGTCATGAATACGGTCAAGGAATCAACGGTAACTCCACCATTTGAATGATGTCAATCGATATTACCATCAGGATCTATTTCTGCTAACAATGGTAGCAATTCATCGGACATCCCATGCAAACTTTCTACTACTCTTGTTTCGGGTTTTAATGCCTTAATCAGCACCTTTCTAGTGTGCTCATCAATGCTGATGTCGAAAGCTTTGAGACGTCTTTTCAATTCACTCTGCAAACGTCCACCTGTACGGTCCCAATCCATCATTAGGATAATCGATTCTTTTCCATCTATGGGATTTTTATGTTCCAATCTTTTAGAAAACCAACCGGCTAATCGTTCGAGGGACCACCCTCGATTGACTAGTTCAATGGGTCCTTCAAATCCAAGAGATTTCAAGGCACTCTTGTCTCTTTTCCCTTCTACTAGAATTGGGCATTCAGAGCCNCCTTCATTTACTGGTCTATTTCGGATACGTGCCTGAGCCAAGACTTCGGCTGCCAAAATTCTCCTTTCTTGAGTAGCATTTCCATTTCCGCTGCGCGCCCGTCTAGAATCAAACCGTTTCTTGGGCATCCAATCAACTCACTCTCCGCCTTAGCAAGAATTGCGGATGTATTGCTCCTCCGCTCCTAGTTATTCTATTCTTGTTTCTATCAATTTGAACGAATGCCTGCGACTGCCTTATGTCGAAGTGGCCATCGTCCTACTTTCATGGAGTTGTCTCGTCAGTTCATATTGGTATTCACTTTCATTGTTGGACCTCTTGTATTGATTTCCTATGCATATGGCGTTTCACGCCTTGACAAACCATCGGATCTTTGGGGAGGGGTACCTGAGTCTTGGCGCACTTACATCATTCCATTCATGTTTGCTGCAGCTATTGGATTTTTGATGTATTGGTATGTTGTATTCTTCCAATTTGATGAATCGACAGTTGAATCCTTGAGGTGGCCTTGGGGAGAATCTGATGGAAATGGAACGAACCGATTGTTCCTTGCTCTTGCTCTTTTTCTTATTCCTTCTGCTCTTTGGATAGAATCGACAATTTTCCACGTGGGAAATGAATATTCTTGGACTCCTGCATTGGTAATTGGAATCCTCATTCTCGTTTCCGTAGGCAATGTTATGCTTTGCTTATTGGCATATGGCGCATATCAGGACGGAGCGAGCGGATCAGGACTGATGCTAGTGGGCTCGATTCTGTTGGCAATACAGTGCATATTGAACGATTTAATCGTCTGGGTATACAAGTTTCCATGGTGAATTTCGAAGCCTCAAATTGCGTTAATCTTTAGCATACCTAAGAAGGACGAATAGCAAACGTTCATGAGTGACTTTCTCCCGCCGGTGAGTGGAAGTACTATGCCAGCAGAGTACACTGCCTTCCACGGCTTGTATCAGGACTTTATGTTCTGGTCGATAATTGTAGGCATAATTGTATTTGTTTGGATGATTTATGTAGTTTTGAGATATCGTGAAGGCATGGTTGATGAATCCAAACTAGAGAAGTTAGAACCTGGAGTTTTCCCTAAGGAAAGGGACAACATGACTCTGGAAACTGCTTGGATTGTTTTACCCACAATTTTGGTTGCTTGGTTGTGTGTTCTATCTTGGCAATCCTTGTACGATGCATGGGGCAATCCTCCTTCCGATGAAGAAGCCTTTGTCGTTGATGTAATTGCAACCCAATGGAATTGGGCATTCACATACACAGAACCTATCATTGTCGAAGAGACTGCTGATGGGCTACCATACCAATTGGTGGTAGCGGTTTCAGATGGCTCAATATCGGTGTCTACGGACGCGGATGTCAATTTGACAGCGATTTGGACGAATGGTCCCGCTAGCGGCCAATTCAATATCAGCGACGGGGAGGTCACTCAAAATACGATTATTGATCTTCAAGAGACTATGATTCTGAAGATTAACAACGCCGATGGAGATGAGGTCTATTCTTTCCAGCGCTATCCTGCTCAATCCTCCAGTGCAGGTGAAGTCTACGTTCCATGTGGTGAGGACATCAAGATGAATATGATCAGTGAGCGCCTTGGTGAAGCAGATGCAGTATTACACTCATTGTTCTTGCCTGAATGGGGAGTCAAGGAAGATGTGGTGCCCGGAGTGACCACCATGCTCTACTTCACACCTCAAGAGACTGGAACATACGATGTTGTTTGTGCCGAATATTGTGGAATGAGACACGCATACATGAAGATGAAAATCACTGTGATTCCAGTTGCAGACAGTGTCTATGAGGGTTGCAAGGAGTGATGGNTGATGAGAAGAAAAGCAATTCTCATTCTAGCAATTTTTGGGGTTTCCATATTACTAGCGCCCCAGTTTCAAGCCTCCCCTGGTGGAATCGGTAGTTCAGTAGACGATAGCGGTTGCTTTTGTCACACNGAAGATAAAGGAACTGAAGTGAGCATTATTGGTCTTCCAGATTCTTTCAATGCTAGTACGGAATACACATTGACGCTTTCAGTTTCCAATCCAAATATCCCTGGCGCTTCCGAGAATAGCAATATGGGTGGTTTCAGGTTGATTATTGATGGNGGGACCTTGTCNGGTTTCGATCAAACATTGATTCAAGTGATGGATGGAGGGNTAACTCATACTGAATTAGGTAATGACCTAAGGACTTGGGAAGTTNTTTGGACNTCACCCGCCGATGATACCAAAGTTGTTGGATTCACATTTTGGGGTAATGCGGTTAATGGCAATGCGAATGGAGCCAGTGGGAATTCTGGAGATGGATACAATGGTGTAACATACCAAGTTGCAGGTTTGAATGCTGGACCTATTGTGGAAGAGGTCGATGCTAAGCGCGCTATGGTCGTATTCCTTAGCGTNGTTTTGTTAGTGCTGACTTTGATGGCACTTGCTACACTCTACGTCTTCTATTCCCGCAACCCTGAAGGATTCAGTATGGGTAATTTCTGGGAGTGGCTGAAGGGATGGATGACAACTACAGATCACAAGGGTGTGGGTTTGTTGTACCTGAACTTTGGTCTACTGTTCTTCTTAGTCGGNGGCTTATTGGCTCTATTGTTTAGAATCCAATTGGCGACACCAATGAANGACTTCCTGACTGAGCAGGAGTACAATTCNTACTTTACCTTACACGGCACTACNATGGTTTTCCTTGCTGCAATGCCGATGATTGCAGGATTTGCTAACTACATTGTACCCTTGCAGATTGGCGCTCAAGACCTTGCCTTCCCAAGGATAAACGCTCTTGGATTCTGGCTNTTGCCACCNGCAGCAATTCTTCTCTATGCTGGTATATTCAGTGGTCAGAGTGGAGACATTACTTGGGTCATGTATCCACCATATTCCAGTTCAACTGGAGGCGGCGACATGTCTGCCAACACAGGAACTACATTCTTCATCGCTGGAATGATTCTGTTGGGAGCATCATCAACTCTCTCTGGTGTCAACTTCATTACCACATTCCTGACTATGCGTGGGCATGGAGTCAGTTGGATGAAGATGCCATTGTTCTCTTGGAGTATTTTGATTTCAATGTTCATGCTATTCCTATCTCTTCCAGCATTGTTGATTGGTGTAGTGATGCTGTTCTTGGACCGCACCATCGGTTCGGTGTTCTTCGCAACCAATGTTGGNGATCCAATACTCTTCCAACACTTGTTCTGGTTCTTTGGTCATCCTGAAGTGTACGTTGTAGTTATTCCAGCCTTCGGTGTTGTGTCCGAGGTTCTAGCGACCAGCGCTAGAAGGTCNGTATTTGGATACAAATCGATGGTATATGCAATGGCGGGAATTGGAATTGTTGGCTTCGTCGTTTGGGGGCACCATATGTTGACTAGTGGAATGGATCCTCAATTGAGATTCCTTATGATGGCAACTACCATGTTAGTTGCGATACCCACTGGAATCAAGGTTTTCAATTGGCTTGCTACTTTATGGGGCGGCTCATTAGTATTCAAGACCCATACTTTGTGGGCTNTAGGATTCTTGATTACATTCACACTCGGNGGAATTTCGGGTATGTTCTTCCCTGTTGCGGGTCTTGATATGCACTTCCATGACACCTATTTCGTAGTCGCTCACTTCCACTATGTATTCGTTGGAGGGGTTGTATTCGGCCTCTTCTCAGCTTTCTATTACTGGTACCCTAAGTGGACTGGCAGGAAAATGAACGAGAAGTTGGGAATGCTACACTTCCTGTGCTCATTCATCTCATACAATGCAGCCTTTTGGCCCATGCACCGCCTTGGAATCATGGGAATGCCGCGCAGAACTCACTCCTATTCCATAGATTCAGGATATGGAGACCTCAATTCTACCATTACTATCTGGGCAATTATGTTCGGATTNTCGCAATTGATTATGGTTTGGAATATGATTTACAGTCAGAAGCGNGGACAAGTAGCGGGTCCNGATCCGTGGGGAGGATGGTCTTTGGAGTGGTCAACCACTTCACCACCTCCAACTCCTTCNTTTGCAGAGATTCCAATCCAGAGAGACGCGAATACCGAGGCTCACGAGGATGGCTGGTTCANACGCGGTGTCAAACGCTTATGGATGATCGGTGAGAAGAAGGAGGCGAAAGAATGAGCGAAAACTCACTCCAAGAGAATCCATGGATGGGTAGTTTTGGAATCGGCCTTNTACTAATGGGCCTAGCAACAGGAATATTGGCGGTTTCNTTTGTCGGTTACAAGGCTACAGATGCCCATGCTGTTTGGACCGGCGGTAGAGTAGCGTTCATTTTGATAGCTTTCTATGGNCTAATGGGAATTATTGCAGGATTAGTCAATAGNTCAGTTGAAGCAGGATCTGGANGTGATCATGACCACGGTCATGGAGACNACGNTNATNACGNGCACCACGATGATCACGCGCACCACGGTTCTTTCTCACCGATTATCATGAGTTTTGGTATCTTGCTATTCCTGTACGGTTTTGTCGAATCCTACATTCTATGTGCTGCTGGATTATTGATTACATTCCTGGGAGTATTCAACTGGTGGAGAGAGGATTATCCAAATGATGGTAAGCATGAGATGAAATCTCTTGGAAAGCCATTTGGAGGACAGGATGTGCGTAAGGTAGGTCTCTGGATATTCTTGATGTCAGAAACCATGGTATTCGGTTCATTCTTCAGTTCTTATCTCAGGATGCGAATGGGTTGGTCAACCCATTGGAACGAGCAGTGTAATTCGCTAGGAGAAACCGGTAGTAATCTTCCTGCATGTTCAGACGGCTATGTAATCGTGGCGTCAGAATATATCATCGACAGTTTCTGGACGTTATTGCCAGGTGCTATCAACACTTTCGCGCTGATTCTTTCTTCTTACACTGTTGTTTTGGCACTTAAGTCAGCCAATGCCAAGGTCTTCATTCCGTCCAAGAATAAGTTTGTCCGCATGTGGATGCCTGATCGAAGGCGCGCAGTTCGAAACAACTTGGTTGCAACTTTGGCATTAGGTACAATGTTCCTTGTACTGAAGCTAATTGAGTGGGAGCACCTAATCTATGACTACGACTTCACTGTCAAGTCTAGTCTTGCAGCATCAATCTTCTACATCTCCACGGGGGCGCANGGATTCCACGTTTTTGTTGGCCTAATCGTCTTGTGCTTCTTNTGTTTTAAGGCACATAAAGGTGGTTGGCAACCTGAAAACTCGCAGAGTATCGAATATTTCGGTCTCTATTGGCACTTTGTGGATTTGGCTTGGGTCGCCATCTTCCCTGCGTTTTATTTGTATTAGGAGGTGTGATGAATGGGAGAACATGCTGCAACTGGAATGGAAAAGTGGCTGATGGATAAGACCGGCAAGGACATCTATTTCTGGAATTTTATCGCATTGATGGTGTTGACGCTAATTGAGGTCGCAGCGGTATACGTGAAATGGGAAGATGTTTTCAACACAACTCTAGAGAATGCCAAGTTGNTGACTTGGGCAATTCTAATNGGNGTNGGAGTGGTAAAGGCNTACGGNATAGCNTTCTTTTTCATGCATCTGAAAGATGACCCATTCATCTATACTAAGACCGCTTTCTTCCCTCTTATTTTCGTATTGTTGATGCTNTATGGAATCGGNTTGTCAAANCCAGGNGGNGTTGATANNTTACCAAGTTGGTGTTTACCTCCTTGGGTCAAGTGANANNTCTGTTGGAGCAATTATNTTCGGTGATTAAATGCGNGTGAAGATAATTTCAATTTCAATAATGATGCTTATTTCTGCCTTTGCTGGATGCATGGGAGATTCACCTTCTGAGCATATGCACGGAGAGGATTACAAGGGGGTGCCATTGACTACAGGCAGTGCTGGAGATTTCACCTTGGAAGACCATACTGGACAGAATTTCACACTCTCCAGTCTTGAGGGTGATTTAGTGGTAGTTTCTTTCATCTTCACTCGGTGCCCTGATACATGTCCACTGATTACTTCTAAATTGAGGCATGTGGTCGATGAACTTGGAGACAAGATAGGTGATGAAGTTCATTTCGTTTCAATATCTTTGGATCCAGAATATGATACTAAAGAGAGATTGACTGCATATACAGAGTTACATCAGGTCGATTGGCCACATTTGACAGGAGAGAGAGAAGATCTTGAACAGGTGTGGGAAAATTTTGGTTTGCAGGTTGATCGAACTTTCATTGAATCACATGTCAAGATGAATCATGTTTCGGTTCTTTATCCTGATAATTCAACTGAAACATTTGGAGTGATGAATCAAGATTTACCAACAGAGGCTAAAGGCTGGAATCTTACTACCATGTCCTTTGAATCAAANAATATCTCATTGAATTCAACCTATCATGAGCAATATGGTCACAGTGTCACTGGAATTAACGGTACAGATTCTCCAGATGATTGGTCATGGTGGTGGTCATTACTCATTTGGAATTCTAGTAATTCTTCATGGGATGAATCAGATGTTGGCATCAGCTTTGTTGAAGTTGGGCCAGATACTCATATCGCTTGGGCTGCCAGTTCCTCTAATNTTTCTTTGTTGCCAAACCCTGAGATGCTGAATGACCATTCACATCANGGCCATGGAGATTCTGATTCTGAGGACAATGATTCGCATTCNGGACACGATCATTCAGGCCATGGAGATTCTGATTCTGAGGACAATGATTCGCATTCCGGACACGATCATTCAGATCATGGCGATGATGATTCGGGAGATGGCAATGAATCNNATTCTGGACACAATCATTCAGATCATGGCGATGATGATTCGGAAGAAGACTCTCATGACCACATGCACACTCACTCATTGTCAGAGGGCGGACATGACCATGATGACGAAGAAACTGTTGAATTGACGAATTATACCGTTGGCCACAACACTGTCACATTCATCTTGGACGAAGAATTGGATAAGCGCATAGCCTTCTTAGGTGATTCTTGGCCAGATGAGCATCTGGTCGATGATGTTAACACATTG
>PBHQ01000043.1 GCA_002719475.1 Methanobacteriota archaeon | reverse complement strand
CAATTATTCATACTTTACATGATTGCAGGTACATTTTACAGTAATAAGAAATGGGCAAAAAAGATTTCAGGATTTTTCCGTGTTCACGGTTTGTATATTCTTCCTATTTTCAGTTTTTCACTTATTATTGGGACGAGTTATCTTCTAGGAGGAACAAGCGAAGCCATTGGAGATGTTGGCTGGATTTACTGTGAAAGTGTAGGCATCGGACAAGGTGCAACTGCTTCAGGAGACCCCCTGCCATTTGAAGTCACATGTTCAGAAAAATATGCGGCAGTATATCCCTTGACATATTCTAATGTTGCACTTGGACCTTTAACGAGAATTCTTCTTTTCATACCACTTATTGGAGCAATAGTAGCAACCATCGCTATCGGTCGATCACAAAAAAGAATCATGGATGAAGGGAATCTAAATTATAACTACATTCAAGAAATACGTGCAGTTAGATTAGGGTTCATTGGAAAGACTGCCCTACAAATCACAACATCTGTTATACTTTTCACAATAATTGCGATGATAGGTCAATCGCCTGACATTTCTACAAATCCATTTAATCAGGATCAACATGCACCACCTCTACTAATGGCTCTTGCACCTCTTATGCCAACAGCTGTTGTGCTTGCAGCACTATTTGAAGGCGTAATCTTCACCTATGCTGTAATCAAAAATGACATGTTTGGAATCGATGAACAATTACGTAAAACTTCTGTCGCGGCAATATTTGCAGGACTAGGTGCAATATTATTCCTAGTGGCAACTGAGACAATGGAATCATTATTCGATAGAGGTTGGATTGGTGGAATTATAATCGGTTTACCATTAATTATGTTAAGACGCCCTATTTTATCCACTTTGAATAAGTTTACATCAGTAATTTTACCAGAATCTCATACAAATGAAGAGTTAGGATATTTAGAGATGTATGCGCTTGCAAAAAAGGACGGAGTAATTACCTCAAAAGAGCGCTCTATGCTGAATCTCCAAGCAAAATCCTATGGAATAGAAGAAGAAAGAATGGATTATCTTGAAAAATGGTGGGATGGTGAACAATTATCAGGAGAGACTGAAAGTAACCTCGTTAAGAAATATGGTCCAAGTGGAATTAATTTAATGAGCGTGTTTGGAACTAGGGGAGAAGCTCCTATCAATGAAAGTGAAATTAAAGAATCATTTGAGCAAATGGATACTAACAGGGATAATGTCATTTCCAAGGATGAATTTTCATCATCTAGAGAAGTTTCCAAACTGTCCCCAAAATATCAAAAAGAACTCTTTGACGAAATTGATCTTAACAAAGATGGTGTGATTCAATATAATGAATTTAGAACTCAAGCTCAAATTACTGAATCTGAAGTACTTAATATCCAAAGAGAAGAAGGATATTTACAAATGTATGCAATTGCAATGGAAGATATGATAATTACTTCTAGTGAGAGAAAGATGCTTCAAGCTCAAGCGGAAGTACTTGGTATCCCAGAAGAAAGAGTAATTGAATTAGAGCAAAATTTCAATAAACAACTCGAAGAAGAATAATCTGAAAATTTTAAATCCATTAAAACCAAATTAACCAAATCGGAACAGCAATTCCAATTACGATTGGAAGGAGCATAGCAAAAATATAGATTTTAGTAACTTGTTTCTTGATAGGGGCGAGTTCTTCTTCAGTTAATTCGTAAAATTCAGTAAATCTGCATTCATTACAAGTAATGATGTTCAAATCTGCTACCGTTGCCGATGTTACCCCTCGCGTTCGAACGTGCCTGGGTGCTTTCAAATCTGAACTTCCACACTTGGTGCAGTTAACCGTACTAGGAGCCATATGAATCCTAGATGAAATCACTCAATAAATAAACAGGGCTCCCTCGTTATCACATACAATAAAATCGGCACTCTGCTTTAGAGCACTTGGTAAAGCGTTTATTTTGTGCTTAGACAAGCACAATTCTGCACCGAGTGAGTAGCGTTCCGAAGGTTTCATCCGAAACCCCTTTGAAGACGTTTTATTCTGTTTTCCCTCTGTTGAATTCAACCAATCGGTTGCCTTGTTGAATGGAATATCTTAGTATCGCAAAAAGGAAAATTACGCCAGATAACGTTAAGCAAAATTGGTATAACTCATCCCATTTAACCAAGCTATATGAATCGTTGGTTGCTAAGTAGGCCCAGCCAGCGCCTATTGCAAACAATAATGAGAATACCAGTAGTATGATTACTCCTATTTTTGGCCTATATGAAATGCCGATGTTGGTTGAATCATCTTCGAACTCAAATTCGTTATTGCAATGCGGGCAATCAAATAATCCAACGACTCGATCTTCCAATTCAACATCTTTTTCACAATGAGGACATTGAATTTCGACCATGGTAGTCCCAGTTACTGCGAGTGAATAAGGGTTGAGCCGGTTTCCGATTCAAAGGGCTCCCCTTGCGAACACAGGGTGTCTATTTGTGCTCAAGTAAGCACAANTCANNATTTGNCTTGTGCTTGGGNTTCTGGCGGCTCACNCNNCACCNTNTGNTCANCCGTGATACCTAACTCTGCTGCGAATATCTTCCAGCCTCTTGATGACCTGATCTGCACTAGGCAAAGCCCCTCCACTACTATCTGGAGTAGGNCCTGCCNCNTCATCAAATGCAAGATANCCTGATTCAACCNCNGACATNGCATCTTCGTACTCAGGGTGNCTGCCACTCAAAATCTCCTGAAGGACATGTAGATCTATTCCGAAATGCTCAATCTCTGTAGTNAATCGAGACANNCCGAGGTCAACCAATGCAGGTTCATCCTCACTCCANAGGATNTTGTTNGTCGAAAGNTCACCATGCACAACNCCTTGNCGATGCATCTGTCTAATCATNCCNCCAACCTTGGATAGNATTGCTGATGCATCATCAACACCTTCTCTCAACAANTCGATCAATGGGCTTCCTGGTAAACGACTCATGACCATGGTATGTGTCGCTCGATCCAGTTGTAGTAANGCTGGAATNCGAATNTCACAAGCNCTCAAACGNCGCATTGCCCGACATTCAGCCTCTAATCTCCTACGAGTCAAAGTGCGATCNANATCAGGATGTCTCCAAGTTCTTGGCAAGCGTTTCTTCTTCACNGCAGANATACCAAGCCAGATTCCTGAACGAACCTCAGCTTCTGCACCAAGATGCAACAGGCCCTCATCCTTCCACAACATCGCACTCCCGCCATCAATCCGTAGAGGGGATGNCTTCAAAGGCATCGCCCTCAGGGCTTTACTTGAGGGATGAGATGACTCTCAATCTGCCTATGTGCGACTTGAACGCCACNGGTGGTGACATGTCTGAGGANGAAATGCATCAGGCCATAGATGCCATCAAACAAAGAATGGGAGATGACCTGATAATCCTAGGACACCATTACCAAAGGGANAGTATTGTCCAACACGCTGATCTATTGGGGGATTCCTTTCTTCTATCAAGAATGGCAAGNGAATCCAAAGCCGAGAATATNGTATTCTGCGGAGTACACTTCATGGCTGAATCTGCCGACATACTGAGTCGAGATGAACAGAAGGTTTCGCTACCCAATCTGAGAGCAGGATGTAGCATGGCAGATATGGCTAATCTAGAGCAGGTTGAGGATTGTTGGCAGCAATTGATTCCNGGACTGGGNCTATCTGANCCAATAACTAGANCTGACCANAATNCNCCTGCTGAGNAAGGTGAATCATATTTGGTCCCNGTCACTTACATGAACTCNAGCGCCGAACTNAAATCCTTTGTCGGNGCCCATGGTGGTATTGTCTGCACATCATCCAATGCCGCAGGAATNTTGGATTGGGCTTTTGACAAGGCTGGACCNAATGGNAAAGTTCTGTTCTTCCCAGACCAGCACCTCGGTCGAAACACCGGCCTAGCAATGGNTNTNCAAGAAGATGAAATGGCGATCTGGANNCCNGANGATTTNCCCGATTGGGATGCTTTGAAGAAATCTCGAATCATCCTTTGGCACGGCTACTGCAGTGTCCANCGACGCTTCAANACTGNACAAATAGAAGCGCTGAGNGAACAAGATCCGGAAGCGTTGGTAGTGGTTCATCCAGAATGTACCAGAGAGGTTGTCGATGCCAGCGATGCTGTCGGTTCAACCGAGTTCATCAAGCGCTACGTGGAAGAAGCACCGAGCGGCAGTAGAATCGGANTTGGAACAGAAATCAACATGGTCAAGAGATTGAACGACCAACATCTAGACAAGGAAATCGAATGTCTAGACCCAATGGTCTGCCCATGCTCAACGATGTACATGATACACCCCACATANCTTCTCGATGTNCTNCAAAGAATCGAGGCTGGNGAAGAAGCCAACAGAATCATTGTTCCCGAAGANATTGCAGAGAATGCNAAAANNGCTCTCGACAGGATGCTTTCAATCCCCGTTTGACTTGAGCGATTCTGCCTCTTGAATCTTCAGTTCAGTACTTCNTTTCCANATNTGGAAACAAACNAACGGAATCAANACTAGAACAGCCAATTGTAATGCTGTCGANGAATANGGTTGCAATTCNACCTCACGTGGGTGGACCTTGGTGGCGGTAACCTTGTCACCTTCCATCTCTTGCCAAATGATGTGATCTTCAGTGACCAAAGGGTTGCGTTGGTCTCGCAGGTCTTCTGTCAATCGTTCTGTCAAATTCTTGGACAAATCNTGATACCAAATCTCATGGTCCTCAAATTGCTCACTAGGTTGAACAGGATTCANATGCCACAATGAGGCCCAGACAACTAGACCATGCCCCAATACTGGGTCATGCGCAGGATACTTGGGGTCTGACAACAATCTACTCTGTCCGCTTTCTAAGTCGACCAAAACCAAACGATCTGTTGCAGTTACATTGACAGTCACTGCCAACCACTTGTCATCGATATCCATATCGACAACAGTCGCATTCTCTTCATCGAGGACATANCCCCAACTTAGCAANGTCTCATCCTCACTNATCGGTGCAGTGAAATTGACNGCATNATNCACGAATCCTTGGGTTCCAATNTGNCCTACTCTAACCTTGGTAGCATTGTCGCTGAATACAACTGCAAGCCTATTGTCATCAACTGCTATATTGAGCACAGAGATTTGCTCATCAGCTAATTGCGGCGTCTCCACCTCTGTGCCGTCAAATGCAACCGCTCTCAACACCCCGGACTCAACGAGCACGATTACCGTCTCGCCAGTTCCCAACTCTGCAATCTTCAGGAAACTAGGTTCAGATACCACAAGAACAACCGGTTCATTCGCTAATTCCTCGAGATTCATGACCCATAACTCACTGGCATTGGCAACTGCAACCATATTCCCCGCCGTATCGTATAANGTNTCGGCATCAAGCAATGGGTGCGGAATAATATGNGATTCATCTGGAACTGCTAAATCTACNGCAACNACNACAAANCCNTCTTCTGAGCGGTTATCCAAACTNACCAACCAACCATCTGCAGCCGAAACCCCCACNGANGCCTCAACACCAGTAACTGGNAANTCACGATGNGTCATATCCCAGACGATGATGCTNGTNGTCATNATTACAACGATGAATATGGCCCACCCAGTTTCGTGACTTGAAGGATGCCTAATCGCTCTTGCCAACTTTCGAGAGCGCGAAGAAATCCACCACTTGACCCTGTTTGGTCGAGTGAATATAGTGGCTAATCTAGCGTTGAGGGTGCGTTCATCAAGTACGGACCATACCGGTTTATGATATCGTTCAGCGAGTTTCAATGCTAATGCAGCAATCACCATTCCACCGATGATNTCGACNAACCAATGAATTCCGAGATANACGATNCTNAATGCTGTCAGAATTANGTATCCCAACAAGAAATTTCGATACTTGGCCCAACGATTATCTTCGTCCCANCTAACAATGCANAACCATACTCCAAATGGTATTCCAATATGCAGACTAGGCATCCCATTTGTGAACGGATCTATTCGCTCGAACCAATCATTGATTTCCGGAGTCAAATCATATGCTAGTGTCTGCATCTCAGGGATGTGATCGCCTGTCACCCTGACATTGAAGAAAAGATAGAACGGAAGTGCGAGAGCATAGATGAAAAATACGCAGAGTGATACCCTGTCTGCCATGAACCTATCATTGAAGTAACAGAAGTAAACNATGCTAACATAGACTACCATCAGATATCCTGAGACATACAAATGGGTNAGTGAAACNGTCANCCACTGGGCTTCAAAGGCTTGTTGAACCCAGAGNACGAGGTCNCCCTCGATTGCATAGACCCATGATGTCATCTCCAACTGAGTATTTGCCATGAANATTCGATCCAAAGTNTCGAAGGTNTCCTTCCAAAAGAAAATCAGGAATACTAGCAGGATATGCAGCCAATANCNACGGAACATNTCGTTGAATGCGCGCAGATTTGCCTTGGCCCAAGGCGGCTTGAACAATGGAATCAGAATGACTCCACCGGCCAAAGCCATGGTGATCCAAGTAAGGTAGATTCCATCGGTCAAGTCTGGTCCTCAGAAGGCCTCGCAAGTATTCAACGCTTCAAGCCTATGCCCGCCTCACACCTATGGTGTGAGTTTTCGGGGTGTTAATCTAAAGCGGTCACCATGCTCCATGAACGTATGGTTTGCCATGATCAGGATCCGTGCCATTGGCGATATCCCATAGNCGTTCAAATCGATGGATTCCGCTGCTGCAGCCTTGACTCCACTCAAAAGTCAGAGCATATCTTCCCACTGCTCGGACCGTAGGCTTCTCAAGAACATAAGATTCCACCATACCACGTAACTNGGNCGCACTNTCTTCATCATCGCGATTTGGNGCACATTTAGCGCATGGACAATAATATCGCACATCATGCCATGANATGGTGTGCTCACTTCCATCTTGCCAACGAAGAATTGCATTCTCTTCGGTGCGCTCCAATTCCAGTAATCTCGGTATCTCGCTCAAAACATCACCTCAGATGATATTGACCCCAACATCATCATCTTCGGACAATTGTCCTGTTATCGACTCAACTACCGCTGCAAAGGCCTTGGCACTTTCACCGTCCGGGTCTGCTACTATGCGGTGTACACCATCATCCCCTCCGCGCACGACTCCTGGGTCAAATGGCAGGGCACCGAGGAAAGGTACTTGCAAACTCTCAGCAGTCATCTTTCCACCACCGCTCTTGAAGATGTCAAGGGTTGTAGACCAATTTCCATCAGTATCCACAGCGACCTCAACCATCCTNCCTCCAGGTCCTTGAACTTCAATTGTACTTCCAGCCTCAGCCTTACCTCGAACGGTGTAACCGCTCATATTCTCNACCACTCCTAAAACTGGNACATTCAGTGTCTTTGCGAANGANATCGANTTGCGACTATCCAACAATGCNACATCCTGAGGNGTGGTGACGATAACGATACCATCTATGTNGGGAAGNCTCTGAGCGACAGTCAATGGTTCATCACTGGTNCCAGGTGGGAAGTCGATGATTAGATGNTCCAGTACACCCCATTCCACATCNGCGATGAACTGTTGAATCGCACCCAACTTGATTGGTCCTCGCCAAACCACGGGAGTNTCCTCATCCTCTANTAGGAANGCCATGGAGATNACCTTGACACCTGAATGTCCAACGTTGGGGTGAATCCTNCCNTCTTCAACNTGTAANCTTTGACCTTCTAGGCCCATCATCTTGGGAACATTNGGTCCTGTAATGTCGATATCTAGTAANCCTACAGCAAGTCCTTGCTNAGCNAGTGANAGTGCTAATCCAGTTGCAACCGTNGACTTACCCACCCCTCCTTTACCNGAAAGNACCATGANCTTGTGCTTGATATTCTCAGCGATTTTCTTCATCGCCATNTGNCGCTTCATCTGCTGATAGGCTGCTTCCATCTGCTTCTGTTGTTGAGGNGTTGCNTCTGGTTCGGGNNTAGGNTCAGAAGACTCGCTGGGGTTGTGATGGGAGATTGGGGAATCGGACATCANTATNTCCACAANNNAGGNCNTCTTGAACCCTCGCTCACTCCTCCTCAACAGANATGGNNNCATACAACAGTCCAGACAANCCTCTTTCCCAACGGAACCATACAATTTGCAAAATCAANGGAATACCAGTTGAACCAATCAACCAATTAGACCATTGCATGTCNTTGACAGCCCAGAAAATCCCCATCGTCAATGGAACTGCAATCATTGTACCGTACTTGATAACCTCTTGACCGACCACATGATTGGCTGGACCCCCAAGGATCAATGCAACAGGCGCGAAACATATGCAAATGATGAACAAGTCAATGACNACCAACAAAAACAGAATGTCCCAACCCATACTGGCGAATACGATATGTAGCCAAAATTCCAACCCGAAAATAAGCAATGTCAGAATTATTCCCCTCCATGGATTCCAACGGGAGGGTAGCATGTTAGGCGCAGGAAGGTGTATCAGAAGAGGNTGTCGTCANAGAATATTGTGCGATGATTGAAGTAATGGAATAGTCGAGGAGATTATGATGAAGGTATTGTTTGTTTGCGTTGGCAATTCTTGTCGCAGCCAAATGGCAGAAGGATTTGCTAAAAATGCAGGATTTGAAGTCGCCAGCGCTGGGACANTACCAGCTGATGGTGTAGCCACAAAAGCGGTAGAAGTGATGGCGGAACTGAATATCGACATCTCAAGTCAGACTTCTGACATGCTGGATCTTAATTCCTTAGAATACTGGGACATGGTTATCTCCATGGGNTGCGGGGTGGAAGATACCTGCCCTGCTCTCAAGGCCGATGTAGACTGGGGGTTGGACGATCCCGTCGGTAAGGGGCTTGACGAATATCGTCGAGTAAGAGATGAAATCAAGAGATTGGTAGAGGCTTTATCAGAATGAAACTCATTCCTCTTCGCGCTCAGGAATTTCTCCTTCACCGATTAGATTAATCTTCAAAACGCTGGCATTTCCAGTATTGCCATCTCCTCGGTCAACAACCTCTGTGTCCGAAACTATACTGACAATTTCCACTCGCTCTGGAAGACCTGAGGCGATGAATCCGTGGCGGCGTTTACAAATTTCAGCGACATCTACCGCACTGCTAATACAACGACCCCTCGCAACCAGCAATACATCCCTTTCTCCACCTTCCATNGCCATTACAACAGCGCGAACGTAGAGGTGTACAGGTTTGTGTCCGATGTAGATGATGCGTTGCTCGTCCATGTGCAAAGGGAGGATGGGGGANCGTATTCAATTTACGGTCCNGCTTGATGGTCTTGTTGAAGCAACGACAATGTTTCATACCCATGACCGATGGCGGAGGCGTCCTGCGAGCGTAGTGTAGTGGTTATCACCGAGCGTTGCCAACGCTTGAACCCGGGTTCAAATCCCGGCGCTCGCACTTTCTACTTTTGAGTCGTGCAGCGCCTACCTTCGCTCTTCCCTATGCTATTAATTGGTTGAAGCAGTCCAAAGCTCAGGTCCCGGCGCTCGCACTTTCTACGAACGCTCTACTGGTTTCCCCATGGATCTTCAGCCTTACTTGCAGCCCACGGATNATCCTTGCTGGCTAATCTCTTACGTAGCATGATTATACCCACCGCTAATGCGATAATGACGACTATTCCGATAATTATGCCAATAATGACCTCGGGTTGACCTGCGAATCCCAAGACTTCATCGGTATCGAAATCACCACTCTCAGACTCTACCACCTTAATGATGAAATCATCATTATTTTCCACTGCACCAAACTCATCTTCTGCCTTGAAGGATATTGGGTGAGGTCCAATAGGCACTCCACGTCGACTCTCGAACTCTATGCTGTAGATTCCATCGCCTGCTGTAACGTCGCCATTCTGCCCATTGTCATACATCAGTAAGTAGGTATCCTGCTGACCAATGGCTGCCAGAGCACCTAACTTCACCTTGACCCAACGAACTCCATCTGGATCATCTACAGAAATCGTCACAAGATAGGTCTCCTCTTCTCCAACATTCTCAACCTGAGAAACTTCGCTTGGTTCGATAGCGGGAGAGCTCAGTTCAGGGCCTTGGTTCATGACCTCTAGACGTAGAGCCTCATCATCCGGCCCCGCCAAGTAATGACTGCCAGTACTTTGTGTCGATGATACTGTAATCGAAGAGCCATCTNCATCCTCAAGATAGACCTTGAGAATTTGCTCACCTGGAGACATGCCTACGGGAATCGGAACCTGCCCNGTCCAAAGCAAGTCCACTTGCTGCACAAGGTCATGCAATTCTCCACCGTGATTTCGCATATCCACCGCAACTCTTGCAACACCATTGCCATCGACAACTTCTGCATTGATGATTAGNATCTCTCCACGATGAGCAATAGAAGGTGCATGCTCCCATTCAAGCAATCTCGGAGCATGATTGAAGACGGTGATTTCGGCTTGGGCAACATCAGACGCTCCCCACGAATCAGTTACTGTCGCTTGNACCGACAGTTCTCCATGCATGATTCCAGAAACACTCAATGGAACTGTCCAGACATCATCGTGAATGGTCAAATCACCATTCAATCCTTCATCAGACAACTCAACTACTCCAAGTCCAAGAGAACTCAAGTCAACCTGTACTGAAACCACATTCCAGTCAGCATCCTCGATTTCAACTTCTAGATGGCTGATAGTTCCACCTTCGTTCACTAGACCTTCACGCAATGAGATGGAAACAATCTCTGGATCATCATTCTCACCTTCAGAAACCACNGCGGGGTAAGAGATTCTCTCAAGGAATTGGCTTTCGGTGAACACTGCATATTCCTCATTTACAGCAGGGATTGCGAAGTACCTCTGTACACTAGAAATCAAGCCTGACAAAGGACCCTTATTGATGACCTCGCCATTGGCAACTCCATCTGTTATGCTACCATTTCTATTGTAGTAAACCCCGCTCCAATCTGTGACATTAAACTCTCTTCCATCCTTGATGGAGGTCTTAATTGACTGTGCCTCAAGATCCATCATAACCAATTCCGAACCTACCAAAGAGACCATGTCGCCAGGTTGTAATGATACGGGAGATAAGCCGGTTTCCCTACTAAGGTTAACTTCGCCAAGTCCGTCCTCGGTCTCTGGTGGGGTTGGATCATTCTCTATGGGAGAGTTCTCGGGATACTCATCTCCTCTGTCATTATCAAAACCGGTAGATTCCCACTTACGATAAATCGTCTTATTTTCCCATTCTTTGTATGGAACCTCGTAATTCCATGTCTTGTTATGACTCTGTCCAGCACTGCTGAAGCCAAATCCTCCCGAACCAGAGAGGTTGAGCCAATTCTCTTCAAGAATAATGTTCACAGGATAACTGGTACCATTGTGATTCTCCCAATTTCCTGATGTCTCAATATTTGTTATCTCGCCAAAGGTCCCATCGATATCACCTGAAAAAGTTCCATCCATGTGGAAATACTGATCTGTTTTCATCCCATCAACAGTGGTGTCGCGTAAATCGTATACAGTTCCGTTAATAGTGACGTCTGCATCATCTTCATCTTGAGTCTGAAAACCAAAAGTGCCGGCTCCCTGAATGGATTCTCTTTGGCCTATCCTTTCACCGTTCAACCATTCTTCATACATCTCGATGGTTGATATGTCGATGTCGAAGCGGTTGTCGCCATCAACCAATTCCATCTCAGCATAACCCTCGAATTGTGCTAAATCGTGTAATATGACTCCCCCGGATTCGTACCTATCAAAATAGAATACTGACACTGTTCCATTTAGCCACAACTCTCCATCTTCATCCTGATTAGTCGCATTTAGTTGACCACTTGCCTCTATGGTAGCTCCTTCTGAGATGACTCCATCAACGGTGCTGCGATTGAACTGAGCGCTGGTTACTCCAACTACGACCCGCATATTATCCATATCAGCATCCGAGAATTGAACCACCATACTACCCCATCCTCTAGCATTGAAGAATTGCGATTGCAACACTCCATCGACGGTTGTTTCATTGCGCCAAATCTCCTCAAGTGTCAAATTCAACCAAGTACTATCATTCTCACTAATCTCATTGATGGTGACCATGCCATCGCCTAATTCCCAAGCGTTTAGCACATCTCCCTGTCTCTCCTGCCAACCTCTTCCTCCAAACTCAAGCAAATAGTATTGAGAACCATTCTCATCATCGTAACTGTGATTCAAGTTCCAATCGGTAGAGATGGTAACCGAATGATCAGCAAGAGGTTGATTCCAAACAGTTGCCTGAACTTCTCTTTCTAGGCCACTGGCAACCCCATCCCAATAAGTCGCAATACTGACAGTATCTCCAAAACTGAGAACATCGGGCATCTCCATGCGCAAAGTTCTGTCATCGATGAATTGCATCTCGGATGAGGTCTGATTCAAACTGCTGAAAATAACCCCTTCCGAACTGCTATGAACAGCACTAGCACTGAATTCTGAAGATGTTGAATTGAGGGCATTATTGAAAACGAAACGGTATGAATGCACCTGGTTGAACTCCTCATCAGCCCCCCAATCAACTACTATCGAATGGTTAGGAACATGAGAATCTGCAGTAGCAACTGGGGCTATTGTCACACATAGGAATAAAGCCGCCATGAGCATACTGAGTTGAGGCCTTTGCACATTTGATGACATGGAAGCGACCTATTCAACACGTTCGGTTATGCGTGCGTTCCCTACACAATACAGGCATCTTTCGCGTATTGCGAAACTCACCATCTGTCATTGGTGAATGCATTCGGGTTGGATGGCATATCATCATCACGATTCCATACCATTTCACCGATTTCACCGTAAATATCTGAGAATGGGTCAATTTCTACTTCTTCTTTGGTACTGTCCATGTAGGAAAGCACCTTCTCGCGTAGTTCCGGCTTGAAGCGCCAATAGTGTATTCTCCACTCACGACCATCCCAAAGAGTAGTTTCTTCGGATTCGGTAGTCAAAAGGTCGTAATCTTGGAACATGTAAAACAGGTTGCGATCGGTTGGCTCAAGAGCGTTATCGATGATTCTCTCATAGAATCCAAAGAAGCCAAGAGCGTGCTCAGCCATACCTGATGCAACGTCTGCTTCCATCTCCGAATCTATGTGTTGTCTGATAGCTTCAGTCAATTCGTGTAGCGACATTCCCATACTTTTTCCACCCGTGCGCCGGCTCTATGGCCTGAGTAATCAGTCATTGCTGCGCAGTATTCTATTCTGTACACGGTGCTATATCAAGTATGCGATGAAAAAACACTATTTTCGCTGTTTTGTTGTTGAAAGGGCTTAATTTTAGTCAACTTTGCGGCCAAACGATGACAGCCGACTTCGTCGAAGGGAACTTCCTCGGACTTCCAGAGGAATCTATCGATGCCGAAGTAGTCATCCTCTCTCTGCCTTACGAATTGACCACCTCTTATGGACAAGGAACAAAGGATGGCCCAATAGCCTGTATCAAGGCATCAGGGCAAGTCGAATTGTACGATCCATCACTACCAGAAGACCTGCCAGCAGGAGTAGCAATACATACGGCAGAAGCATGGGATGAGCAAGGAAATACTCTGTTGGAGCAACTCGATTCAATGACTGCATACCTCAAGCCATGGTTCTCTGGCGATTGTTTTCCACTTGTACTCGGTGGAGAGCATGGCATCCTTCCAGCAATCATGGCTGCGCAACATACACCCCTCAATGAATTGACACTGGTACAGATAGATGCTCATGCAGACTTACGTGAAGAACTCGATGGAGAGAAATGGTCGCATGCTTGTGCAGCTACAAGATCACTTGACCTGGGAGTGGGCAAATTGTTGCAACTGGGAATCAGGGCCTACTCAAGAGAAGAAGCCGAGAAAATCTCTGAAGATGAAAGAATCAACACATGGTTCGCCAGCGATATCATGAGTCCTTGTGCCGGACAAGCTGCTTGGCAAGATTGGCTGAAAGCGCTAAGCGATATACAAGGACCAGTACATCTGAGCATTGACATCGATGGGATGGACGGATCTTTGGTTCCCGATACTGGAACTCCTGTGCCTGGTGGTTTATCGATGTGGCATGCCGTAGAGACTATCGAAGCCCTGTTCTCCAATACTAAGGCACAAGTCCTCTCAGCAGATGTCAATGAGATAGTCTCCGGAAAGGACAGCCCTCTAACAGAATTCACCGCTGCCATGTTGGCAACTAAGGTTCTAGCAGGACACATTTCAACCAGACTTGATGGACGATTTACTGCTAAGGCCAGCGGTAAAGTCAGAGAAATTGGAACTTCTGATTTCTTTGCAAGGTTTGATTTACAATAGGCTACAGAATCAATCAATGGTTGGATGGATCTCTGCTCTCGTTGCATCCCTGTTCGGTGCTGATGAAGAAGTAGAGAAAATTCTCGAAGAAGAATGAGTTGTTTCAGTTGATTTCATGACTCAATGGGTAGCGACTGCTCATTTCTATTCTGAATCTGGAGTCAATGTAGGCCCCTCTGACTGCGCTATTTCAGGCTGTTGAACTTGGACCTGACCTATTGTAGGAATTGCTTGGCTAGGAACTTGAACCACCATGGCCCCTGTTCCATCCACCATATGTATCGAATCCGCAAGTTGCGCCTGATCCTTCTTTGTGAAGGCAAGAATTGCTCCGATTATCAGAAACAAAATGCCACAACCTAGGCTACCACAACCAACTAAGAATCCGATTCCAGCACCCAACGCCCCTTCTCCTAATTGACGCAACACTTCGTCATCATAAGTCACCCAAACACTCTGATTGGCTTCAAACGCAAAAGTTCCTGACGTACAACCATAACAGGCCCGACCAATTTTGACAAGCCCTTTGTCACTTCTTGAAATCTCTTTATTTTTTGATACAGCATCACAACTACTTGTGTTTCCGTATTGTTCATAATTTCCTTCAAAATAGAATTCACCATCTAATTCTTGGGCACCTTCTGCCCAAGTTTCAATTATATCGGGATTGGCAATTACTGTTACATTAGTGTTGTCGCATACATCCCAAAGGCCATTTTGATCTATGTCTTCATAGACACCTTTTACCCAAAAGGTCACACCTAAATCTCCGTCGCCCTCTATATCTTCAATTGTGATTTCTCCATTTTCCTTGCCTTCTATAGCAAAATCATTCCAGTCCTCTTCTAAATCTCCAATCTGAGCAATTCCAAAGACAAACGCAATAATTCCGACCAATGAAGCAATTCCTCCGATTATCAATACAATGGCATGAGGACGCATGTATTGACGACGAAGGCATTGGTTGATATTCCTTATCATTCGTACAGGATAGATGGCTTAAGTGGGAACGCCGTAGCGGCCTTTCCACCTACATCATCACCGGATCCTGCTTGCCAACAATCTACCATCTGTAGTTCCAATTCTTTGGCAATGAAATCTTTGGCAGCATTGATTACTGAGGCTTCGTCGATTTCATTCAATAGAAGCCCCTTGTGGATAGGTGACCATTTGAAGACCATTGGAAGCATTCTCTTTCGCCATGTTGTAACGACTTCACCGCGCATATCTCCTTGCGCGTAGGGCTTTGTCTCGATGACTTTTTGGAATCGCTTGATATCTCCGCCATCTTGCTGATATCTGATTCCAGAGATCGCAAGATCGTTCTTCCAATCATGAGCCGTTTGTAATACGAGGCGGGAGGGGGGTGTCTCAAGATGTCTCATCGCGAGATGTTTTCTTTCTCTAGCATCATCAAGAACCATCCTGAGGAAAGTTTCCCCATCTAATGCACGTTGACCGGATTCGCCGACTTCTCCTAATTCCTCTAGAATATGACTAGAAATTAAGTTATGATTACCCAGTTGCTCCCACCAATATTCTGCCAAGTGAGGTGTAGCAAGTTGCAACATTTCTGCCCACCTTTCTAGTAGCCAGCGGCCAATATTGGGGTTGTTTCCCCCTCGTCGAAGATACCAATTCAAGTCCTTAATCAAGTCGAAGTGAGAAATTTCTACGGCTCTACGAAGGTCGTAATCATCCATTGCTTGCTTCCATTCTTGGCGTCTTTGTAAAACACGTGCTTTCATCCATTCATCCATCGTTGACTCCGCACCGTCCCAACTAAGAATCGTAGACGGGATGTCAAACAGTTGACTGACTTGGCGATGATTGGCTTCAACTGCAGTATCTGACCAATCCATGCCAGCGGTTGGCTGTGCAGCAAAGAGGATGAACAAGCGTACTGTATCAGCGCCGAACTTCTCAATCATCTCTTCTGGGCTTACGGTATTTCCCAGACTCTTACTCATCTTGGCACTGCGCTCGCTCAATTCACCCCTACAATGAGGGCAAGATGAACCTCTATGCTCGACCTTCAAAGTTACAGCACATGAGTCGCACCATGGAGCAGGAGCGTTTACCATCCCTTGACAAAGCAAAGTTTGGAATGGTTCATCTACTGATATAACTCCAATATCTCTGAGAGCTTTGGTCCAGAATCTAGCATAGATAAGATGCATCTGAGCATGTTCAATACCACCACAATAGAAATCGACATTCATCCAATAATCCGCTTTATCCTTGGAGAAGCATTCGGAGTCATTCTTCGCATCGGTATATCGCATGAAGTACCAGGATGAATCGACAAAGGTATCCATCGTATCCGTCTCTCTTCTAGCATTAGCCCCACAGGATGGGCAGTCAACATTGCAGAATGATTCTGATGTAGCCAAGGGATTACCGTGGCCGCTGAACGAAACGTCGTCAGGCAGTTTGACCGGTAAATCTGATTCTGGAACTGGAACTGGACCACAGATATCACAGTGAATGATTGGGATTGGAGTGCCCCAGTACCTCTGCCTTGAGATTAGCCAAGGACGTAGTTTCCATTGCACGGTGCCCTTACCCTTATCTTCAGATTCTAAAGCGTCGATGATCGCCCTCTTTGCATCATCCCCATGTAGGCCATCAAAGCCATCTCGGCCTGAATTGACCATCCAACCAAGCCCTGTGAATGCGGCCTCAAGTTCTCCCTCAGGGTCTTCTTCTTCACTTGCCAAGAGCACTTTTTGGATTGGAATCCCATATCGGCTTGCGAATTGAAAATCCCTCTCATCATGGGCAGGTACCGCCATGACTGCACCGGTTCCATAAGATGCAATAACAAAATTTCCAGCCCATATAGGCACTTTCTCTCCAGTTAATGGGTGTAAAGCATACCTTCCAAGAAATACTCCCTTCTTTTCCTTCAACACCTTCTCTCGATCGAAGTCACTCATTCTAGTGACCTCGTCATGAAGTTCCCTCCAGGCAGATTCGTGTTCACTGCCTGCGACCAAGGATTCGCAAAGTGGATGTTCTGGTGCTAGAGTTACGAATGTTGCACCAAACAGAGTGTCTGGTCGAGTGGTAAAAACACGAATTTCTTCATCGGGCATCCCTTCAACACCAAAGACAATTTCCGCACCTTCAGAACGTCCAATCCAATCCTGCTGTAGAAGTCTGACGTTCTCGGGAAAATCAATCTCTTCAAGGCCGGACAGCAACTCATCAGCGTAATCTGTAATTCTCAAAAACCACTGCGACATATCCTTCTGAATCACTTCAGAACCACAACGCCAGCAACGACCATTCTTGACTTGTTCATTAGCAAGAACGGTGGTACAATCCTCACACCAATTCACCGGAGCGTGCTCTCGATATGCCAACCCCTTTTCGAGAAATTTTAGGAAAGCCCATTGATTCCATCGGTAGTACCCCTCATCGTGACTTTTTACTTGACGGTCCCAATCGTAAGAGAATCCCATTCGCTTGATTTGTGCGGTAATACTGGCCATATTTCGCTCCGTGATTTCCCGAGGGTGGCCTCCTTCAGCTATCGCCGCATTTTCTGCAGGCATACCGAATGAATCGAAACCGATTGGGTAGATTACATTGAATCCCATCGCTCTCTTGTAGCGAGCTACCGCATCTCCGATGCTATAATTCCTGACATGGCCCATGTGCATCTTACCGCTTGGGTAAGGATACATTTCTAGGCAGTAGAATTTCTTGGCCCCTGGCGAGGCTTCACTCTTGAATACCCCTTTCTCTTCCCAAAGAGATTGCCATAATGGCTCTGATTCCTGAGGTTTGTAAGCCATGATGGGTGTGCGACATTGGGCCTTGATTTGAATACTACTCTGAAGACATGAATGTTCAGAGGTCATTCGATTCAAGCAGGAACAAAGCCTCTCTTGTCAACTTGTAACGGTTGCGCATTCCAAACTTCTTCCTCTCGACTAGCCCGAACTTCTGCAGAGTCCTCAGATGATGGCTAACCAATTGCTGGCTCTTTTCAAGACGGATTGCCAAGTCAGACTGAGTTGGATAAGTGCCCAACTGTCCATCATCATCAAGCAACTTCAGAATCTTGCCCTGAAGGCTGTTTGGATCAGGAGAGAGAGGT
>PBHQ01000042.1 GCA_002719475.1 Methanobacteriota archaeon | reverse complement strand
CATTATAGCTGAAGGTACAAATTTTGAGGGTGCTCGTTGGATCGACGGAAGAAGGTGTGGGCGGGGCTCGCAAGGAAAATGCAAATAAATGTTTGGTGTAGCAAGATTTGGTTTTTTAACTTTTAAGCGACATTTCTTTTTATTAAGGATATCCCATTAGCTTAACCTGAGTGTTACCGGAGAAGTGGTGCCCAGGGGCGGAATTGAACCACCGACACCACGATTTTCAGTCGCGTGCTCTACCAACTGAGCTACCTGGGCAAATTCTTAACATATAGGTTTTGATACTGATTAAGCTATAAATATTAATTACTTTTGCGGCTTTTAACGTAAACCAAGTGGCCTGTCCAGTAACTGCTGGCATAACTTCAGTCATCAAGCTCATCATTGTTTAATGCATCTGGGTCATTGGCTGGGATCCTATAGGCTTCATCAAACCATCTTGTCAGATCTAGGTCGGCGCAATGTTTCGAGCAAAATGGTTTGTAACTTGAATCAATGCGTTTGCCACATATTGGACATTTTCTCAATTTAATACTGACGAGGTCAGCCATGATTTTAATAGCCTTATTTATTTGGTTTTCTTTCCATGGATTTCATACTTGTCTTGTTCTATGGTCTGGCTCCCTATTAACTCCAGATTTCCGCCGAGCCGTTCTTTCGTTTCTGCCAGAGCACTCGATAATTCTGTTTCGAGTAGGACCAAGTTCTTTTTGGCAAGTTTTACAACAAAAAAAGATGCTGGTGAAATCCTAGATTCCTCGAGTACGCGCCGGAGCGCTTCAAGACATGTGGTTAGAGGCGATTTTGAGGGTATAGCCGGTTTGCCATGCATCACGCTTGAAAAGCTTAAGCCTTTTCTTTGACGGGTGATTTCAACTAAACCGAACTGTGTGTAGCCACTAACGAATGTAGGCTGAGGGTCACTTTTTATTGCACGCCGCAAGGTTTTAAGAACGTCTAATTTATGCCGTTTGTTTTTCATTTTTAAAAAATCAATCACCATAAGTCCGCTCAGATTTCGAAGCCGAACTTGTTGGGCAAAGACTTTAGCTGCTTCATTGTTGATGGATCTGAGCATTTGTTCATGACTAAACTGGTCGGTATCTCCCGTGTTGACATCTACACAAACCAAGCCGCTTGTTTCGTTGATAATGATATTTCCGCCACTTGGCAGCGGGACCAGCTCCTCTCCAGCAGCTTCAATTACTTCTTCTATACTCTCGGCTCGGAACAATGGTTCTTTGCCCTTATAAAGCTGAATAAGACCTGATAGGTCTGGCATCTCCGTGGTCGTAAAGGTCTGGAGTTGTTTAAAGGTCTCCGGATCATCAGTTAGTAGATTTCTTAAATCCATGCGGCCATGGTCTATTAAGAGTTTTTGGGTTAAAGGAACACTCTGCCTAAGCGTTCTAGGGGGGCTACTTGAACTAAATTTTTTTTGGATTTCATTCCATTCAAGCTCGAGACGTGTGGCCTCTTTGATTATCTCTGCTGCTGTTGATTTTTGTGCGGATGTGCGAATTATGAAGCCATCAAGGTCAGTTTTTTTAATGTCCATGATTTGTTTTAATCGATCCCGCTCTTTTGGGTCTAGAATTTGGTTTGAAATTTTTAACTTTGGTTGATTTGGCGTGAATACCAAGAAGTAGCCAGATAAAACAGGCTTCAAAGTTAGTTTGGCACCCTTTTCTCCCACGGGATCACGAGTAATCTGGACAAGAATAGTTTCACCTTCGATTAAATAGTCGCCAATTTTATCTTTAGACGTCGCATCATGTGGACGGGCATCTGAGATCTCCAAGTACCCAGATTTCTCCTCTCCGATATCTATGAAAGCCGCTTGCAGGTTGTTAAGTAATGCCTGAACCCGACCGATAACAATGTTGCCAAACAGCGAAGGCCGACAGTTCCTCTCAAATCTAAGGTCTACCAATTGGCCTTTTGCCAGTGAAGCAATCCGTTTTTCGCCTGGTGCCACGGATACCAAAATTCGATCAATAGTCATTAAAGTCTCAATATTTGTACTTTGGGACAATGCCACTAAGAAGGGCCATTGTCTCATACAGTGGAAGACCAACCACATTGGAGTAGGATCCATTTATGCGTTTTATGAAACCGCCGGCCCTGCCTTGGATGGCATATCCCCCAGCTTTATCCTGCCATTCACCGCTTTCTAGGTAGGAGTTAAGCTCCGACGGGTGGAGCCTTTTGAAGGTCACTTGCGTCATGACGCTAAGAGAGCTTACCGCGCCGCAAGGCGAAACTAGGGTTACTCCCGAAAAAACTCGATGGCGTCGTCCAGATAGCAGGCTGAGATGCGCAGAGGCTTGGGAACGGTTCAGTGGTTTGTCTAGGATTCGATGACCACATGCGACCACCGTATCCGCCGCCAGAACAAAATCATCTCGGTAAACATTGGCTACAATCTGGCCTTTAGCTTCTGCAAGCCGAGTGGCGAAGCTACGAGGTGATTCGCCAGAGTTTGCTCGTTCATTAATATTTGCAGGCACGAATTTATCGGGCTTGATCCCTATCTGCGCAAGCAACTCCTCTCGCCGTGGCGATGCTGAGGCGAGAATAAATTGGCCTGCCATCGGCAAGGACCTTATTTATAACGAAATGTGATGCGACCCTTGGTTAGGTCGTAGGGTGTCATCTCAACATTGACCCGATCACCAGCTAAAACACGAATACGGTGCTTGCGCATTTTACCTGCCGTATGGGCAAGGATTTCATGATCATTGTCGAGTGTCACCCGGAACATCGCATTTGGCAGGATTTCGGTTACTGTCCCCGAAAACTCCAACGGCTCTTCTTTGGCCATATCTCACTCAATCTGTTTTAAAACGTTGAGCATAAAATGCCGTCAAATCATGTGGGGTCAAGCGTTTTCCACAGAGATTAAATATCAAGGACCGNGTTANTNGGAAACTTNGCCTTAATTTTGTCCATCAATTGATCNCGNATTTGTCTATAGGCATTGAGACGGCTATCTCTATCTTCGTTTTCAAATATAGATGGGTCAAAAATATTCCAGAATTCAATTTTGCAAGCCATTGCTCGCGTCATCTCTACTGCACGATGTTGGGCTTCTGGTGAAAGAGGAATTACAAGGTCATAATAACTGTCTTCAAGATTGTCGAAGGTCTTCGCCTTGTGCTGAGTAAGGTCAATGCCAATTTCATCCATTACCGTGATTGCAAAACCGTCTATTTCCCTAGAACGGACACCTACGGAGTCCACATAAATTNGCGTTCCATGGAGGAATTTTAGGATAGCTTCTGCCATTGGCGAGCGAACAGAATTCATGGTGCATGCAAATAATACAGCTGAAGGGAATTCGTCCATTTNTCTTTCACGCCCTGATATGTAGAACACAAACTAGTGTAAAGAGNCGCCNTGCTGTCTGGAGATCCATTTCTACTTGTTCTGCCATNCGGNTCTGCAAAAGCTCGGCGCCTTCGTCGTGAAGTCCGCGACGGGCCATATCTATCGCTTCGATTTGTGAGGGTGTCTTTGTTTTAATNGCTTGAAAATAGCTTTCGCANATNAGGAAGTAATCCCTGACGATTTTTCTAAAAATAGCCACAGCCAGAGAAATATCCAATAGGAAGACATCATCGTTGCTATTAAGATTGAAGATCAGGCGGTTTTCTTTGATTTGAATCCTTAAACGGTAAGGGCCATCAGGGCCACTACGTAGAGAAAAACTATTTTCCTCAAGTAGGTCGAATATTGCGACCTTGCGNTCATGCTCNACTTGAGCAGAACGNCGGATTTTNGANGATTCTTNNAGATCTATNGCAGAAATGAAATTTTGGCTAAGCATATTTTNTGCNGGNGCTTATNGCNTATGGGGGTCGTTNAACCGAATGGCTATNGACAANGCGTGTGCATCNAGACCCTCTGCCTGAGCTAGTGTTTTAGCCGNCGGGCCTAAGGTTTTTAGGCCANTGCTATNACACTCTANCATAGAGGTNCGCTTCATAAAATCGAGNACNCTTAATCCGGATGAGAATTTGGCTGAACGNGNCGTTGGAAGAACGTGATTNGGGCCCGCNATATANTCCCCTANAGCCTCNGGCGTGAACCGNCCNAGGAANATAGCCCCAGCATTACGTATCTTTAGGGCAAAATCCCGCGGGTTTTCGNTTGCGATTTGAAGGTGTTCTGGAGCAAAGTCATTAACTAGTGGAATGGCGTCAGAAAGGGAAGGAACTGTAATAATGGCTCCAAAATTGCGCCAGCTGGCCCGGGCTGTTTTTGCCCGTGGCAATGTTTTCAAATGGGCGTCAATGCAAGATTGGACGGAACTAGCAAAATTTTGGTCATCTGTGATAAGCACAGCTTGTGCGGAAGGGTCATGCTCTGCCTGAGACAAAAGATCGGCGGAAATCCACGCAGGGTCATTGTGAGAATCTGCAACAACTAAAATCTCAGAGGGCCCGGCAATCATATCAATTCCAACTATTCCAAACACCTGCTTTTTGGCTGCCGCGACATAGGCATTTCCCGGGCCAGTAATTTTGTCAACGGCGTTAATTGTTTGGGTTCCATAGGCTAAGGCTGCAATGGCTTGAACTCCACCAATTCTATAAACCTCGTTAACACCGGCAATTTCGGCGGCAGCGAGGACAAGTGGGTTTAAATTTCCGTCTGGCGTCGGAACTACCATTACTAATCTTTTAACGCCGGCGACTTTGGCGGGAATGGCATTCATTAGGACTGATGATGGGTAAGCGGCTGTTCCGCCGGGAACGTAAAGGCCGGCTGAATCAATTGCAGTCCAACGATAGCCAAGCCTAATACCAATATTATCAATTTCATCGAAATCGTTGGGTCTTTGTTTTTCGTGAAATGCCGTGATGCGCTCGGCAGCAAGTTCCAGTGCCGCCAATGTTTCTGATGAGCAAGCAGTGCGAGCCCCAGAGATTTCATGGTTTTGAAAGGCCAATGATTCGGGGGTAAGATTGAAGCGGTCAAACTTTGCAGTTGATTCACAAATAGCAACATCACCGCGGGCTTTAACGTCGGACAGGATTTTTGCGACAGTTGCACTGACATCGGCTTGAGTTTCCCGTTTATAATTAATTAGGTTTTTGAATTCTATGGAAAACTCTGGATCATAGTAATTAAGTCGTTTGGACATGGTCTGCCTCCTCGCAATTCTCAGGCCTGTATGTTATTAGCTCGTTCAGGGTTTCTGTCGCTAGGTGGAGAATAATTTCGCTCGAGGTTTTTAATATAAGTTTCAAGTTCTGATGTTCTGGGTTAAATTTTTGGTTCACATGCATTTGAGAAGGAGCATGACAACCGCCGTGAAACTTAGAGTTTTTAGCCCATTGAATAATCGCATTAATCCGGCCGGTTGAAAATAAAATCAAACTGGGGCGGTTGAGGGTATTTGAGCAGAAAAGGCTTCTTGTTTCATACCTAAACACGGCTTTTGTCCCATACGACTTTAAATGGGCCGAGTCATAGAGGTTTTTTGCGCAGTTCTCTAGAATTTGTTTTTTAGTTTTTCAAAAATGCTATTTAGCAACGCGATTAATGTTTGCCCCGCATCGGGCTAACTTTTTTTCAAGCTGCTCATATCCGCGGTCAAGGTGGTATACGCGACTAATAATGGTTTCTTCTTGGGTCGCCAGACCGGCCAAGACAAGTGATACGGACGCCCGCAGATCTGTTGCCATTACGGGTGCGCCTGAGAGCTTGGCCACTCCACGTATAATTGCTGAGGGCCCGTGAACATTAATATTAGCACCCATGCGGCAAAGCTCCGGTACATGCATGTAACGGTTCTCAAATATAGTCTCTGTAATCATTGATGCCCCATCAGCGATTGACATCAGAGCCATTGACTGAGCCTGCATATCGGTGGGAAAACCAGGAAACGGCTCGGTCATTATATCGACGCCTGTAAGGCCCGAGCCGGCGCGAGTGACTCGGACACCATTTTGTTCGGATTGAAATCTAACCCCGGCACGTGCAAGCAAGCCAACTGTTGATTCCATTAATTCCATATTAGCGCCGCGTAATAGAATATCACCATCTGTAATGGCTGCAGCGACAGCATAGCTTCCCATTTCTATGCGGTCAGCTAAAACCCAGTGGTCCCCGCCGTGAAGGCGCTCTACTCCTTGGATTTTTAAGGTGTCGGTACCTATACCTTCAATTTTGGCGCCCATAGAGATAAGGCAATTGGCTAAGTCTATTACTTCAGGTTCGCGTGCAGCATTTGAAAGAACTGTTTCACCGGTTGCCAAAGTTGCTGCCATCAATACGTTTTCCGTACCACCTACGGTAACGGATGGAAATATCACATGTGAACCAATTAGCCCGCCTGGCGCCTTCGCATTAATATAGCCCTCGGCAAGTTCGATTTTCGCTCCCATCTGTTCTAGGGCTTGCAGGTGTAAGTCCACCGGCCGGCTGCCGATTGCGCATCCACCTGGTAACGATACGCGGGCTGAGTGCTCGCGGGCAAGAAGTGGACCTAATACAAGAACTGAGGCGCGCATTTTTCGAACAATTTCGTAAGGAGCAGTTGTATCGTTAATATTTTTTGCGTTTAGTTTTAGGGTTGTGCCAGTCATCTCACTGGGAAGCTCTTCGCTTTCTTTTGAGACCATTACACCGAGTTTTTGGAGGAGAAGGGTCATCGATGCGATATCTGCTAAAAGGGGCAGGTTAGACAAATTCAGGGTCTCATCCGTTAAAATGCATGCCGCGAGTAGCGGTAAAGCTGCGTTTTTGGCCCCGCTGATAGGAATTTCACCTTTTAGAGCTTTGCCACCGAAAATGCGAATACTATCCATTTTTAAAACTAAGGTTTATTTATGCGGCTACGCGCTTGCGCTTTCCGCTTGCTGAGGTTTGATCTCAAAGAGGCAGCTAAACGCAGATGGCGTTTTGATTTAACTTCTTCTTTTTTTATTGAAGCCGGTTTCTTTTGGGGAGTTTTTTTTGTTGTCATTCTGTTCATCCATAAAATTTACCTAGTATCCTGCGCACGCCATAATTTGTCGTCAAGTGTAACACCGCAACTCTAGCTTGCACCGAAAACGGGGGTATGGCATTTTGTGGTCCCTCTCGCAGCCTTGCCGCGGTAGCTCAGGGGTAGAGCACGCCCTTGGTAAGGGCGGGGTCGGTGGTTCAATTCCACTCCGCGGCACCATTCCTTAAATCGCAGATTTTCGCCCGTGTAAGTCTCTAAAAGTATAAATATAGTTTGGTATCTGAGTTGTCAGAGTGGTTTTCCAAACCAATGTCTGTCAAGCGCACATTCGCGAAAGATACTTGACGTTCATAGCTTGAACGCATTATCGTTCATTTATTGAACGCTATCATCGAAGATCGACATTTTGTGGAGCTAAATTGAACGGTCATGCGTGTAGAAATAAATAGTTTGCTTTGTCCGTTTTTTGGAAAATATAAGCAGTCGAATTGAAATCTTGAAATGCCCGATATGGATAACGAAGCCAAAATTACTCTCGGTCTGTTAAATGCAGTTAATGATGACGCCCAGGCTTCTCAGCGTTCGATGGCGGGGCGTCTCGGCATAGCTCTTGGGTTAGCCAATACTTATATAAAGCGCTGCGTTAAGAAGGGCTTGATCAAGATTTCCCACGCGCCGGCCAATCGCTACGCTTACTACTTGACGCCTCAAGGGTTTTCGGAAAAATCGCGGCTAACTGCGGAGTTTTTCTCTCAGTCATTGAATTTATTTCGTCAAGCACGGATTTCGGGTAACGAATTATTGAGGGTATGTCAGGTTAGAGGTTGGCATCGAGTCGCTCTATTTGGGGCTAGTGATCTAGCCGAGATCTTAACTCTTTCAGCGCGTAATTTCGAAATTGACTTAGTTTGTGTTATCACTGAATTTCCGAATACGCCTGAGTTTGCAGGCCTTCCACTGATCTCTGCAGCCGAATTTGATCTGAACGAGATAGATGCAGTTATAATGTGTGAAGTTTCAAATCCACAGGCGTCATTTGACAAGTTGGTCGAGATTTTGCCCCCTGAACGGGTTTTAGCTCCTGACTTACTGGGGGTCACTAGCGACAAAGGGGTCACGAAATGAAGTATTGGTGCGTTGCAAAATCGCGTATTAATGCTGAGGACCAGGCGGCATTTCATTTAACTCGGCAAGACTTCAAGGTTTTGCTGCCAAAACACATGAAGCGTCGTGCTCATGCTCGGAGAGTTGAATGGGTTCCGCGACCACTATTCCCCGGATATTTATTCGTTGAGATAGATTTGGAATGCTCACTATGGCGCGCCATTCGTTCGACAATCGGTATATTTGATGTCATATGCTTTGGCGAGAAACCTGCTGCCGTTCCAGAAGTAGTGATTGAAGAAATTCGATCGCGACAGAATGAGGCAGGACTGGTTAAGGTCTACGAAGGTGAGGCCTTTAGACGCGGAGAACATGTTCGCGTGTTGCAGGGTGCGCTGGGGGATCTCGATGCATTATTTGAGAGTACGGACGGCAGTAATCGGGTTACTGTCCTTTTAAATATGCTTGGGCGCCAAGTGCGGGCGCAGGTTAATGAGAACACAGTTTTCGCTGCCTTATAAACGGCGAAACTAAGTAGTTAGAGCGTTCGGTCCTCAGGGTAGTTTCACCCTGAGTGCGGTAGCGTGGGAAAATATTAGCGCGGGATAGCCGAAGTATTGTGTGTGGGGAAAATGGCTACTAATGAAATTCTAGAGTCGTATTGCAGAAATATCGCATACGTCAATAACGCCAGTCTTCCGTCGCATTATCAAGGAGAAGTATTCGAGGAAAATATTCATGTTGCTGAAAAAGCTTTTTCATTGAGGGGCGCAAAAGTCCGGAGGGTTCTAATAATAGGTGGAGCTGGGTATGTAGGCTCTGTTCTCACCGAGCATTTGCTTGACGCCGGATACATTGTGCGCAGTTTTGATAATTTAATTTATAATCATGGCCAAACCGTGGTCCCCTTTCTTCATCGCAATTCTTATGAATTTCTCCGAGGTGATATAACAGTAAAGTCGGACGTTGAGGAGGCCCTCAGAGATGTCGATGATGTAATACTGCTCGCTGGCCTAGTTGGCGATCCAATTACAAAAAAATACCCAGCCGCCGCAGAGGAAATTAATGATACTGGATATGATCTCGTGCTGCACCTGCTGAATGAGCGTTCATTGAACAAGGTTGTCTTTGTCTCCACCTGCTCCAACTATGGTCTGATAGAGGGAAATCACCTTGCAGATGAGGACTTTGCACTGAATCCATTATCACTGTACGCGAAATCTAAAGTTCAAGTAGAGAAAAAAATATTAAACTCGCAGGGTAGTGTTGATTACTGCCCCACGATACTTCGATTTGCTACTGCTTTTGGGCTTAGCTTGCGAATGCGCTTTGATCTTACTGTTAGTGAATTCACTCGTGCAATGATGTTAGGCCATGACTTGCGTGTTTATGATGCGCACACATGGCGGCCGTATTGTCATTTGCGTGATTTCAGCGAATTAATTCGTCGTGTTATTGAGGCTCCTCGGGAAAGAGTAAATTTCGAAGTATTCAACGCAGGCGGTGACGTGAATAATTTTACAAAACAAATGTTAGTTGACGCAATTATTGAACAACTGCCGGACGGTAAATATGCGCATCAAGACAGTGGTTCAGATGCTCGCAATTATAGGGTGGATTTTTCCAAGGTAAGAAGCCGCCTTTTTTTTGAACCGTCTTATACAATATCCGACGGAATTAGAGAGTTAATCGGAGCGATGCGCCAAGGGCTTTTTCAAAATTTTGGCGAGCATTTAAATTTCTACGGAAATTGGGAAATTCGAGATGCGAAATAACTATGATTGCGAATGACGTGCTCGAAGCAATGCGTTTGGTCGTTAACGAAGATGCTTCTTTACATGAACCGAATTTAATTGGAAATGAATGGCTCTATATAAAAGATTGTCTCGATACTGGATGGGTGTCCAGTGTTGGTTCTTATGTGGAAAAGTTTGGCCACATGTTAAGTGAAGTAACTAATGTGAGTCATGCTGTGCCTACAATAAATGGTACTTCGGCTTTGCATGTATGCCTATTACTCGCAGGTGTACGCGCTGGTGATGAGGTAATAGTTCCTGCATTGTCTTTTGTAGCTGTAGCGAATGCGGTATCTTACTGTAATGCAATCCCACATTTCGCCGATAGTTCAGAGTCTACCTTGGGACTCGACCCAAAAAAACTCGCCGAACATCTGGCAGATATCGGGAATTTTCGGGACGGTGATCTTGTAAATAAAAAAACCGGAAGGCGAATTGCAGCAGTAGTCTGTATGCATGCATTTGGCCATCCAGCAAGTCTCGATGAGATACTTACAGTCTGTCAGGACTTTGAACTTCCCCTTATCGAGGATGCGGCTGAATCGCTTGGTTCATATTATAAAGACAGCCATACCGGGAAATATGGTCTTCTCTCAGCTCTAAGTTTTAACGGTAATAAGATAATTACGACAGGAAGTGGGGGTGCAATTTTAACAGAAAGCGCAGAACTTGCAGCTCGTGCAAAACATCTAACCACTACAGCAAAAAAGCCAAGCCCGTGGGAATTTGACCATGACCAAATTGGGTACAATTATCGCTTGGCGAATATAAATGCTGCAATCGGATGTGCTCAGCTAGAAAACCTGAATATTTTTATTGAGAATAAGCGCAATCTTGCAAAGCGCTATGAGACCGCCTTTCAGGGTCTCGCAGGCGTGAAGTTTTTTACCGAGCCAAAGAGCTGTCGCAGTAATTACTGGCTCAACCTGATAATTCTTGAGGACGCATTCGAAAAATTCCGAGATGAGGTATTGCACCTTTTAAATAACTCTGGGCTTATGAGCCGCCCTGCATGGAAACCGCTATCGACCCTGGCACCTTACAACGATTGTCCACAAATGGATCTCTCTGTGTCGCGAAGCCTTTATAAACGTATAATAAATATACCCTCAAGTGCCCAATTAGGCGACGCATAAATTGACAATCGAGGCCCGTAAAATTTGTATAATAACTGGAACACGGGCTGAGTATGGACTGCTTTCCACGCTTATGCGAGAGATTGAAAATGACGATTTACTTGATCTTCAAGTGGTTGTTACGGCTATGCATCTAGAAGCGTCATATGGAAACACGGTCGTCTTAATAGAGAGAGATGGATTTCAAGTCGACGCACGAGTACCAATTGATTTGTTTGACGATAGTCCGCTGGGAGTTGCGCGATCAATGGCAAAAGGAATTTCCAGATTGGCGGAGGTCCTTGATAGTCTGAAGCCCGATATTTTGGTGTTGCTTGGTGACCGTTATGAAATTCTGGGTGCGGCAGAAGCTGCGATGTTGTTGAAAATTCCGATCGCCCATATTCACGGGGGGGAAGCAACTGAGGGTTTAATAGATGAGTCTATCCGACATTCGACAACAAAGATGAGCCATTTGCATTTTACTGCAGCAGAGCCTTATCGCAGACGTGTAATCCAATTAGGAGAGAATCCTGAACGAGTTTTTAATGTTGGAGCTATGTGTCTGGATGCTTTGGCCGTGCTAGATTTCATAGATAGGGACTCACTCTCAAATTATCTCAGTTTCGATCTGACTAATCCCTTTTTTCTCGTCACTTACCATCCAGTTACACTTAATAGCGCCAAATGTGGAGACAACATCGTTCATATGCTCAATGCCTTTGAGAAGTTTCCTGAATTCAACGTTATAATAACAGGGGTTAATTCCGATCCAGGCAATAAAAACCTTACAAAAATAATTGAGAGTTATGTGGCATCTTCACCCGAACGATTGTGTATGTATGTCTCGTTAGGTCAATTAAGATATTTTAGTGCTATGAAATATGCATCTGCCGTTGTTGGAAACTCATCAAGTGGAATTCTAGAGGCGCCCGCTTTAAAAGTCCCAACTGTAAACATCGGTGATAGACAGCGAGGTAGAATTAGGTCTGATTCAGTAATCGATTGTGCGGAGTCCGAACAATCAATTATTGCGGCAATTTCCGAGGCAATTAAACCCCAACATCGTAAGAAAACGGATAAAGCTATTTACCCGTTTGGTGTTGCGGGTGCCTCACGGAAAATTAAGAATGTTCTTAAAACGGTTGATTTAGATAATATTTTAATGAAGCCCTTCTACGACCTTCCTATGGAGATGTTAGTTTGAAGGTTGGTTTTATTGGTTGTGTACAATTTAGTTTCACAATGCTTGAGCATCTTCTTAACTCCAAGGACGTGGAGGTCGTCTCAATCGTAACTAGAGGAAAGGCGAGCTTTAATTCAGACTTTAAATCTTTAGCACCCATAGCAGAAAAAAATAAGATCCCATTTTTAATGGCAGATGCGCATTCTCAATGCGATATAGCGGCCTGGTTTCATCAGACTATGCCGGATATAATTTTTTGCCTGGGGTGGTCTCATTTGTTGGATAAGTCGGTCCTTTCTTCTTCAAAATACGGCGTAATTGGTTATCACCCGGCACCACTTCCTCTAGGACGTGGTCGTCATCCCCTTATTTGGACTCTTGTTTTAGGGTTGCCTGAAACAGCATCCTGCTTTTTCATGATGGATAGCGGAGTTGATACCGGGGATATTGTCTCCCGTGTTTCAATCCCCGTGACGGGAGACGATAACGCCGCTAGCTTAATGGGAAAAGTCACAGTATCCTCAAAGGCACAGATTGATAATATTATTAAGGAATTGATTGAGGGGCGGCTTGCAACCATCCCCCAGTTTCATGATAAAGCAACAAACTGGCGTCGTCGCACACAGGCTGATGGTGCTATAGATTGGCGAATGTCGTCGCAAACTATCCATAACTTAGTCCGGGGTCTCTCGCGTCCGTATATCGGCGCTCATTTTATGCATCAGGGCCAAGAAATAAAAGTTTGGAGCACGGTGTGTTATGGCTAAGATGAGCATCACGTCGAGCCAGGAAAAGTGCTTAATGTTGAAGGCAAAATAGTTCATGTGAAGTGTGGGATAGACTCTATTATGTTGCTTGAACACGAAATTCCCAAAATACCGCGAGTTGGAGATTATATTTGAGGACGGTACTCGTTGTAGCTCCGCATCCGGACGACGAAACGCTTGGTTGTGGAGGCACATTGTTGCGGCATTGCCAGGAAGGCGATGCAGTGCACTGGATGATTGTATCCGAAATGACTTCTGATGGAGGTTACAGCCTGGATCAAATTCAGCGCAGAAATAAGGAAATTTCTTCAGTGGCTGAGGCTTATAAATTTGAAGGGGTTCATCGGTTGGGGTTCCCGAGTTCACAACTTGACACATATTCGATTAAATCTATCGTTGATGCTATGGCTGTGATCTTCCGCTCGATTTCTCCAAATATTTTATATCTACCATTCCCGGCTGATGCTCACACCGACCATCAAATCAGCTTCAAAGCGGCAAGTGCTTGCACAAAAGCCTTTCGATTTAATTCGGTACGAAAAGTTATGTGCATGGAAATTCCATCGGAAACTAATTTTTCTATTACACCAATTGATCGCGAGTTTCGGCCCAATTGCTATGTGGATATAAACCCCTTTTTAAATCAAAAAGTCTCTATCATGGAGCTTTATGATGGTGAGATAAGTGATTTTCCATTTCCAAGGAGTGATCGAGCAATAAAAAGTTTGGCTTATCTTCGTGGCGCGGAAGCGGGCCGGTTTGCGTGCGAATCTTTCATGCTTTTAAGAGAAATTTATTAATGGGCGTGTTTGTGATTGCTGAGGCTGGAGTGAACCACAATGGTGATCTGGCGATAGCCGTTGAGATGGTTCGCGTTGCTAAAAATGCGGGTGCTGATGCAATAAAGTTTCAAACGTTCAAAGCTGCGGAATTAGCTACCAGTGATGCGCCTAAAGCAAAATATCAAGCTCAAACAACGGATATTAATGAAACTCATTTTGAGATGCTCCGGCGATTAGAGCTGTCAAGTAGCGACCATCTTGCCTTAGTTGAAGAGTGCAACAAATTGGAAATAGAGTTCCTATCGACACCTTTTGATACTGTAAGTCTTAAATTTCTCGTTTCTGAACTAGAGGTCGGAAAGATCAAGCTCTCTTCTGGCGAAATCACAAATGGACCCTTGTTATTAGAGGCGGCTTACGCACGTATTCCAATAATATTATCGACTGGTATGTCCTCAATTGATGAGGTGCGGCAGGCTCTATCTGTACTAGCCTTTGGATTTTGTGGCGGGGATACGCCTTCCGATATAGACTTGAAGCATGCTTATAAAAGTATCGATGGCGAAAAGGCATTGCGCAAATATGTGAGTTTGTTGCATTGCACCTCAGAGTACCCTGCCTCCTTTAAAAATATTAACTTATGTTCGATGCAAACACTGCGCGATGAATTTGGATTGCAGGTTGGTTTGTCGGATCATTCTCAAGGCATAAACGTATCTATCGGCGCCGCAGCCCTCGGCGCATGTATTGTGGAGAAACATTTCACATTAGATCGAGGACTTCCAGGTCCTGACCATATAGCCTCGGTGCAGCCTGAAGATCTTAAATTAATGATCACTGGGATTCGGCATATAGAGTCCTCTCTTGGTAATGGGGTAAAAAAACCTTCCCGTGGAGAGCTAGAAAACCGGCTAACCGTCCGTAAGAGCTTGACCGCCAACTGTGATATTAGTGAGGGTGAAAATTTTACACCCCATAATATAGGGATCAAAAGGCCTGGGGGAGGTATATCACCGATGCGATACTGGGAGTTTATGAACATGACAGCTGTTCGCAATTATCGGCGAGGAGAGTTGATTAACCAGTGACTCGCCCTTTATTGATTATTGGCGGTGGTGGTCATGGCAAAGTCCTTATTGCTTCATTAAAAAGGGCTGGCAGATCGGTAGTTGGGGTTTTTGATACGGACCAAACGCTGCAAAAAAAGAATATTCTTGGCGTGCCCGTATTTGTCTCGGATCAAATTTTTGAGGAATATGATGTTACGGGCATGGATCTTGTTTTAGGGATAGGGTTTGTTGGAGCAAACAATTATAGGCGCAGGATCTTTCAGAAATACAAACGACAAGGTTACCAATTCGCATCAGTCGTTGATCCGTCTTCTGTTATTTCATCCGATGTTAAGATTGAGGAAGGCGTGCAAGTTTTAGCGGGGTGCGTCGTCCAGCCCGGAGCATTGATTGGCAGTAATACCATTATCAACACGGGTGCATCTATAGATCACGATTGCCATATAGGTGCACATGCGCATATTGCGCCAGGAGCAGTGATTTGTGGCGGAGTTACCCTCGGCAATAATGGTTTTGTTGGTTCGGGAGCGACTGTTATACAGTCAGTCTCGATTGGACAAGGAAGTGTTGTTGCCGCCGGCGCCGTTGTTATTCGTGATGTCCCTGAAAACTCGTGTGTGGCAGGGGTTCCGGCTGAGCAAATTTTAAAACACAAAAAAATAGCCGATAATTAATTGTGACTTGGAAGCAAACTCTGATATCCCCATTAACTTCAATACGTGAGGCTGTTGAGGCATTAAACCGCTCAGCGTTACAAATTTGTCTAGTTACTAATGAAGATGGCAAGTTAATTGGCACACTTACAGATGGAGATATCCGCCGTGCAATCTTGGATGGGATTGCTATGAATAGTGTCGTTTCAGATGTCATGAATGATACGCCTGTTGCTGTCCCGATGGATACAGATGAGAGTAAGATGCGGGGTTTAATGCGTGACCGTAGACTCCATCAACTCCCAATTCTTGACCCCGAGGGAAGAGTCGTTGGGTTGGTTGAGATGGCAAGTTTAATCCAAGAGGTTAAACTTAATGAGAACTGGGTTGTTTTAATGGCGGGCGGAAAAGGGACTCGTTTACGGCCACTTACAGATGGAAAGCCTAAGCCGCTATTAGAGGTTGGGAACAAACCTCTTTTAGAAACAATATTGAAAAATTTCGTCCAGCAAAAATTTCAGCAGTTTTACATTTCGGTGAATTATAAATCAGAAATGATTAAAACGTATTTCGGCAATGGTTCAAAATGGGGCATCGAGATAAGATATCTCGAAGAAAAGTCCAGCCTCGGCACAGCGGGTGGCTTGCGTTTGATTGAAGAACGTCCGAAGGAGCCCTTGATTGTAATGAATGGGGATTTGCTCACGCAGGTCAATTTCAATCAACTACTTTCATTCCATGAACAACACCAATCTCAAGCAACAATGTGTGTACGAGAGTATGAGATGCAAGTTCCGTTTGGCGTGGTTTCGGTTAAGGATAATCAAATAAGTAAAGTCGATGAAAAGCCCACACATCGATTTTTTGTAAATGCAGGGATATATGTACTCGACCCTAGTCTTATTGAGATCATTCCACAGGATGGCCCCTTCGATATGCCCATGTTGTTTGATCGGATTATTGGTGCAGGTTTAAATACATCTGTGTTTCCAATTCACGAGTATTGGATGGACGTCGGCCGACTCGACGATTATCGGCGGGCAAATCGTGAATTTGATGAGCATTTTGAAAAATGAATGCCCTAGTTATTGGATATGGCTCAATTGGAAAGAGGCACGCGCGTATTTTAGACCAATTAGGTTTAAATATAGCAGTCGCGTCGCGTCGTCAGGTCGATCATCCAAACTGCTTTCCAGATATACAACAGGCGTTAGACATATGGAATCCTGAATATATAGTAATTTCAAGTCAGACACATGAGCATTACCGCGATTTTTCAATACTTGCGGAGGCGGGCTTTGCTGGCGTTGTTTTAATTGAGAAACCGCTATTTCATGAGCCACGGGCAATTCCCGAGAACATATTTTCTCGTGCGTATGTGGCATTCAATCTAAGATTCCACCCTGTCTTAAAAACTTTACGGGCTATCGTTAATGGTAAAAAGAAGATTGCGGCTCACTCTTACGTTGGCCAATATCTTCCAAAGTGGCGCCCAAAGCAGGATTATCGGTTAGGGTACTCCGCAGATAGGAATCGCGGCGGCGGCGTTCTTCGAGACCTAAGCCATGAACTCGACTACCTGACTTGGATGCTTGGTAAATGTCAGAAAGTTGCGGCACTAGGTGGTCAATTTAGTCACCTTCAAATTAATAGTGACGATGTGTATTCAATATTATTTAAAACAAATGATTGTCCGATAGCTTCATTGGCATTGAACTACTTGGATGACTCGCTGCATCGTGACGTAGTAATTTTTACCGAAGATGGCACCGCTCGAGCTAATTTTGTTTCTGGAACCGTCTCTTTTCGTGAAAAAGAGGAATTGCAAATTAATGTTGATATTGACACCACTTATCTTGCGCAACACAAGGCCGTGCTGCAACGTGATGAAACAGCGCTTTGTAATTTGGATGCTGGGTTAGGGGTCTCACAACTGATTAATGCAATCGAAACCGCAAACCAGACCGGCGTTTGGGTTGAGTTGCGAGATTAGATCTGAACTGCGTCTCATAATGCCATTTGATAACGGGATCAAGCAGACACACAATGTCTTCCAAGCCATTAGCCGACTTATTTAAACTCGACGGAAAAGCTGCGCTGGTTACAGGAGGTGCGGGAGTTATTGGCTCTCGCATTTGTCTTGGACTTGCAGCACATGGCGCTAACGTAGCAGTTGTAGACCTCGACTTGCCAGCAGCCAAGTGCTTGGCGGAGGAAATTAATTACGAATATGGCGGAAAGGCTAAGGCTGTCTACTGTGATGTTTCTGATCCTGCCTCTGTTAATGCCATGGTGGATAATGTCTACGGGAAATTTGGTAAGATCGATTTTCTTCACAATAATGCGGCCGCAAAATCGAGAGATTTGAGGGCTTTCTTTTCTCCATTTGAGCAATTCACTTTGGAGTGTTGGAGAGAAATTATGTCTGTAAATTTGGACGGCATGTTTCTCGTTGCACAGGCTGTCGGGAAAAAGATGTTGGATCAAGCTGGCGGCGGCAGCATCCTCCAAACTGCTTCAATTTATGGCATTGTTGGTCCAGACTTTGGAATATATGAAGGCTCTGAATACTTGGGACATGAGATTAGTACGCCACCAGCTTACTCTGCGTCAAAAGCAGGAGTAATCGGGTTAACTAAATATTTAGCGACGTATTGGTCCGGTAAGGGAATTAGAGTGAATGCTCTAGTTCCGGGTGGCGTTGAGAGTGGTCAAAATGAGAACTTTCAAAAGAGGTATGGGGCGCGGACACCCCTTGGGCGTATGGCGGATAGGGATGAGATTGTCGGGGCTGTTATATTCGCAGCTTCCGATGCGTCGAAGTATATGTCTGGTCAGAATTTAATCGTAGATGGTGGATGGACCGCGTGGTAGGTCATTCAAGTAACTATTTGAAGATTAAAAGACTTGCAACAGTTTGCGCGCGGGGTGGCAGCAAAGGATTGCCCGGTAAAAATTTACGCCCCTTGCTAGGGTCTTCACTTGTTGAGCGAGCAGTCTTTCAGGCTCTGGATACAAAACTTTTTGATCTTGTGGTTGTCAGTAGCGATGAACATGACATCCTAAATGAGGGGCGCTCCGCTGGGGCTGGCTTGGTTCTGGAGCGACCGGCTCACTTAGCGTCTGATACTGCTTCTAAGATGTCAGCGATACAGCATGCGGTTCATAAAGCAGAAAGTAAGTTTGGGAGCCATTTTGAAACAATTGTTGATCTTGATGCGACTTCGCCTTTACGCAGTTTGGAAGACATAAAAGGAGCAGTGACACTTCTCGAGGAAAATCAAGTTAGCAGTGTAATCACAGGCTCACTCGCACGGAAGATTCCGTATTTCAATATGGTTGAAATTAATGATGCCGGTTACGTGGTATTGTCAAAGCCCACAAGCCCGGTAATCGAGCGGCGACAAGATTGTCCTCCTTGTTACGATATGAATGCGGCTGTTTATGTATGGCGACGTGAAATGTTTATGCAAAATCCCATGGTTTTTTATCCCGATACGATGATATATGTCATGCCTGAACAAAGATCATACGACATAGATACAGCACTCGATTTTGAGTTTGTCGAATTGGTAATGAAAAAACATCTGATAGAATCCGCAAGCAACTAAATAAGGACCAAAGATTATGAATGATATTCTAAAAGGGAACTTCTCCACAAAAAAAGAGGTTAAGGTCGAAGAGTCACAGGATGACATTGAAGATCGATTTGAGCGCGAGGCACTCAAGAATTTAGGTGGATCTATTGCGTTTGTAGCCAAGAAGCGTGTTAATTGGAAGGCATCAAAAGACTAAAACTGCAAATGGTTTTATTGATTGGATTTTAAGGCCAAAGTAAAAATGGAAACTCCAGACATAAATTCACTTAAATGCTCCAATGGTGAGTTAGCATTGGAATTACTCCCAAAGATGGAAGATATGACTTGGGACCGCTTTGGTGAATTGTGGATTAAAAATGCGGAGTCTAATCTTGCATTTGCAGATAGTGGGCGGTCTATAGCAGAACTGTGCAACTCAGATCTCATGGAAGGGTCAAGTGCTGTAGTTATAGCTGCTGGACCATCTTTAAAGCGAAAAAACCCGGCCCAGATTTTGATAGGATCAGATTACAATGGAACAGTAGTAGCTACCGAATCGGCAATGTCGTATTGCCTTCGCAATGGTTTGATCCCAGATCTGGTCGTAACTCTTGACCCTCATCACGATCGAGTTGTTCGATGGTTTGGCCTTCCGGATTTAACGGAAACAAAACTGAAAGAGGATGATTATTTTGCTCGTCAGGACCAAGATGATGCATTTGCCGACGAGATGAGGGCAAATGAAGAAATCATCGAACTTCTTGAAATTTATGGCAATAAGATAAAGATAGCTATGTCGACTTCAGCTTCTCAATCAGTTGTTAAAAGAGCGATTGAAACAGGGATGGATATTTTTTGGTGGAATCCCATGATTGATGACCCCGACGAGTCACATAGCAAAACGACTAAATTACAGAACAAAAATGGGTTCCCCGCTATTAATGCGGGCGGGAATGTGGGCACAGCCTGTTGGTTAATTGCCGATGCGGTTCTTGAAAAGCGCCATGTTGCGCTGACGGGAGTTGATTTTTCCTACTACGACGGTACACCATATCGAAATACTCAATATTTTCACGAAGCAGTAAATCTGGTTGGCGAAGAGAATCTCGACTCCTTGTATTTACGTATTTATAACCCTTATGTAGACGCGTGGTTCTTTACAGACCCTGCGTACATGTGGTACCGGCAGGCGTTTCTCGAGATGCAAAAAGAAGCGGAGTGTGTAACGTATAACTGCACCGAGGGTGGTGTGTTATTTGGCAAGGGTATTAAATGCATGCCATTGGCTAATTTTATTAAGCAATTGAAGCAATAAATTATGGCGAAGGTACTTCTAATAAATCCTGTGGTTAGGGAAGAGTCACGGCCTCAGCATGTGCCCTATGGTATTGCGTTACTAGCGGCGATAGCTATCGAACAAGGGCATCTTGTCCAGGTCTACGATGCAAATGCATGGAGGAAAGGCGATGATGTACTTCGCCAAGTTCTCTCTGCAGATGAATGGGACGTAATAGGTCTCGGGGGTATTACTACGGCCTATGGTTCGATTAAACACATTTTGCCAATCGCCAGAGAGATCTGTCCTGCCTCCACTATTGTTCTGGGGGGCGGGGTCTTAACTTCTCTCCCACGTGATGTTATGGCGTGGTTGCCGGAAATTGATGTTGGTGTAATTGGTGAGGGATTTGTTACATTTCCTGAAATTCTAGTCATGGTCGACAAAGGAGACTTAGATTGGTCGTCTATAAAGGGGACTATTTCGCGAGGAGAAGACGATAAATTGGTTTTTGGCAAGCAACGTGGTTTGATTCATGACCTTGACCAATTGCCATATCCAGCGTGGGATTTATTTCCGCTCGAGGAGGTTTATTTTCCCAACAGCGCATCGTTGTTCTCAGAGGAGGGAATGCTGTCCCAAAGACGCCTTGATATCAATGCCTCTTACGGATGCTCTTTGATTTGCCGCTATTGTTACCATTTAGGCATTTCGGGTGATATGCGATATTTCGAAAATGAAGACGGTGATACGGATGTAGCTTTTGATGAACCTGGGGTCTACACCCGCACTATTCGTTATCATAGCCCCGAGTATGTGGTCGGTTTGGTAAAGCATGCATATGACAAATATGGGATTGATTTTATTGGATTTCTTGATGAAAACCTGATGACCATGAACCGGTTCTCTAAGGAGACGTGGTTGCCTGAAATCTGTAGATTGTGGCATGAAAATGGTTTAGCGCCGAAAAAGGAAGCCACTGGTAATTGGCAGGGCGTTCATTGGGGAGGTACTAGCCACGCAACACTATGTAGTCCCGATGTACTAAAAATGATGGGTGAAGCCGGATGTTCTCATTTGGTTTATGGCTATGAGTCGTTTGCTCCCCATGTACTTAAGACAATCGGAAAAGGTGCTACGGCAAAAAACAACATCCGAAGTTTTTTCTGGACGCTTGAAGCTGGTATTCGCCCGATACCCAACATAATTATTGGCTTCCCGAATGAGGACTTTGACTCAATTCGGATGAATATGGAGGCTTGGGATGAGCTAGGGATCGTAGTGAAACCTCATTTTGCTACACCTTACCCCGGATCAGAATGGTTTACCGTCAACCGCCAGAACATTACTGAACAATATGGCGGAGATTTGGAACAGTTTATTCTTGAGGTAGGAGATGCAAGCACTATTTCCGCTGTTATCTCAAAGAATTTCAACGCAGTCGAACTAGTTGGCCTGCGAGAAATAATGATGGCTAAAGATTATAAGCGAATTGATGAATATGAAAAAATCTGGCGTAAGAATCATAATATAAAAGAAGATCAGATCTCTAGTTTAATGCAAGGATCAGAGAAAGCAGCCTGATCAAATTCTTGAGAATGCAGAACCGTCCCCCTAACTTTATAAGCGAATAATTAGTTATAGCCGATTGCCAAGNTTCATCGGAGAACAGATGATTCCTTACCCGAGAAAANTAGACTACAGCCTCTATAATTTAGATGGGGAAGATCTGTCGACTAAATTTGGTTTACCATCAAAAGTGNAGTTNTGTTCACAATGCGTTATTTCTAATCAAAGGCCGAACTCCGCTGTTGAATTCAAACAAAACATAAAAACGAAAAANGCGACGATTAAATTTGATGAATCTGGGGTCTGTGACGGTTGTATTGTTGCTCGAGAGAAAAAAAATATTGACTGGGAGGAGCGGCAACGGGAGTTGATGGATTTNTGTGACCAGCACAGGCGCAGTGATGGGCGATACGATTGCATCGTGCCTGGCTCNGGAGGGAAGGATAGCTTCTATACATCGCACATTCTTAAATATAAATTTCATATGAACCCCCTCACTGTTACGTGGGCTCCACATATCTATACAAAATGGGGGTGGGAGAATTTTCAGCGCTGGATACACGCTGGTTTTGATAACCAGCTTTTTACACCGAATGGAAAAATACATCGGTTGCTGACCAGGCTTTCCTGTGAGACTATTTTTCATCCATTCCAGCCTTTTGCTCTTGGGCAAAAGAACCTAGGCCCCAAGATGTCGGCATTGATGGAAATTCCTCTTGTATTCTATGGGGAAAATGAGGCTGAATATGGAAACCCGAGAGGAGATACAGTGAAGCCAGTTCGGGATTGGCGTTTTTTTAGTGCGGATGATAAAAGGGATCTCTACATAGGGGGAATTTTACTTGACGAATTGCGGGAAGACTATGGTCTTTCTGATAATGACTTGGAGCCATACATGCCTGCCGACCCCTCCTCGCTTCAAAAAACTGGTACCCAGGTTCATTATCTCGGTTATTATCTCAAATGGCATCCCCAAGGGTGCTATTATTTCGCTCAAGAAAATGGTGGTTTTGANCCATCACCTGAGAGAACCGTTGGCACCTATAGTAAATATAATAGTATAGATGACAAAGTAGATGATTTACATTTTTTTACATACCACGCCAAATTTGGGATCGGTAGGGCAACCTATGATGCTGCACAGGAAGTAAGATCCGGAGATATCACNAGAGAGGAAGCTATTGCACTTGTCCGACGTTACGATGGAGAGTTTCCTGAGAGGTTTATCGATGAAATTCTGAACTTTATAAGCTTACCATTATCTGATTTTCCCATAGCGTCTAAAATGTTTGAGCAGCCAATTGTAGACAGGGCTTATTTTAATGCTCTAACTGANCAAAACCGGTCACCGCATCTGTGGAAATATGAAGATAATAGCTGGAAATTACGGTATGCTGTTTGGTTGGAATGATATACATAGTTAAAAAAATCTAGAGTTTNAAAGGCAGGCNTTTTGTGAATACTAGTCGTGTTATTTGTACCTTTGATGAATTTTATTAAGATCGTAGACTTGGGTATTTTCATATGCGCGTTTATTTAGCAGACTTGGCCAATCAATTAGTTGAACTTGACAATAAATCAATACCAATTGGTGTTGGTTATGTTGGGTCCTACTGTAAAAAAGTTTATGCGGACTCAGTCGAAGTAATTATTTTCCGAACATTTGATCAACTTAGAAAAGCAGTGCTTGATTCTCCCCCAGACATAGCGGGCTTCGGGAGCTATGATTGGAATTCTAACCTCTCGTTAAAAGCTGCCAACTTTATCAAGGGTGTAAATCCANATTGCATTACTGTTATGGGAGGGGCGAATGTTGAAGTTTCTCCCAAGGATAACGTTGTCTTTCTAGAGTCTCATAAACAGATCGATTGTCTTATTTATGGAGATGGCGAATATGCGTTTGCCGCTNTAGTAGGCGCGGCTATAGGGGCACATGAGAAAGGAGAAAACCCAATAAAATCGGTAAAACAAGCCGCAATAGATGGCATCCGTGGGCTAGATTCAGGCGAATTATTAATGGGACTGCCAATGAATATAGTCCGAGACATGGATGAAATTCCATCACCTTATTTGACNGGCCTNTTCGATGATCTCCTAAATGATCCAAACCTTATGCCTATCATACAGAATGTTCGTGGATGTCCGTACTTATGTAAATATTGTGTGTCCGGNTCGCAGAGTGGGAAGGTTAGGCATTTCTCCTACGAGCGAATTACNAGTGAAATAGAATATTTGAGAAAAAATGCCAAAAATCGATTTCTGAGATTATCTGATGACAATTTTGGTATCATTGAACATGATGTTCAGGTCGGAAGTTTTATACGGGAATCTTTTGATAGGCATGGGTACCCGGTTGGCCTGAAGGCTTATTCGGCTAAGCGATTGACGGAGAGAACACGCCGCTTGGCCGTTATCCTCAAACCTCTTATGCTTATGTGCATCTCACTACAAACGACCACTCCAGAAGTTTTGAAAGCAACCAAACGAACTTCAGCTACTCGCGATGAGGCATTGTCCGGACTAGAGTTTGCACGCGCAAATGGCATTGCGACAGCGACAGAGTTAATTTTTGGATTGCCAGGAGAGACNCTTGAGTCCATGAAAAAGGTGATTAACACCACCGTGGAGATGCGGTTTGACTCTATAGCAATAAATGTTTTGTGGCTGCTCAAAGGGGCCGAACTATACCGGCCTGAAATGCGTGAACAGTTCGGTTACAAGGGTAGATTTATGTTGGCTGAAAATGCGATCACCCTTGGCGATGGTTTTATAAGTACGGAATGTGATGAGATTGCAGTCGAGTCTAAGTATTTCACCTATGCTGATTGGAAACGCTTCCTGCTGTATGAGTTTCTTTTGAAGATGTGTTACCATTATGGATATGCAAAAGAATTGCTCCTTCACGCACTCATATCGAAAATTGAAGCCACGGACTTATTTGATGAAATTATCGACAACCGTGGCCGATATCCATATGCATCTTCTTTGGCTTTCCGATATCAAGAAAACTATACAAGCCATATGTATGAAAATGAGGATGAATTAAAAGAGGATATTCAAAAGCGAATTGATGAACTGAAAGGCGACAAGGAACAAACCGTCTCTCTGAGCAAACATCGGATGCTTTATTCCTTCATTGTGCAGGCATTCTTCGAAGATGATAATCCCGGGTTTTTGCTTGATATCCAGCGTGCGTGTGTTGAATTGTATCGAGGGGAGAATGCGGCAGCTTTTGCGAAAGAATCTGAACAGCTCTTGAAATTTTCAAAGCAGATGATTGTTAATCCGAAGCGTGAATTTGTAGACGAAATTGGATCTGAGAGCGACTATAATATTTCTGAGTGGATTGCGGNTGGGTATCGTCACCCACTTTCGCAATATGCTATAAAGGAGCCGCGAGAATTTGTTTTAGTATCGCGTAATTCTGTGTCGGTGAAATCTGCAATGAAAAGAGATGCTGACCAACAACGGACAGATTGTTACAATTTTTTTCGTTACATGAATTCATCCCTAATGCGTCGGACTGTTCAAGAAGCTGTTTTGGTGTCCCCCTCAGCGGAAGGGCGGCACCCACATTACAACCATCCAAACTAAGTTTTGGACCTAATAGGCAAATGTTAGACCTTAAAAGATCCCTATTCCAAGGCAATTGCATGACGGCGCATCTAAGGCAGTCTTGCTGTTAATAAGTCTAGCATTTATTTAAATTCATTTAGTGGATTTGGTCTCAGCACAATCGCATTGTGTTGTGTCTCGATAATAATACAAACTGCCTAATCTCTGGAGATAGGGAAAGTCATTGATAAGTCTGTTTAATGACTAATATTCGATTGATTGCTCGGTTGGACGTGAAAGCCCCTTTTTTGATAAAAGGAGTTCATTTGGAGGGCCTGAGAAAA
>PBHQ01000041.1 GCA_002719475.1 Methanobacteriota archaeon | reverse complement strand
GCATTAATCACAAACCATGGATTGCCGGCCAGGATGGGCCTGAAGTGGTCAAAGCAATGGAGAAGGCTTTCGATGATGATGAGGATGAGGTAGTTGAGGACATAATCAGTACTAGATTCCGAGTGATTCGACGTAGTGGTGAAGAAGAGTAGCAATTAATCTACGTTGACTGAAATGCTCCGCTATGTGAGAGCATGGATGATGAACAACGTAGAATCGCAATATTGAGAGAAGCAGGATTTGGTACCAAAGATCCAATCCCTGGTAGAGATTACAGCGAAGCACCTCCCATCACTATCCCAAGAACAAGAGTTGACTCTTTGGTTGCAGAGAGACCAATAGGCCGAATCGAGATGGTAGTCTTACGCAGATATCCACAGAGGATGGTATCTTCCGAGAATTGGAGTGGTTATGTTGCAGCAGCTTGTGGCAGGGATGAGACTGGAATTGTAGGGCTTGTTTTATGGGGAGATGAAGTAGAACAAGTGAAAGTAGGTGACATTGTCAGAATCGAATCTGGTTGGTGTAGAAGAAAAGGTTCGCAAATGGTGGTTAGCAGCGGCAGAAACGGCCGACTGACCGTCATTGGGTGAACAATGAAGGGGTATGCAACTTGAGCAACCATAAAGAGGGGAACCATGTGGGCCACTCGACCGAGGTCATATGATGAGTGATCGTGCAAGTGTCTGTACAGCATCTGGAGTGCCATTGGTAGAGGCTGCCAGCACTTCCTTCCCTTGTCCCGCATGTGGCTATTCTATCGGAAGAAGTCCAAGGTGCCGTAATCAAGCAGTACACTGGATATGTCCAGACTGTGGCTTCCGAGGTCCCTGAGGTGTTTTGATGGGTCAAGTTGCTATCACATACAAGGTAATGGGCAAGGACGGCGATACGGATATCGAGGCTGTAGCTTCTGAGATTCGTGATTTTGCTGATGAGGTCTTCGACATTCAGGCTGTTGACCTCAAACCTCTAGCATTTGGACTTCGTTTCATTCAACTACACGTCGTAATGGATGATGGAGAAGGTTTGGTTGACCAGTTTGAATCCAAAGTACGTGATCTATCAGATGTGGGAGAGGTAGAAGTTCTCGAGATGGGTCTTCTCTGAAAATTCCTTTGATTACATCTGATGTATGGGACTGCGCATGAATTCGCGTAGTAGTGTCGTTGCATAGGTGCCGCTAGGTAGTATGAATCGGAATTTGATACAGGCTCCTTCAGGGTGCCATCTTTCTTCTTCGGCAGGCTCTCCTTGCCACTTCTCACCAAGTGTACTCGAATCTGCAATTGGAACTGTATCAACCACAAATTCCCGAAAAGTTCCAACCAATGGTCTCCGAGTACCTTTGCTAGACAAGCGTGGCATTTCTTCGACTTTCCACGATGTGTCCTCAAGACCCAATAATTCCAAGGCCTGTTTCTCATATTTTCCAGGCTCTTCAGTATTCGTTCCTGGCAGAACTCCAGTCGGCACTAGTCGTCCGAGTTGACAATTTCTCTCAATTCGCGGCAAGGTTGATGAGATTGTCTTGACCATTCTAGATACTTCAAGAGATCCTGATTCATCTAAGGGGCCCACAATATCTCCTTCTATAGGGGTACTTATCGGCACCTCATCATCGATTCTCATCTGTAGATGGTGATTAAAGATTAGTGATTGCAAGGCGTGAATAGAAAGTAGTTGCAGCGATTTGGGCATTTTATTGAAGGCGCCAGTATAATCTTCAGGATTTTCTGCAATGTGCCTAAGCATCTCACGCTCCCAACCTAGGTGGTCTGGAACCAACTGCAATGCAGTTTCTGGATCCTTAGTATCTCTCCAGCACTTTCTGAATGCTGCCGTTTCTTTCTGCTCATCAGGTCCGGGGAATCCAATGTAAGTTGAGACTGCGCCTTCGATGTCGCCTGTCAGCAGGAACTTTGCAACCTCTGCTGTAACTGGCCTTCCAGCACCGAATCTTTGTGGCCCGACAAAATTTGGGAACCTACCCTTGCCGAGTCGTTCTTCAAGTTTGCACTTAATCTTCTCAATCTCTGCCATGGCCTCATCTTCGCTCATAGCACTTCCATCTTCGTGTGCACAACCTCTGACCACGATTGTGAAGCGGTTACCTCGGTGACTGCCAAAACCCAGTTTTTGATGCGTTCTGCCCAGAATCTCAATTTCTACGTCTGTCATTTCGATTTCTTGCACTTTCCGAATATTGCAATCAATAACGAATAGCTGTTTTGTGATGGCGCGTTTGTCCTTGGTCCCAGCAAACCAAATTCGATTAGAGGAAATCCGCAAGCGTTTTGCTAATTGCTTAACGAAGCGGTTAGTCTCCCAATTGGTCAAAGTAATGCGCGCCAGAGTAAATCTCCCTTTGTTATCTAGAGATACAGTCTTCGATTCTTCTTCGACTCTGAAATCAGAAACTCGTGCTTTGAGTATTCCTCCAATGCCGCCTGCAGCTACCGTTTCTCCGGCTAAGCCGATGGCTTCGCTGAGGCTGGCTGACATGCCAGCACCTTCAGATTGAGGACTTGGAGAAATCCTTGACCAAATCAGAACAGAGGTCCTTCAGCACCTTTTCAGCAGATGCATTACCCTTGGTTCTAAGGTAGAACTCGGGCTCATCTAAATCTGGATGTCCAGGAAAGTAGTTAGCGTAATCGACATTCTTGTGATCATTGCAGCGTTGTCGGAACAATTGTAGAGAGGTGTGACTCTCGCCAATGAAACGCAATCTAAGTTCATTCTTTTCTCGCAACAGGACCTTGATGGGCATATCGAACGGTCCGCCGACTCAAGAGGCCTCCTTGAACCTTATGCTGTTGGATATGCCCCTTACAGGGGCACTTGCCTCCCTTTCCATTATCAACCCAATCGCGTTCCGACAAGCATGCAGGATGACAAGCCCGCGTGGCTAGACAATGCTGCTAGGCGTTTCGATAAGGCTTCTTGGCCCATTATTGCAGTATCTGCTGTGTTGACTACAGTTCTATTGCTGCAGTTGGTGCCTGACCTTCCTACTTTCCATACCGATTTGTCAGAATTCGCCCCAGACAATGAAGCCTCGGATGCAACCGATCGTATGGAGAAGTTGTTCCCGGCCGAATCTCGACCAGTTTTCATCCATGTCGAAAGAGATGATGGTGGCAATGTTTTGGACATAGCCACCTTGCAGATTATGCATACCCATCTTCAAGAGATTCGTAATTTTTCACATAGTAATCAGGATTTGGTTGCTACAGAAATAGCNGCTCCCAGCATTGTCGAAACCGCTCTTCAAGAGGAAGGCGATGGAACTAANATCTCCGAGTTGCAATCTTGGGCACAGTTACTCGATTTGGTTGTCGATGAGGATGTTAATTGTTTATCTGAAAGAGATGATCAAGTCGATTCGCTGGCATCATTTGCACGCGATTCATTACTGCANAGNGATTTGCAGTATAGCAAGGTTTGTGATTATCTAGATGGAGGTGATGGAGATGCTANTCCTATAGCCTCTTCAACACTATGGGTCTTGGAAATCGATCCTTCTTTGGATGTTAAGCCTAGACAGGTAAAACAGAATCTTATCAGACAACAATTTGCTGAANTATCAGAGGAGTCAGAATTAACTTACTCACTTGCTTCGTTGGACCTTATCGCTCATGATATCGATGATGGAACCTTTGACAATCTAGTGCTTCTCGTTATTCTTTCGACCTTGGTAGTAGTGGTCATTCTTGCGATTGCATTCCGCTCAATAAGAGGAGTGACATTTCCTTTGGTTGGATTGTCATGTGCATTAATCTGGACATATGGAACGTTGGCTGCATTAGGAACGCGATTTTCAGCACTTGAGGTTGCTGTTGCTCCTTTAGTTCTAGGTTTGGGTATCGACTATTCCATTCACTTGCAAAGGAGATATGAGTCTTTCAGGGAAGAAGGTCTAGATGCCGCACAATCTTGGCTACTATCTTGTCAGAAATTATCGGTTGCTCTTTCTTTAGCTGTATTGACCACCGTTGCTGCTTTCCTCTCCAATATTTTCTCNGATCTTCCTCCTGTGCGAATGTTTGGNATGGCTTTGGCTTTGGGTGTTGTTTCCGCTTTCCTAGCCTCAACGGTGGTGGTGGGTTCAATGCATGTATTGATGGATAAGGCAGTTTCCAATCGCACAATTCGTTCTCCGTTAAGATTCCCGAGAATAGTAGATGGAGTTCTTGGCATCCAAAAGAAACATCAGGCCGTGGTATTGATTACTGCAGTAGTCATATCTTTCGCTTCTGTATTTGGAGCGGCAAATCTGGAAACAGAATTCGACTTGGGTGACTTCCTAGACGATGAAATGCCTGTCATGCAGGTGCGTCAAGAGTTACAGGAATCCTATACCGCTTCGGCTTGGAAACTCGTCTATTTGTTTTGGGAGCCANTAGATGGGGAAGATAGCATAGTTGCCGACTCTNCCCTTCTAAATCAACTGGATACTTTGGATAATCGACTNGGACACATACATGGCGTGGTGGGCGTTGAACGTTCTAGTGAACATCCTGCATACGAGGGAATCTATACGGTTCTCAGAGATAAGGTCCAGAGTGACGAGTCTTTCGGCAAGCAATATAATCTAGCCATGTATGGAAACAATTTAGTCAGAGATAACTCATCTTTGGAGGTTAATCTATCAGCAGCACTNGTTGATCTGGCTGATGACGATGAAATTAGCGACCCATTGACTGGTCGTTCATGGTCAGATAGAGTTTCTTTGGTTGTCGCTATGGAGGATGGCGAGATAAGCGCACTTAGAATGGAGGTTCGCGTAGTGGCTGCAACCAGTGCAGAGAGCAGCGTAATTGTGAATGAAATCGAGCAGCAATTGGGAACGGAATCTCGTAGTGGTACGATTCGTTATGCCATGGCAGAAAGCGCAGTCATCACAGTAACTGGGGACTTGGTCATGTTGGATGCGGTCCTAGATGGATTGAATGATTCACAAGTTGAATCTACGGCGATTAGTCTTGCAGTTTCATTTGTGGTTTTAGTGATTCTGACTCGCAGATTAATGCCCGCGATGGTCGCTTTGACACCGGTCGCTTTGGCAACTTTGTGGGTTGTTGGTTCGATGGTCATATTCGGTTTGAACTGGAATGTACTAACAGTCATGGTGACTGCATTGACGATTGGAATTGGAATCGATTACTCGATACATGTGTGGCGTAGATTTGAGGTTGAGTCTGCTCAAGGTGACAATCCGTGGCAAGCGATGAAACGCACGCTTTCAACTACTGGAGTCGCTTTGGGTCTATCCGCTGGTACTACCATCTGCGGATTCATGGTGCTCTTGGCATCACCAATGCCAGTAATTCGTGACTTCGGATTAGTAACTTCTTTGACAGTCATGTTTTCACTAGTTCTAACCGTAATAGTCATGCCGGTATTGTTGGTCATGAGTTCCCAGAAAGAAGGCCTCTCTTCTAGCGAAGACTAGAAGCTAACGAAGTGATGTCTAATCCTTGTTCTCTAGCCACTAATGCTAGGCACATCCAATCTTCAACCGTGCCTAATGCTCGCTTTTTACGACTGCATCTGCGTTTAATCTCGTCTGGATCTAGCCCGCTTTTCTCTGAAATCAGCATGTGTACTTCATCGAAACTCTTGTCCTCGTTCATTGGAGCCTCGAATTCTTCCTCTTCTACAATGCTTTCTTGGCGAACAGTTTCTTGTCTGTAAGGGGGGGGATGCATCAGATTGCTTGGCCTGGGAAACCATCCTAGTACAGGATTCAAGTCTCTTCTCAATTCAACTGGAGCAAGTCCTTCTTCTACTTGCTTCAACCAGCCACTCTCCAGAATAGCTGAGACTGCAATATCTGCTTCATGCGGTTGTAACCAACGCTGGTCTAGACTCCATATTCGGGCGATATCTTCTGCTTTGAGTCCAGAATCGATACCTCTCCAAGTAAGTGCCAGTACTCTGGCGATGTCCTCCTCAGCATTTTGAGACATGTGAACGCACTGTCCTGTTGGCAATAGAACATGACTCTTGTCATCGCGTGTTTTTAATCACCATTCAACTCTTCATCATTGATATGGTGCCCCATGCGTTCAGCTTTGGTCGCCAAATATGATCGATTGTTAACATCGACTCCGACTACCAAAGGTCTTCTTTCTACTACATCTATATCGTTGCTAATCAACTGCTCAACTTTGTCAGGGTTATTGGTTAACAGGCTAACTCTAGAGATGCCCAATGATTCCAACATTCTGGCTGCTATGCGATAATCTCTAGCATCTGCTGGTAATCCAAGCATCAGGTTTGCATCTAATGTATCCGCTCCTTTGTCCTGTAAATGATATGCTTGAATCTTCGCGTGAAGTCCAATACCTCTTCCTTCTTGCCTAAGGTATAGAAGAACGCCCCAGCCATGTTCTTGTATGGCTTGAAGTGCGCTGTTCAACTGTTGACCACAATCACATCGCAGACTGGAGAATGCATCTCCCGTCAGGCATTCTGAGTGCATTCTCACCAATACAGGATCCGGACCTTCCATACTACCCAATGTCAATGCAACATGATCGAGTCCACTATGTTCTTCCCTAAAGACACGAATTTGAAACTCACCACTTACTGTTGGAAGTCTGGCTATGGAAGGAACTTCGTCTTCGGTTAGTAAGATATCCTCTTCACTCATCTCTATCACCTACCTTCATCATGAATCGGTACTCACCTGCATCACCTTCTATGGATAGCAATTGCACTCCCAAACGCTCAAGCATGGCGGGTATGTCGTGCAGCGTTTCAGGATCGTCAGCCCACATTTCGAGAATTTCTGAATTCTGCATCTTCATCAAGGCGGATTTGGTCCTTGCAACCGGTATTGGGCATTGGAAGCCTAGTACATCGAGACTCATGTTCGGAGTTTCATCAGACCCCTCTCCTAGAGCCACAACCTCGTTCATGGCCGTGCCTTCTGCCTCTTGCTTTTCAACCCGACGATGTGCTTCTTCAACTAAATTGTACCACATGACTCAAAGCGCAAAGTCTGGCTTCAATAAATATGGGAGGGGGCGCTGAACAGACCTTGTCTGCCCCCAAGGAGGACTTGTCATGGGCCGAAGTTGGTCAACTTGGACTGAGATATCTGCGAATTCCTCTGGCTTTGTTACTAGTTGAGTTATTGTATTGGTTCCTTACTCAACCATCTAACACTTTGGCTTGGATTCAGACGCTTGAAGCCTTCATCTGGCATCATGCATCAACTCTGATTTACGGTGCNGGAAGTACCGAGTTTGCCATGCATCAAGGATGGTGGATAAGGGTTGATCTACTGCATCATAATTTCCCAGATGGACGTGTTGCTCTATACGTTGGAGATGAATGTGCAGGGATTCACGAGATGTTATTCATAACCACATTAGTATTGCTTACAGAGGGAGTTCCACAACGTGTGAAAATCAAGAGCATTGCAGTTCTATGCTCGTTAGTTTTTGTTCTAAACATAGTTCGGTTGTTGCTTCTATATCCATTCGCACGCTCGGGTTGTGATGCTGATCCGCGCGGAATCTATTGTACAGGAGAAATGTATGACTTTCACCATATGATGTTTGAATGGGGTTTCCTGTTGATTCTAGTTGGTATGTGGACAGCATGGTTCTTCTGGGCTAAAGGCCCCTCGAGAATTACTCAGACCGATGCGGGTATGGGCTGGAGGTTCTCACGCAGNGAAGTTTGGAAGCCTGTTCACATGGGACTAGTGGTTCTATGTTTGGTATTCTTCGCTATGGCTGCACATTCATGGTTCGGCCCTGAGGCACAGGCTGCGATGACGCAGATGGAGGATTGCGACTCATTGAATGAGATATCAGAGCGTTGCGGTAGTGCTGTTCGGGATCACGACGAAGCGATATCTACGGCTTGGTCTCTGGGAACTATCGGTCTGATAACCTTGGCTTGTACGATGATTCAGGTACATCGTACAGATTCTTCAAATGAAGCAGAAAGTGAANAATCAGATCTCAACTTTGATTGTTTTTCCTTCAANTTCTGATCCGTTGAGAGCATCTCTGACGTAAGCTGCCTTNGAGGAATGCACTTCTAGGATAATTTCATGTGAATCAATGCTGATATCTCCTAATGCTAATTCTGGTAGTCTAATCAATCCCATCGTATGCTCGATCAGACGTCGCTTAGAGATTCCATCATTGCTATTGAGATTCAAGCGGAAAGGAACCATTCCAAAGACATCAGCGACTTCGCTCCAATCATCAACTTGGCGCACTGGGTCACGAGATACAGAATCAGGAAGTTCTGGAGTCTCACAATCTGTAATGTCCAAGCCNAAGGTTGAGCGTAATTTATTGATTGTAGGGACATCATTTCGGGTTACGAATGACCAGGCTTCTCCCTTGCGCCCAATTCTTCCAGTTCGGCCAATTCGGTGTACATAAGAATCCAAATCATCGGGCAAGTCATAGTTGATGACTNTAGAAACATTGTCNACATCCAAGCCTCTTGCTGCAACATCTGTGGCGATGATGATGTTGAATTCATTATCTTTGAATCCATTTACAACCTTCTCCCTCTTGTTTTGAGGCATGTCTCCATGTAGACCAGTAGCAGTAAAGNGGTGTTTGGCTAATCTCTCGACCAGCATGTCAACCATTCTCTTAGTGTTGCAGAAAATGATTGATTGCCCTTCATCTTCTTGACTCAAAATCCTTCCTAAGGCCCAAAGTTTGTTTGCCCTTCCAACTCGAATCGCTCTTTGTTCTATATCTGGAACATCTAATTCGAATTCGCCACTACTAACATGAATGTGCTCAGGCATGAATTCATTGGCNGCATCGAGAATTTCTTGCGGGAAAGTAGCGCTGAACAAAAGGGTCTGTTGACGATTGCTCATGCGTTCAATTATCCACATTATATCGGGCATGAAACCCATGTCCAGCATTCGATCAGCTTCATCGAGAATGAAGTGTTGTGGACTTGCCAAGTCTATGTGTCCGCGTTTATTCATGTCCATAACTCGCCCAGGTGTTCCGACGATGATATCTACTCCAGCGTCGAGTTTCTTGGCTTGTTTATCGATATCTACTCCTCCATAGACACTGATAATATTCAATCCTTTATCGCCTTGAATAGCACTGAACTCTTCTTTCACCTGACTCGCCAATTCACGAGTAGGTGCAAGAACCAGAGCCTGCAGGGACCCTTTGGGTTGACATTGTTCGACAATCGGAATTCCGAATGCACCAGTTTTTCCTGAACCAGTTCTTGCTTGGCCGATGACATTACTACCTGCTCTTGCAGCAGGGATTGCCTCAAATTGAATCCATGTAGCGTTCTCCCAGCCTAGTTGTGAAATTCCATTATTGATGGAATCTTCAAAGCCCCAGTCGCTGAATTTCTGTTTGGTTATCATTTTCTTGCCTCCACTCCTGTTCCTTCACGGGCGCCGAGTGGGGGCGCCCAACAACCTGCATCAGTAGTTCTCGCTCTCAGCCTCTTCCTTCTGGATCTCGCCCATCCAGTAGCGCTTGGCATTCTCATAGGTCAGAGGACGTCGCTTCTGCCTGACATGTTCTAGGATGTATTGTCTGAACTTGAGCATCTTGGCACGGTTGATTCCCTTTGGAGTCTGCCCTTCCCACAGCCTGTCGAATTGTTCTTCTCGGCCGCTGACACCATCTTCTGACATTGCTACACCTTCGGTGGGCCGGCGACCTGAGCGACTTTCTTAATCCTGCCGCATCTCATCTTGACTATCGGGATTACTAGAATCATTGTTCTTCAACATCTTCCTGGTATCGGTTATCGCTTCTGGAGGTGGCTTATCTTGCATGCTGGCAATTATCTCTTTGTCCCTCGCGGGAACAGGTTCCGCTGGTGCGAGGAAAGCGTTCTTTGTCGCTTCATCTCCTTCGAGTTGTTTGTCAATAATCAGTTCTTCAAGATCCTTGCGTAATTCTTCCGCAGTCTCCTGTTTCAGTAGATCTGTGGCCAGTTCTCTAGCGCTATCTTGTGAGTACAACCTCGGAATCATTGCAATGCAGGCTCTGCGCACTGCAACGTCGGCGACACGGCAGCCATCGCTAACCAGAGTTTTCAGACGAGTAGATGATGAATCTAGTAGATTGAGGCACTTCAAAACCTTTGATCTAACCTTTTCATCGCTGTCAAATAGGGCTGATTCAGCCATGAGCAAAGCGACCTTTGGTTGATTCTCTGCCAATGGCCTTAGAGTATTAGCGGCTCTTCGTCTTACTTCGTCATCTTCATCTTGTAAGCACCAGAGAATCAAGTCCCAAACCTTTGCACCGGATTTCTTCACCAACCTTGTCAATAGAGATGCAGCATCTCTTCTCAGGCTGNTGTCCTTTTCTCTAATCANTCGATCAATATGGTCAGCCGCAACTTCGGGCCAAGAGTGACACAATGACCGCAGTCCTTTCCAAGCTTCATTTCTTCTTGCTCTAATCGTATGTCGAATTTCGATGTGCAGTAAGGTATCTGTGCCGGAAGGGAAATCTGGAGCCATCTCACCAAGACACCTTGAAGCTGCTTGACGGACCATGAGGATGTCGTCATCAAGTAGTTCGGCCAACAAATCAAAGAGGCTATCTGATTGTCTCTGTGCGCAAATAGGTAANACTTCTATAGACGCCAAGCGAACNTCTGGATTATCTGCAGACAACCCCTCTACCAAAGCAGTGTGCATCCTTTTGACATCGCTTGAAACTAAACGTGGTAAGGCTCTGATTCCTGCGGGTCTACCGATTTTCAACTTCCTTCCTTCATATTGCAACTCAAAGTTAGGGACTTCAGCCATTGCAAGAGGAATGACCATTTCTTCCGGCATTATGCTCCAAGGGCCCCTTGTCAACTTCTTGACTTGACGCTGTTTCTGTGGCCGTTCCTCTCTCTCTAGAGGCCTACCCGTTTTGGGGTGTCTGGCGACATAATCCCTCGACATCTATACCACAGCGGGGGCGCGCAACAGGTCCCATGCAATGAATGTGTTGTGAATTCGTCAATTAAGGCTCAGCATTCAACAAAAAGAAACAAGTCTTCCATCTTAGTCCAACAAATATGGGCAGACTTCCAATGGTAGCAGTATCTTTGGTTTCTGTAATGCTACTTTCGGTCTTGACTCCATTCTATGCAAATGATCAGAGTTTAGAATACGAAACAATTGCAAGTGTTGTAATCAATGAAGACAATTGGTCGAGCAATGGTGCCAGTCGTACTGGTTTGAATCTTAGCGAACAGGGTAAACCTGTGCTTGAGCGCCCTGAATTGCAATGGGCAATTGTATCCGGNACGCCGATTGGAGTTACAGGTTCTGCAGCCGTTGCAATCGAGGAATTGAATNAAGTATGGTTCATCGGAGGAAGAGAAGATCCAAANCCCNTTCAAAATAATGACGAGNNNGCATCNANCTCTGTACANATTTACGACGTTANCAATGACAGTTGGACTACAGGAACTNGTATGCCTAGTGCTCAACAGTATGCAGGTGCTGAGAGGATTGGAGACAAGGTNCTGGTNTTTGGTGATTGGTGGCCAACAAATAGTAACCCGGTTANAGANGCTACTGGNATGCTGCAGATTTACAATATGACTAANNAGACTTGGTATNAGGGNGCATCNTTGCCCGNTGGACATGCTGTGGGCAACGCTGGAGTAACTACGATGGATGGTTATCTCTATGTCTCAGGNGGAGTCAANAAGAATACAGGTCAGAATCCCTCCAACAAAACATTTCGATATGATCCNNATNTTGACGAATGGATTACTTTGGCAGACATGAATCGTTCNAGATGGGGTCTGACATTNACNGCTTTTGANGGAAGATTATATGCCATGGGTGGTGCNAATCATACNTCNTCCAGTTGGTGGATTGCACCNGTNGAATATGATGATGTNGAGGTCTATGAGCCGAGCAATGATACCTGGTGGGACTTGCCNGACATGCCNAAGACNTTGTTCGGACATGCAAGCGTNGTCCTNCACGAAGANATTCTCATAATAGGAGGAAGGTATGGTTCNAATTCCAAGAAAACATGGGGTTTTGACCCNCATTCNGGNGTATGGCAATATCANGGTGATTTNNCAATAGGANTNTTGGACNTNACAGCTGCTCAAATTNATGGNACAGTNGTTGCAGGNACAGGAGACNTCTCNACCTANCTNTATTCNACATGGAATGTCATGTATTCANANGAAGTGAATACTGCTGGTAATNTNAGTTNNCATGAAGGCTGGNTAAATTCAGCNTCTATTGATATGAGGCCNGGNGNGGAATTCACTTGNCGTCCGACNTTGTTAGAAATAACNGCTAATACTCCAACTGGTACTCACATAGAGGCACAGATTCGTAGNCACATGCAGGCNGCTGGNCTTTCTTCTTCGATGTGGNAAGGCCCTGATGGTAGCATCTCNAGTTGGTNTGAGCCCGGCAGTACTNCTCTACCTTCAGTCGAAGCCAATCANATNGAGTATAGAGTAAGAATNGCTACAGAGAACCTACAAGAATGGANAATTCCAGAATTGGATAACATCAAGATTGAAGCAGATCANGTTGGATTCCATCNACCNCCACCNTCNATCATGCATCCGCGNGCCGAACCNACTCAGATTGTNACAGGNCACCGTATCTCTACGGGNTCTNTNAATGATGTNCTATGGCTGTCAACAGCCGATNCNGGAGANCCTNNCCTTNGNGCTAATCTAAGCNGNACNCCTGNNGGNGTTCTCAACATTGATGACCCNCATGGGCTATTGTTNGCAGGAACCANTGTTNANCTTCTTTCNGTTGATTCAGGNGGATATAATCTGTCTTGGAATCTATCATTGGCNGANGGAATATCNGCTAGCACCATTCGNTTTGGCACTAGTAGCGCNAATAGCACNGGNGNNATATTGGAGCACTTGTTAACCGATATCACCCAATTGGATGATTATTTAGAAGTGCAGATGTCAGAACTNTTGGCAANATGGGGAGGCAGTGATTGGTCGGATTATTCAATCGGTGGAACCATNTCTGATGGAGCAGANATCAAGGCCNCAGTNCTNCCAGTGTTNCCNTCAACCGGTACTGANNACGATGGTTCAGGAATNGATACTAGATTATNCGNCTCCCTAATGANNGAAGATGTTNCAGGAACNGTTGGCTGGTGGAATACTTCGACNGNGTGGACNNCTCTTGAATCNAGTAGAGAACATNCTTTGCAATTACCCCCNGGTAAAAATGGTTCTCTTGAGGTCCANATAGAGGCANGGTCAGTATTAACTTACAATATGACTAGCGGGGNTGACAAGGTNGTTTTGATGGTNGATGATTCAGGCCCTATTCTATACGATAGCATCCCCGAAAACAACTCTTACATTAACGCNCANATGNATCGNAATGTTTCGATTACNCTTTGGGAACCCGGTGGCTTAACTCTNGACAGTCTTGCTGTGCANGTTTGGGTNGANGGCGATAATGATGGNAACGACACCTCNCCATTGGATGGAATTGCTCAGATNGAGGAATTCATCGAAAAANNGTTCACCGNAGAGNAATATGGAAATTACGTATNTNTNAANTTCACNGTTGACGATACCTCNAACAGTGATCACGGTAGAGTNGAAGTGATAATTTCAGGGNATGATATTGTCAACCANCCCTTCCCNGAGAATGGTGCAACNTCNCCNTTCTTGACTTGGCAGACAAGAGATTCGCGCAATGCTGTTCTAGAAGGNATCATNCCAAATGGGACTGTTGTGGCAGGTAAGGGNTTGAGNCTAGANCCNGGNGTTAANTCTGGCTGGATNATCGAGTTNAGCGATGCTAATTCTCTNACTGACATNCAGAAGNTTGAGTTGAGANTTGGAGGAGATNNGCAACTTGGAGTGCGTTGGTTATCNGGGGGNGAGGGGTGCAATTCCTTNGATGACAGANTAATCAGNGAGAGTATNTCTTGCGTTGCAACNTATTCNGAGGANTCTATGTTCTTGGACATTTCATTTGCTCCTACNTGGCGAATAGATCTAACTCAAATTGAGTTGGGNAAAGTAGAGATTNTTGTTGTTGATATCGATGGTAGCGTTTTGTTTGATTCNGATGAAACTTGGTTTTTNGCAACAGACTTGNTAGTNAGTAATTTGACTATAAATGACATGACTGGNCCAGTTTCTGGAGTAGTTGAGAATGGGCANGTGTTGGCTCTTGGNGATACCTTNCAGGTTTCTGCATACATNGAGCATNGNTCTTCNGGNATTGCTATGCANGGCCTTGTTTTGATGCGTTGGAGNGGAANTATTCANGGCGAGGATTGGAGNGGGGAACAAGTTGTGGAATTGGTNCAAGGNCAGATGTTGACACAATTNNTGGACCCGCCACGCGGNGGTCANGGGGANGTCCAAATCGAGATNTTCGATGAGATGGGCTGGCAGAGTCTTGCACNNAGCGAGNNCATTACNCTCGTAGTNGATGCTGAAGANCCAGTATTNCTACCTCCTGCCAGCCATANTCCNCCAAGTCGCTACCANCTTTCTTACATCGTGGTGACNGCCAGTATTTCGGATGATGTGGAATTNAGAAACTCTGCAACAGCTGATTGCCAAGTTGTNTCNGATGGAATCGAATGGCCAGTTGCTNCGGTAANTGCAGAACCGGTNGGNGTNTTCGAGGANCGCAGNGTNTATTCATTCCAATTCAATATGAGTGGCCTTGGTAGACCATCTGANCTTCCTATAGCGGCCCAATTGATATGCTGGGTTGCAGCTACAGATGAATCAGGCCGCTCATTGATGATTGAGGACGNAGGAAATAGCAATGAGACTCCTTGGCTCACAATGCCATTGACCAGTAACGGTCCAAATCTTGAAATGTCCAGTTTTACCAGTGATGTATCTAGTGCAGTCATCGGCGACAGATTCCGAGTATCTATGGTTGTCAACAATGTTGGTGAGCCCGTGGAAGTTCCATTGTTCGTGAACATAACTATGACCTCGCCAGATGGTATTGTAATGGCTGGATGGAGTGAAACGAGATCGGGTGGCTTAGCAGTCAATGGAATCTGGACAATAACCATTGATTTGTGGCCTGAACAGACTGGTGAGTGGATATTCACTGCCACTATAGATCCATTTGATGAGGTTGCAGAATTGAATGAGGGCGACAATAATCTCTCCATAACAGTGTCTCTGGAAGCTAAGCCAGAAGGGTTCCTCTCTAGTATCAAGACTCCTGCGATTTGGACATCGATTGCTTTGGTAGTTCTGCTATTGTCTGCAATGTTAATTCGTCGTCTTAGTTTCTCCGAAGAGTCAGAAGTCGAGTTTGATGAGGAGCCTGTTCCTGAAGAAACAGTTACTNCGGCCCAACCGATTTTTGAGCCATTGATTTCGGCTCCGCCAGTCTCCGAGCAATCTCAACATAAGGCAAACGCAGCACTAGACAGTCTGTTGATTGAGAACAAGGCTGTTGAGGATGCTAATTCGGGGATACCTCCGATAGGCTCCCATGTTGCAGATTGGCAAGGGCTTGCTTGGGTTGGAGAATATCAATACGATGCAGAAGGAACATGGTACGCAGGACCNGATTGTGGAAGATGGAAACAGAATGACGACGGCAGTTTCACGCGNNNNTCCTGATTATAGAATGATTTTACCATTCTTCGGCGTGCAGCTGTACAATCGGGTTATTCTNGTATCGCAAATGCAACCATGCGTTGTAAACCTCCCCGACCTCTGGGATCTCGTCTGCAAGTTTGGGTATGCGGTTGTTGAACTTTTTCTGGAAGGAATTGCTATTTGTTCCTAGTTCTTTTTGGATATCCCTAAGGCCAAAGTAATCTCCTCTCTCTACACTTCTTACCAGGTATCTGAAAGCATCTCCAAGGCCAGAAGAACGCATCCTGTCATGAACCATTATCGCTCGNGAGACCACCGGTGGTGTAGTTCCTTGTTCGGCATGTTTACGCAATGCCTTCAACAGTCTATTGACTCCCTCTTCATGGGACAAATCATTGGGTATTCTTTCATCATTATTGGTCATCTCCACCATGCCTTTGTTGGAGACTCCAGGGTATTTGCGAACCAGTTGATATATCGCCCTTAGTTCCGCTGGGACTTTGTTTCTTGACCCCAATTTGCGATTCGCCACATCAGTCCGTACCAGTCGATACGGTTGAATGCAACGGTGCATTCTCTTTGTAGGGGATATTTCGATAGGTGACTGGCCTTGGCCACATCATGCCCGAGGTCCGCTGGTCCAGATTTGTACTATCAGGTACAGACTTGTTACCCGGGCAAGTTGGAATTTCATCACCACAATTGTCTAGACTGGATTGTATGATTGAAATCCGCAGAAGCGACGATTCTATTCTACCTATAGAGGCGCTCAAGGAATTGGCTGAACGCTGCAAAAGTCTGATGGTTGACCCGCACACATTTGATCATCAAGAGTTGATAGATTGCTTGATGCTTGGCTCTTCGCTCGTATGTATAGACCATCGCGCTGATGTCAAACACTTGCAATTGGCTCATGCCTCCTCTGCAAACATTGTCGTTAAGTTGGAACTCGATGCTGAGATGCTCGAAGAACCAGAAGAACATTTCAATCGCTTGCGGGAGTTGTCGTCCCAAGTTGGAGATTTCATGCTTGTAAAGACTAGATTGCCTGGTATTCTAGAGGAATGGTGGGAATCTCTACCTCGCTCGATTAGGAATTCATGGAGATGGATTATGGCCCCTGCAGAAGGTCAAACGTTACCTCTGTCCCATTCTCGCCGGATTCATTCTTGGGCAGTTAGCGGAGATCTCTTTCTCCGTTAATTCCTGCCTCAATTCAATTTTAATTCCAAAGCACGAGAATAATGCCTAGTAACACAAGTGTTCGTGCTGGGCCAGTGTTCTGGACTGAGAACCAACCAGCATCAAAGACCATCATCAGGAATTCACAACGAAGGAAGGGCGCGGCAAGGCACGAGTAGGAAAATAATACTCAGATAACAAGTGCTCGTGCCGGGATTTGAACCCGGGTCGAAGGCTCGAGAGGCCTTCATGATGGGCCGCTACACTACACGAGCAGAGCGTTATTTGGCCGAATCGGCCCCACTCTTTAAGGAAGACGATGTTAATAGGTCAGTCTTCACTTTCACTTCAAAATTGAAAGTGAAAATGGGTTATTGAGGGCATGTTATACCTTCACTCTCACCCAACTCTCTCCTGTTTTCATTGATATGTGGAAGGAAGAAACAGCAACTATGAAGAGAAAGGGGATGGACCAACTCGAAGAGCTGGGCTTTGAACAATTGAAGCCGTCAACCACCGAAATACAAGATATGCCAAAATGGGGTATGGTGAATGTGCACCTTGTTACCGCAGATGGGCGAATGCCTGACAATGCTGGAGCCATGCATTGGCGAGTTTCATCTTGGCCGATTTCTAAGACGAGTGCCAGGAAAGCAACTTGGGAGCATTTGATCGACAGAGTGCGTGGAGGCGGAATAGCGTGAGTAGAACCAAGCGTTTGAGAGGAGCGGTTTACGATTTCTTGCATGAGAGGGGTGAGGCCAACACTTCAGAGATATTTGAACACGTGAATAATAGGTTCCGCTGGGGCGCAACAATGAACCAATTGGGCAATGTCCTAGCCAGGGACTCACGCTTTACAAAATCGGGATTCGATAGTTCGCAAGTCCCGGGCGGTTTTCGAGTAAGAGTATGCGTTTGGTCGTTATCTGAAGGTGCCGCAGCATAGGGACATCCTCAAGTCCCGCCTCTCGATGGCTTGTCGTGTCGCGAAGTCTTCCTGGTTGGGTAGAACTAACAAGGCCGGGAAACGTGTTGATAGGGGCCGCGACCTGTATCCTTGGTGGATATATGTCTGGTTTTGATTCTAACACCTATCTTCCAGTAACTTTAGCGGGCTTGAGTGTCGCTTCGTTCATGATGGCTGGAAACATTGTCAACGACATAGTTGATAGCACTATAGATGCGAAGGCACACCCCTATCGGCCTATTCCCTCAGGTAGAGTAAGTAGTGAGTTCGCCAAACGTTTTGCAGTCTTAACATGGTTGACATCTTTGTTGCTGATGGTGGCCTGCAGCATTGTACTAGCGCAAAGTGGAATATCTTGGTGGGGTGTTCCATTAATCTGGAGCATCGCTGCCTTTCTGATGTTCACCTATGATCTTGGATTCTCCAGTAAGAATAGAGGATTAATAGGTAATGTCTCGATATCTCTAATGGTAGGAGCAGTAATCGTCTTCGGAGCGGCTTCTACAGGTTCACTGGCTAGTAAATTGGTTTGGTTTGTTGCTGCTACTGCATTGCTAATCAATCTCAGCCGCGAGATAATCAAAGATTGTCAGGATTTGCATGCTGATGAGGGAAGAGATACTCTCCCTGCATCGATAGGTCTTGAACGTTCGAGAATGATTGCCTATGTCATAGCGCTTGCAGGTCTTGTGACTGCTGCCCTACCATATTACATTGATTTGCTACCAATGCAATGGTTAGCCCTTCAGATTCCCGCAATATTGTTGATCATTACCACAAATGGTTTGCTTTCTTCAGGTCAGGACCAAAAAGCGCAGAAGTCGTTGCGAATTGCGCTTTTGTTTGGACTATTGGGATTCGCATCGAGCGTGGCATTA
>PBHQ01000040.1 GCA_002719475.1 Methanobacteriota archaeon | reverse complement strand
GGTTTGGTGCGGGTGGTGGAGGGGGGTGTTGTATTCCTTCGCTTTGCTCAGGAGGTTCCGGAGCAGGTAACTCCTTTGGTGAGTCATCTTCAACTTCTCCAGAAGGTTCGGGTTCTGATTCTTGTTCTGACGATTCAGAGGGGGGATCTGGAGGGGGGAGTTCCGCTGACTCGGGCGATTCTGCCGGAGGGGCTGGGGCCGGAAGAGGGGGTTGTTCCAATGCTGCTGCCGGAGGAGGGGCTGGTTCTACAACCTGCCCGGGCTGAGGTGCAACCACTTGGTTGGGTTGTCCTTGCATGACCATTGTTGATTGCATTTGTTGCTGTTGCTGCATCTGCATTTGTTGCTGCATTTGCATTTGCTGCTGCATTTGCATTTGCTGCGCTGCTGCTGCTTGGGCTGCTGCTTCTTGCATTTTTGCAGCTCTACCTAACATCAATTCCTCTATTGACGCATCATAACTTGAAGTATCCATATCGCCATCTGTTAAGAGGCTCTGAACTGAATTAGAGAAATTGTCCATACTACAAGCCATCAATTCTCTATCCGAACCCATCCGGTTCATGAACAAACGATGGCGCCCCGTCGTAGTCTCCAATACAATCATCTCAGGATCTGCAAACTGCCATGCTGACAAAACAAGGCCTGCTCCGAACAATGTTGGGCCTAATGTTGCAAATGCTCCACCAACCAATGTTAGTGTAAGGCCTCCTGCAAACATTCCCCACCAACCGAGTTTGAATCTATCTAGCCAGTCAAATTTGTTGTGTGACACACCAAGAATTGCTTCCTTCTTAACCATGAATCTCTGTTGGGTTAGAACCGTTCCGTCTTTTGATCTGGTGGCCTTTACAATCTTCACTAAATCCCCTTCACTTAACAAAGAAAGTGCTTTGTCACCTTTGTTCGTTCTCCTCAACAAATATTCTTTGAAATCCCCCTCAATATGGTCTGAAACACTTACAGGAGAATGTAATTCATTCACTGTATGTACTTGCATTACAGGTTGCGATGGGCTTGATGCAGCATCTTCAGGCGAAGGTTGCATGGCTGCGGCTGAGGGCTTATGCCTATCATATTGATGTATAAGTCCAGGCCAAACCAAACAAACTAATCAGCAAAAGTAGTGTGCAGACTTTCCACATTCCGACGCTCACCGAATGCATCTTTGCAAACAATACTTGGCCCTCTTCCAAGGCACCTACATCCGATTCTGATGACTTTGCTGCAATCATTGCCATCCGTAATGCTTCAGTCTGTGGTAAAACCTTCTTCCATGATACCCACCATATACTAGTGGCAAGAATTACAGGAATACTCCACAACAAAAATGGTGGTGCTGCAGGACCTTCAGAAATGTATAGTGAATGTAAAATGATTGACAAAAGAAGTGTTATGCCCCCATACCAACCCAACAGATGTGCTCTCTCAAGTATTCTACCTGCCAACCTACCAGCATCTTCTGACGATAGTTCACGATGCAATAGAGGCGCTGTCAGCAGGCCGAAACCGATGACCGCAGAAAGCCAAAGCCCGGTCCCAACAATTGAGAGAAAGAGAATTGAAAATGAAAGCAACATCACATTCCCGGCCTATTGGAAATCTGTAGTAATCCATGATTCAACGTCATCCAATTTCTTGTAACCCTTGCCCTCTCCAGTTCCAAGTACAGTTTGAATCGCTGCTTCACTGGCAATCTCCAACGTACGCTGGCTCAATGGCCCATTGAGAACAATTGCAACTGCTCCATCGGCAACATTAGCTTGTTCCTTCAAGGAGCGTGGACCGATGGGTTCTGAACACGTCCCATCAAGATATACAAGCACTGCTTGATTACTCTCAAGCCCATCAAGATGATCTACTAATTCTATCACTGATTCTGGTACCTCTGCTTCACTCGACGCTCTAGATGGTGTGTCGTCATCATCAGATTTCTCCAAACGTGCAATGACTTTGCTTGCAGGTTCTTTCATTGAAAGACACTTTGTGACTGTCTTCTGAGGTAACAATTCCCACTCCTGGCCAACAGGTGCCTGAGCAACGAAATCTACCTTCATTTGTCCATACATCTCGCGTAGCAACATCTCGCCACCGCGGTCACCGTCGATTGCTGCAATGACTGTTTCCTTGCCATTCGCCAAATCGATTAATTCTTGTTTCATATTTCCGGCGCCATCGCAAGCAATTGCATTCTTAATTCCAAAGTTGATGACGTTTGCAATATCGTTTCGTCCTTCCATAATTATCAATGAAGAAGATGATTCAATATTTGGCCCGCATGTTAGTCCGTGGAAACTAGTCAATTTTTGTGTAGTCAATACACTACGAACTTCTTCAATGACCGTCTTGCTTGCTGCTTCTCCACTAGCAACTAATTCCAGCAACAATTCCTTGGCCCTATCTACAACATTATTGCGCTTGGTCTTCCTTACATCTTGTATCTCGGTGACTTTGATCACTGCCTTACATGGACCAATTCTGTCTATCGTCTCAAGAGCTGAGCCGATAATTGCTGTCTCTACATTATCCATGCTGCTTGGAATGATGATCGTTCCTGACATCTTTCCTTTGTTCGATTCCATCTCGACATCTACGTGCCCAACGCGTGCTGTACGTTGCAATTTTCTTAATTCCAGTTCATCTCCTAGCAGACCTTCTGTTTGGCCCATGATTGCTCCGATTACATCCTTACGCTGGACTGTTCCGTCGATATTTAGAGAGGCGATTACCTGATATTTCATCGCCTTTCCTTGCTTGTGCCCTTGCTTATTTCCTCTTGACATTGATTTCCCTCGTTTGTTTCCTTTGGGGTCCCCCACTCTCCACTTCCCTAATTGGGAAGACCTCTCTGAAGCGCGTTGGTAAAACGCGGGTGAGTGGGAAGAGAACCCATCGGTTCAGAGCAAGCCACTATACTGCCATTCTTGAAGGCTTTCCATCTACAACAAAGAAATTCCTGATTAATAGGGATTCAAGCATCAAAGGTCTGAAGAGGCACAGCATACTGCGCATAGCGTGTCTGACTCCAGCGTCAATACCCTAGAGGTGTTTAGGGGTACCATTGAAGTCATGCTTTTGGATGGCATATTGACTAGGGAAGAAAAGAGATTGATCATCAAACTTGCTAGCCTATTGGAATTGGAATCCGAGGAGCCTGCAATGGCATACGTCGCTATTCAAGAAGGAAGTGAATTGTCCGGCGGGAAGAGTATTAATCGCCGAAAACAATTGAAAGTTTACGAGAAAATTTACGAAGTTGCGTTACTGAATGAATCTCTATCTCAAGATGAATGGCGAGTCATTCGATATATCAAAGAACTATTCGACATCTCCGATGATGAAGATAAGAAGGTTCTTGAAAATATCAAGCGTTCAGTAGAAGAGAAATTCGAAGATGGCGTCGTCGACAAAATGTTACATGCTCTAAAGGACTCCATGACGATAGTCGGCGGAATGTTTGATTCGGTTCGTACCAAGAAAGTGAATGATTGAGGGTGGGGGATGGCCTCAAAAGACCCCTTGGATGACTTGCTTTCTGTTTACGATTCTTCGGTTCTAAAAAATACAAAAAAAGTCCTCAAAATATTGGAAGAGGCATATATATTGACCATTCCTGGGTTAATTGCAAAATCGATGACAGATCGATTATCACAATCCTCTGGAGTTGAGTTCCATCACGGGACGCCCGAATCGGAATTACGAAGAATTGCATCATGGTTATTCACTCTAGCAGGTGAAAATCATGTGGCTTTGCTGAAGGTTGCAAAGGGAGCTTGGAAAAGACACGGGCGGGAGGACTTACGTATTGCTGGATTGATTGTCGCCAATGTTAATCCAGCTATTCTTTCTGAAGGGCCTTGGCAGGAATTAGCAAATTTAGTTGGTAGAAGTGAGCCTTTGGAAGCTTTACTAGAAGTGATTGAAGAAATTGCGCGCTCGAATGCAAAGACCCCTGCGGATGATGTCTTTGATCGATGGAGAAAGACCTCACCAATTCTACACCACATGGTATTGTTAATTCTTAAAGTTTGTAATCGGAGAGATAACATCTCTGAATTGACAGAGGTACAGAAGGTTATCATTCAAAACAGGCCTCCTGGTCCAGAATTAATGGAACGAATCGCTGAAGGTTTACTCAATTCTGCGTCATGATGAAATCCTTCCTAATCACAGGAGGTTCATGGTGGAGAGGTTTCTTCCCTCAGACGACCCTGTGTTGGAAGAGGTTCTAGTATGGACCATCAATAGGGACTCTCTTGACATGAGGAGGTTGTTGGAATGGATCCCCCAAGCCCGTTCAATAAGGGAGAGAAAGTTACTATTGGAAAAGGTGCGGGCCTTAGCTGATGAATTAGAAGGGGCCATGCAAAGTCTCTCATCATTACAATCCGGTGAGTGAATGCGTATTCTAGGAGTCATTCTGGCTGGAGGGAGGTCCAGTCGAATGGGGGGGAATAAAGCATCACTGAAAATAGGAGGGGTTTCGTTACTCTCCAATGCTTTCAACAATATGCAAGATTGTCATGAGATCGTTTTGGCTAGTAACAATATTGCTCTTCCCGATGACATTCCTTCATGCAAAATTATTCCTGACGCTTCTGATAAGGTGGGGCCATTAGCAGGTGTTTTTTCTGGGCTTGAATTTGCAAAAGAAAACGGATTTGAAATGGTTCAGTTCTGTCCTTGTGATACTCCATTAGTAAAACAAAAAATATTCTCAAATTTGAAGGGAGGAATCGAAGATGCAGAATGTTGTGTACCTGAAAGTACTACAGGCATGCACCCACTTCATGCTTTAGTGAAAACGGCTGAAGCAATCACATCTTTCGATGTCGGAAAGGTTGGAAATAGTGCTCATTCACTAGTCAAAAGTTTGGAATATAACACAATATTTGTTGAGGATAGAATCATGCTCAACATCAATACTCCAGAAGATCTGGCTGAAATCAATTAATTGATTCAAGCCTTGATTCGGCGAATGCATCAATTACTTCAGGATAGAGTAGATGCTCTACTTTTTTCACTCGTTCCTGAAGAGATTCTTCTGTATCTCCTTGAAAAACAGGTACTGANCGCTGTGCAATTATTCGTCCGCTATCCATTCCCATATCAACAAAATGTACGGTGCAGCCTGAAACTTCCACCCCTGCTGCAATTACATCTTTATGAGCGTGGGCTCCTGGAAATTCCGGTAATAAACTGGGGTGAATATTGAGTAATCTGCCTTCCCATTTTCCGACAAACCATGGACTTAATATTCGCATATATCCTGAAAGAATTACCGCCTCNACTTCATATTTCTCTAGAATGGCGTCCATTTCNCGCTCGTGCCCTTCTCTATCTTCAATGGACTCTGGAATTACGGCAATTGNTGGAATTCCGTACTTTTCGGCCTTATTCAAGCCTGCAACTCCTTCCTTGTTTGAAATTACAATCTTTGTGATATGGCTACAATTCTTCTTTTGATGATTCAACAGCGCCTCCATACCAGATCCGGAGCCTGAGATTAATACTGCTAATCTTAGAGGGTTNGTGATGGTGCCTTGACGCGGAAGTCGAAAGGCCATGTTATCCCTTGTTGATGACGAGTTGTCCTCCATTGATGATTGCTTCGCAAATGTTTGGNAGTATGTATAACCCTAATCCTCTTGTGTGATGCNCCTAGTCCGATTTGAGAAACATGTCCGAAGAGTCTGAGAAAATAGTCAAAGCGGAAGATCTGATCAATGTGTCAGAGAACGTTTTGGTCAGATTTTTCTGGAAAGGTCTAGGGCTCTTTTTCGTAGGGCTCGGAACAATAGGAATCTATGTTCCAGGGTTACCTACCACTTCATTCATGGTATTGGCAGCAGCATGTTTCGCAAAATCGGACCCGCGGTTGTATATGTGGTTGTTGAATAACCCCCTCTTTGGACACTACATCCGTGATTTTGTCGAAGGAAAGGGTATTCCCTTTGTATCCAAGGTCTTCATAGTTGGATTGATTTGGACTTCTATTATTATCTCAGTCTGGGTCATCACTAGACTAGGAGACCCTGGCTTTGGACAGGCCACAATAGTATTGGTCGGGATTNTNGGAACTTGGTATGTTGGATGGCGNGTTCCAACTGCAAAGTGATTAATGNCGAAATAATCTCTGCCCAGTGAACAACATTGTGATTCCTTGTTCATCTGCTTCCTCAATGACCTCTTGATCCCTAATGCTCCCCCCNGGTTGTACGATTGCCGAGACTCCTGCTTCAGCCGCTTGTTCAATTCCATCCTTGAAAGGGAAAAAGGCGTCGCTAGCTAGTACNGCGCCCTGTGCTCTTTTTCCTGCTCTTCTAGCAGCGATCCTTACGGCTTCTACTCTACTGGTCTGGCCAGGGCCAATTCCTACTGTTGCAGTACCATCAACGATAACTATGGCGTTGGATTTCACTTGTTCACAAACTCTNACCGCGAATTTCATTGCTGNAAGTTCACGTTCATTTGGCTGTTTTTGAGTTGGNATTGTAGCNTTGCTCCAATCTACAGAAGGTGGTTCCTCAGTCTGAATCAACCACCCTCCCTCTACTGGCTTACGTACCAACCTACGATTCAACTGTGCCAACCTATCATTTGGAGATTTTATCGTCAATACTCTGCGGTTCTTCTTCTGCATCACAATCTCTTTTGCTCCATCCTCAAATGCAGGGGCCATCAATACTTCAACAAATAATGATGACATTGCTTCTGCTACTTCTGATTGTAATGTTTCATTAAAACTGATTATCGAGCCAAAAGCTGATTCTGGATCACTAGCTAGGGCTTTGGTAAATGCCTCTAGTTGGGTTGCTCCTAATGCAGCCCCACATGGGTTGTTATGTTTGACAATAACACATGCATGGGGAGTAGATGGCCATTCATCGGTGGAAAGTGCGCGGCATAAGCGCAAACAAGCATCGGCATCAGAATAGTTGTTGTATGACATTTCTTTTTCACCTTCAACTAAAGCCCCAACCAAGGTTCCCTGATCGATTCCTGCTTCGCGNTATAGGCCAGCTGATTGGTGACTGTTCTCTCCATATCTCAAGGTCTTGAACAAATTTGCACTGATGTTCATCGTNCGCATCAATCTAGCAGTTTGCTCATCAACTGTTTCTTGATCTTCAGGATTCCCTATCCACCTAGAATGGAGTTCTTGGGCGATCGCTGAATCATAAGACGCAGTATGTTCAAACGCCGATAAAGCAAACTCTCTACGCTCTGAAAGAGAGAGTTTCGAAACGTCTCCCTTGGCGTTCGCTAATTTGTCTATGAATTGAGAATATTGTTTTGGTGAAGTTAAAATCACTACATTTGNATGATTCTTAGCACTAGCTCGGACCAATGTCGGCCCCCCAATATCAATCATTTCAAGGAGTTCCGGATNGTCTAGTGGAGGTGAAATNCCTGCAGCCGCTTCAAAGGGGTATAGATTAACGGCAACCACTTGAANTGGAGAATATCCTAAGGATGACAAGCCNGAAACGTCCGCAGGGTTTTCCAGTCTAGCTAACAAGGGACCGTGTATTGCCGGGTGAAGAGATTTGACTCGGCCATCAAATATTTCGGGGTGACCCGTGACTTCGGAAACATCCGTTATCTCCAAACCNGCCTCTCGAAGAATCTTGGCGGTTCCCCCGGTTGACAATAATTCGAATCCCTGTAGATTCAACTCTTTACCAAGTTGTACAATATCGGTCTTATCATACACCGAGAGAAGGGCTCTCGGACGCTGAGAAGTTTGTTCCGGCTCTGCCGACATGGCATTTCCCGTTGAGACATGTCGCCCCGAACCACCATCATGAAGTCTTTGGCTGAGAAAATTGCTCAATCTCCNCNNGCCGANATNACCTGATCCACTCTCAACAAACTGGATGCGGTTTCAAATGCGCCAATGAAAGANGATTGAAGAGACTCTAGAGGNATCATGACTGTNGANACNTCNCCNACTTCTCCATTTTCTTTNACNCCAATGACTTCTCCNGGNTGATTCCTNATTGCTGCCCGNAATTCTAGCANTACGTCNAGNCCTTCTTTNCCNGCATTNCTGGCTAAAGTCAATGGAATNGATTCCAANGCCCTNGCGAAGGATTCTATCGCGAGACGTTCCCNATCTGCTGACTCCTCGGCNTTAGTTCTGATAGCCAAAGCNGCTACNCAGTGGANNTGNCCTCCNCCATTCNCCGCCCNGCCTTCNCTGATTGCTANAGTNGTNGCTTTCAATGAGTCGTGNAGCCCGCGNATAACTTCNTCTGTGAAAATATCGTTNGAACCCCCCACNTCNATAGTNACTACCTTTGGTGAAGTGCATTCTTCTACCAANACTCTCTCTTCGATTCCTTCGGNCCCNTCNCTTCTTTCTNTACGGANNACTCCTGCNNCCCCNAGGTCCGAAGTAGACAAATCTCTGACTANGTCGACNATTTTTGCTCCTGTTGCCGCAGCGATATTTTNNATCTCAACTTCATCNAGNTCNCCTAATGCAAATACATTNTTTTGNCAAAGNNNGTGNAGAACNCTTGNATCAATTGCNCCNCCNCAGAAAACTGCCTGAGTTCCCAAAGAAAGAANGTGNTNTGCTATCTTGTCTAGGCTCTGTTCNCCTGCAGCGAGGAAGGCNGAAAGTTGCTCNGGGTCCGTGATTTCTATCTCACTATCTCGNGTTGGGGTTTCNAATTCCAANGGGCANGTCAATAATGCAANNCTTGGNNTCATNAGNTTNCGAGGNAACTTNTCATTNGCCAAACGTTTCTCNATTACCAAACCTCTCAANAATCTACTATCTTGTATTGAGCCTTTCTTCGACTTACACATCAAAATATTTTCAGANCCNAATTCCTCTATTTGTGGCAAAGATTTGGCAACCTCCATNGCTGCTTCTACAACAAGAGTTGAAAATTGTTGCAAAGCNCCTTGGGCNCCNTTACCNACNAAGGAGGTTGAAGATATNCCGATTAGATTCTGATTNTCNATTGGGATGCTGCTATTTTCCATAGTTTCCAAAGTTATGTCAAGNGCTTGTCTCCAGCCTTCGATTACTGTNAATGGATGGAGNCCNTTTCTGATCANNCGNCCTGCTTCTCGCATCAATTCNGTTGCAAAAAGAATGCANNCNGTTACCCCATCNCCNCAAGTGCTTTCTTGNGCTTGACCNAGAGAAACGAATGCTTTAGCNGCAGGATGTTTGACTAANAATTCTGAGATNATTTTTGCCCCNTCATTNGTCACCGCTGTATTTCCATCTGACTTGTACATCATCTTATCCAAGCCCCTTGGACCGAATGTACTTCTGATGATATTTCCCAACGCTAATGCGGCAGTAATCAATTTCTCTTGTACCGCAGCGCCACTAGTGACATTACTCTGAGGAGTCAAGATGACAACCGGCGGTCTGCCATCCCCTTCCATAGTGGCCATAATATCGGGCGTTGCGGCCCTATTCATCAAACCTCGTGCGCGGGTATGTTCATGGAATATACATGAACAGAATCACCAGCCACAATATTCCTGATATAGCAGTCAATGCTGTAGTCCAAGAAAAATGTTGCATCGCTTGCTCTGATAAGGACGGTGATTTGCTCTTTTGTTTCCAGGACCAACTAGACATCGCTTGGCCTAGCATCAATACGCTCAACATTGCACAGAGAATTCCTGTTGACCAAGTGGCCATCATTGGTCCAAGATAACTGCCCTCTGCTAACAAGTAGAAAATTGAGGGAAGGAAGGGTAGAATGTATGAAAATAGAATCCAAAATATAGACTCGTTAAGTGTCCTATTCTCTTCATCTGAGCCTTCGTGCCTCCATACGAAATGCCAAGAGGAAAAATTACTGAATGCGCTGCTGGCCGAAGCGGCGAAGTAAAGGTAAACTCCCATCGCCATCGGATTGGCACAAAAGCACTCTAATTTCAATACGTCGATTTAATTTAGCGCCGCTTCCGGCCCTTTCTACGTCTTGATTTATTCGAACTAGAATGGTGCTCCCATTGCCTCGAACCCATGGAACGTTGGGTCTGAATATCCCATGATCCATGTGCTTCAGGTATTCTTTCGAGGTGCCGAGGGATTGTCTTGAGGCCCTTTACTTGGAAGCGCATCTCATACTCCTCTTCCAACTCTCTTACCATAGCTCCTCCTTGACCAACAACAGAGCCAATCATACTATCAGGAACGTAAATCGTTGCACTTTTCTCCCCTAGGAGATCTATTTCCAGAGGGCTTATCGATAAACGATCTCTGAGGGTTTTGGTCATCTCTACTCGTGCCATTTCTAAGACTCGACTTTTACTGACTTTATTACCTACAGGAACTACTGCTATTTCAGAGCCGAATGCAAACATTTCGTAGAGAACTTTGCCGTCGGGAAAGCGCACTACTTCAACAACGGGGCGTGCCAATTCTTCTTGCATCCCCGAGGGAGGTTTTACTGTCATCTTGAGCTCCAAGACTTGCGAAATAGTTCCCTTTTCAACATGCAATACTGTGTCAAGAACTTGTGGGATTAGGCCTAATTCTACCTTACCAATCAAACGTTGAATTGCTTCTAGTGCAGAATTGGCATGGGTTACTCCTAGCAATCCTACGCCGGCCAACCTGACATCTGCAAATATTTCGAAATCTCTTGCTCTCCTGACCTCATCAAAAATCACAAAGTCCGGACGTACAAGAAAAATCACTTCAGCCGTTTTCTCAAGGTCTCCTTCTAAGGGCGCATATTGAGTGATGCGCGGCAGTAGTTGCAAATCTCTAGGTGCCTCCATGGTTTTGACCATGGCACCAATATCTTCATCCAGATGTTCGGCGATTGCTTGCGCCAATGTCGTCTTTCCCGAACCAGGGCGGCCGGAGATGAATATCCCACGGTGATGGTCACCCAACCGCTTCAATAGGGCCTCTGGTATCTCATAATCAGGAAGGCTCAATTTAGCTACAGGCCGCACAACAGTAACTTCGTATGCATCGGAAAAAGGTGGCCATGCACAGGTTATTCGAAGATCTCCAATCTGCAATACTTTGCATCCGTGCCTGTCTATTTCAAGAAAACAATCTGATCTTTCAGAGTTATCCTCGATGACGTTTTCCAATGATTCGATCAATTCTTTCAATGAGGTTGTACTCCATGGATCCCCCTCTACTTCATCCAAACTTATCGCAGAGATATGCCCTTGCTTTACCCGAACCTTGCAATCTGCCTTGAGGAAAACTGTGCTAACGCCTTCAACCAATAGTTCTTCCAAAGAACTCGATATTTCAGGATGGTCTGCATGTGTCGCCATAGTGGTCACGCCTTAACAGGCTCAAGAGTGTAATATGTCCACCACAATGATACCGAAGTCAAAATTCCAAGAATTAACGAAGCACTATTTGGGTAACTCATAATTTCCCTGAAGGTCAAGAATGACAATCCTGTCAAGATTACAAAAACGACCCAGGAGGTGATTCTCAATGGCGAGGCTTCAAGCGAGGCCATGACTGTTTCATGGTTGCTTGCTGCCCAAATCAATACCAAGGCAAAAGTCGTTGCAACCCATGTCCAGAAACCGGTCATAATATCCCATCTGATTCCTACAACTAGTCCTAAAACGGCTGCTCCGGCAAGTAGCCAACAACATCGCGAGCAGCGCATATGCTGGCGAGATGGGCTCGATTCTTCAATGCTGTTGCAGTTCTACCACTCCTGAAGCAGAGAAATTCAACATGTCTTTCCAACACACGCTGCGCAAAGCAGGTCTCTGTGGGATACTAGAGATGTCAATACCTGCTACTATCCTATTGATGAAAGAACGTAATTCTGCTTTCAAAGGAGATTCAGGATTTGCTAACTTGAATCTTTTATTTCCAATAATAATTTCTTCGTGGTTATCGAACTCGATTGTTAGAGTATCTATTGTTCCGAATATCTGCATTCGTTTGACGTCTTTTTCACTCCCCCAAGAAACATCACATATTGCCTCAATTCCGGGTTCATACTCCATCGAAATTGAGCAAGAGATCTCCTCTTCATTTTCCGTTGTTTCTGAAGAAAGCGACTTTGGTTCCGCCTCATGCAATAAATGACAACACAAATCAAGATAATGAATTGCTAAAATATCGATAATCGATTCTCCTTTGGAATTTGTTCTAGTAGAATGTCTACTACAATGAATTCTTTCTATTTGTCCAATCTTACCTTCTGCAATTAATCGACGCGCCTGCTTAACCGCGGGATGGTGCCTTAGTAGTAAGCCGGTATCTACATGAACGCCTTTGGAAAGTGCCGCTTCCATCAAAGACCTAGCCTCTTCAACTGTCTGCGCCATTGGTTTTTCAATCAATACATGCATTCCGGCATCAATCAATTGCATTGCAACTTCATAATGGGATTCGCTAGAGCTTGAAATAACCGCAGCAGCATTTTTTCGCCGTTCTTCGGGCGCCCATATTACTCCCAATTCCTCTACAATTTGACGTTTTGAATTATCTATATCATAGGCTAGTAAATCCCCTATTTCACCCGCATCCTGTAACTCTTTGAGTGATTTCAGATGACGTAAACCCCAACGGCCAACACCAACCACCAACATATCGATGGAAGTCATCGAATCACTCGTACATCGTGGGTTTAATCCAATTACCCTCTTCGTCCTTAACGTGAAGAGTGAACTCTTCAATCGCCATATCTTCTTCGATGAAGTCGAAATTGACTTGAGTGTCAAATCCTTGTTTTCTGTAAACTTTAGGAGAGAATGAAAAGCCTTGAATTCCGATATATCTGGCCCTTGGCACAACAGTTGTCAATCTAGCATATCCCCCATTCCACAAACCCAATGCAGTCATTGCATCTTGACTCGTTGGGGTATGTTTGGTTTGCTTATCGGAAGCAAATGGGGGAGTTATTGCCTCCTCGGGAATATCCAATGTTTCGCCATTATATTGACGACGTTCTTGATTCATCCAATGGTGCATGAAACGGCGACGGATACGCTTGTGATTCCTCTTTTGATAGGGGACGCCAGTAAGATATTGATCTTCATACGAATACAAAACGTGTTTGATGTCATCCCAAACTTTTCGCGTAATGCAATACCCCCAGAAATGTCGGTTGGTGGCGATTACTTTGTCGATGTCATTGCGCTGTCTTTCTTGATCAGTATTGTTCAAATTGTAAGCCATTACTGTGCCAACGTTGTCATATTGGTGAGCCCAATCGCTCATCTTCAATACCGTGGTAATGTAAGTTGGAGAAACTATCATGTCGTCTTCGAAGAGTATCAACCGGTCATACCCTAATCCGTCAAATAGATCTCTTCGTGCACCGATTAAATGGCGGCCTATTCCATAATTGGATTCTCTAGAAACAATGTGTTTTGATTTGATGGAAGATTTGTTAATCATTTCAATTAATTCTGGTTGGTTAGCCTTTCTTCCCCCGTCAAGGTAGAAATGGAAATCCAAAGTCTGGCTTTCTGGACACTTCTCAAGACTCTCAAGTGTCTGTTCAAAGTAATGCAGCCTCTTGAATCCAATGACAAGAATGGCGGTTCGCATCTCCAGGCCCGACTGCGGCTTAGGTCAAACCTGTATAACCGCGACGGTGGCGTAATTCAGTCATCATCGTCAAACTTTACCCTGCGGGCCGCTTCTACCACTCCTTCTTCCAAGAACCAAAATTCAGGGGTCGGTTCAGGCATGAAATCATCCCATTTCTGGACCGTACGGGCGAATATCTCTTCTCCGGATTGAGTGCGGCACCACTCATGTATCCATTCAGCATCCTTGACTACTTTCTCGTCATCTTTTGCTAATCGCTTCAATATCTCAGCCTGCATACCCATAGTTATCATCCAAGTAGGGGATAGAGCATATGTCATGAACGGGTTTCGTTCTGTATCCACACTTCTCCATTCAATCCACAATCCGAGAACTCGATCATATACCCAGCCAACAAAGAGTACGGCAACCATAACGCCAACAAATATTGATGATAGGCCCCAGTATGTGTTTGCAATCCCTAACGTGGTTTCTTCTGCTTTGAAACGCCATCTAACATAAGGCCAAATCAATAATGTGAGGGTTGTTGCCCAAAACCCGATGCTGATGAAGGCTTGAGATTGCTGGACTCGCCAATATTGGCGCATCATCCATTTCTTTAGGATGTTCTCTTGGCTGTCTGGAGACGGTTTGGACATTGTCCTCATCGCTTCGCGAACATTGACCATACAAGCACCTTTCGCCCTCAGGGCGATTTAGGAAGGGGTTCTCTGACGTATTGGCTGAAAGGGGTGTGGCCCTCCCATTTACGCGCGTATTCGGCGACCTCGCTAATCTCTAACGTCTTACTGTACCCTCCCCAATCCTGAATTAACTTGTATCTGAAGGCTGCACGGGCAGCATGACCTGGAAGAAAGGCTCGCCAATTGAAAGGGATTTTATTTGCCGAAACTGCATTAACTTGAGAAACAATTGTTGTGGTACAAGATGCCGAAAGTGTGTGGTACCATTCTGGCCGATCTCCAAGCTGATTCAAACGCTTACACAATTGTAAGAATAATGCTTTGTTGTCTTCTTTGTCGGCTTCTACCCTGAACATGTGGACCTTGTGTTTTCTGACATTTGTTCGCAGGTATAGTGCATCTTCCTCTGTCGCAACCAATAGATAGAGTTCAAATGCCCTCCACATCCCGAGCCAGGGGCTATATTTTGCTCCCTTTTCTCTTCTGGATTCAAAAGAAAAAGTCACCGTTTCTTTATCTTCGAATTCAAAGCTAAGCATGGTATGGGCTAGTCCCTTTATTTGGTGAAAATGATCGATAATGAACCAAGCATCTTTGATTTTGTTGATATCAAATGTTTTCTCTATCCAAGAAATATCGTGATCTTTTGTAGTTCTCCATTTGAAATCTCGGATGTTTCTGATAGACACTAAATTTTCACGAACTTTTGCAAAGCCGTGCTCAGCACAGTCGCTCCACCATTCGCGCTCAAGATTTGGCTTACGTGGCTTTACCCTAGTCCACCAAAGCCAAGCATATCTACTGATAATTGTGAATAGACCAGCGGCGATTAAACAGCCAACTATTAACAAGAACCCTTCCAACACTACTTGCTCCTAACAGCATTCGATGTTATGGCTTGTGCAGGTTTCAACCTTCATCGGGGGTTTTCAGATTCGGCTTCGCCATCATCCCGTTCTTCTTCGGCGCCATCTGATGAAATTGTGCCGCCTTCTTCCCGATATTGATCTTCATAATCAACTGCTTCTCGAAGAATCAGCGAATCTACAGTCTCCATAGTGGTGAGATTGGTCACAGTTCCTCCGGCGTGAGAAATAGCATAGATGAAGTCGCCCATGAAGATTGAGCGGCGAATCCCAGTATCGCTCCAATAGTAATGGCTGCCAGTATAGAATTCTGAGTGATCTACTTCTCCATGTACTGACATATTCTCGCCTTCTGAAACGTTAATAATCATCAACTTAGATACCCAATTGTATTTCCATTGATATCTTCCATCATCATCATACCAATACTTGTAACGATATGTGTTCATGGGCACTGCAAGCATTTCTTTCGGAGCCCAATACTGGAAAGCTTTGTGTTCATACAAGGCTTCAGAATTGCTCCATGACCAACCATCAGTACTATCCAATACTGGACTCAAGCCTAGTATGCTATCTCTAGTTGGGCTGCTTGTATTTGTAATGTTGAAAAGAGAAAGTTGTGTCTTGGACCAATCTAAGCCGGTGCCATCTTCATTTGCCGGCCCAATTCCAATAGTAAGGAGGAATTCTTCGCTAAGCGGGTGGATATAAGTTGAAACTCCTGGTACTTCGAGTTCTCCAAGTATTGTAGGAGTTGTTGGGTCTGTAAGATCTATAATCCACAGAGGATCGATTTGTTCGAATGTTACGATGTAAGCCATTTCATCTACGAAACGGGCGCTCCAGATTCGCTCGGTCTGAGCAATCCCCCCGAGGTGACCAATCTCTGAAAGGATTGGGTTTCCAGCGGAATCCACATCCTTCTCTAGAATGTAAACATGATTTTCCATCGGATTCGGGTCTTCCATCCACCACCTATTCCACTGCCCAGTAGTACTTGCTACGCGGATGTATCCATCATATTCAGAAAGACAGAATTGATCTAGAACTGTGCCGTTAATTCGTCCACTGCCCGCATAAGTAGTGCTTCCGTCATCCGAGATATCAAATGCGTGTATATTGGTTGCTTCATTCAATTCGTCATTGCCCCAATACCACCACCAATCTTGAGCTTGTTCAACAACTAGCATGACATCTCCGCTCGCATAGATTGTGGGCCAATTGCTAATCAAATGGTCCGCTTCAAAAGAGAAGTCTTCACTATGTAAATCGAGGGTCATAATCGAAGTCACTCCTCTACTCATACTGTCCTCGCTGGTGATGAAGTCATTGCAACCATTATTTGTCATCAAATGGGAGATTATCTCTGGACCTTGGCGCTCGTAGATTTGTGGTACAAAATCTGAAAGTGTCAAATTATTCACTGCTTGTTCGTTCTTTTCCATCGCTTGCCAAGCGGCTGTTCTGCGCATTTCCAAGCGGTCCGGGTGGTCCCAATCAAGGTACCAATATTCTTCTGGATATTCTAGCCATGTTTGAATTCCTGGGAGGTTCATCCATCCGTGGTTAACTAAGCGAACCGTTCCATTTGCTTCACGTGCAGTCATGTAGTATCCTTCAAGATACAATTCGCGATCGACTGTAGGGACTGTGCGGTTGCTAATATCAACAACAGTGAACTTGGTTAGGGTTTCGGACCTCCACCAATATTGTTCCTCATCCATGATGATCTCTCTCAAAGGATCTGAGTCATCCAAATGCCACCCGTTTACTGTAGAAATTAATACTAGACTATCGCCATCCAACATCATTTCTCTAACATTGCCTTCAACTTCAGTCTCGGATTCAAAAGTTATCTGGCCTATTTCAGGAACTCCTAGAATGGTTAATGTCCCATCGTTTAGAATGTAAATATGATATCCGTCCGTCTTGATGAAGTCGGCTTCATCAACGCCTGATTCTTGGTTATTGGTCCCGGAGAAATCTTCCCCCTCGACGCGTGAGTCAGAATTTGTTCTGCTCTGCCCACCTGATTCTGCTGGTGCGGATTCGGCGACGTCGCCATCCACCATCATATCATCTTCAGCCCAGCCCCAGCCCCAGTAATAGTCACCTTGTTCAACAGCCTGTAACAATTGAATTCTAGCCTCTTCCAAAATTGTTGCTTTTAATTCCGTTTCTAATTCTTGGCAATCTGTGAAAGGCGTTAGATTAGGAGACGTAGGTACTCGAGGTGGTATAATATCCCAATCTGTAGGTAATTCGGTAATTATTTCTGGTTTATCCACTATATCGTCAATCGGCGTTTCTTCTGCTATTTCTTCAATCACACCAAGACATCCAGATAAAGACATCAGCAGCATTATCGAAGTGATTGTAATCAAGCGTGGCAAGGCGGAAAGGCTCTGCACCATGCCTAGTCGGTGGCCTTTCCCATATTAAGTGGACATGGTTGGGTCATTTTACGTAAATTGATTAGCCGAATGACAATTTATCCTCAATCGCCTGTTCTAATTCTGCCAACCTTTCAGTCAAGGTTTCCATTTGATATTGATCTGCATATCTTCCGTCCGCCTTTTTCATGCGCATGGTTACTTCTCTCACATCTTTACGATTCTTGACATTGTTAACTTGATTAATCAAACTCAACAATCTCCTTTGCTGAATAATCTTCCACAAAATAATCCCAAAAATTGCAGCCAAAATTAAGCCTAGAATGATGATTGTTGAAATCGCCCCAGTGTCTCCTGATGCCATTATTTGCCCCAGTGTCATTTCTGAATCGGCCGAGACTTCCCCTTCAGCAGCCATGTCTCTCCCTGAACCCCGAAAATATATCTTCAATGAAAGGATGTCGGCGTATTTTCACTTGAATGGGCAAATCATCATCATCGAGAACGGGGCGCAGGGTTCCGTGGGTAAAGAAATTGAAAGGCGATTTTTGGTTTTGGAAAAGCCGACATTTCTCATTCGGCTGGATTCCTATGAAATTGAGCAGTGGTATGCTCCAGATATGGCCGGGTTAAAACCGCCTAAAGAAATGGATCTCAGTCTAGTTCATGATGGAGTGCGCATTAGAAAACAAAACAAAAAATGGTTTGCGAATATGAAAGGTGAATGGGATGGTGCCTCGCGTGTTGAATATGAATGGGAAATCAATAAAATTGAGTGTAAAGAATGGTGGCCAAGTATAGTAAAAACCCGTTTTTTGTGGACTGATTCGGAAGGAATGGTATGGGAAATAGATGTATTTCACGGTCTTTTAGATGGATTGGTTATTGCTGAAGTTGAGTTACCAACAGAAGACCATTTCCTTTCTATCCCTTCATGGATTAGTGGAGAAATTACTGGAGAGGTTGGCTGGTCAAACTATGAATTAGCACAATCAAACTATGCTGAAATTGTGCAAAGCATCGTGAATACGTGAAATCTCTTCATCCGTCAAAAATGGATGAACTGGTATAGAGACGAGATTTGAGCAAATCCGTTCAGTGACTGGTAAACTTCCTTCCTTATGTTGGGGGTGTTCAGACATGACAGGTTGTCTGTGACAAGGAGTTGAATAGTGCACTCTAGATTCTATTCCTCTATTGGAAAGGTGTTCTACCAATTCAGCAGGGTGGTCACAATATAGTACGTATTGGTGCCAGCCATGTATTGCTCCTGCCCTCACTTTAGGTGCTTTTAGTAATGGGATTTGATCAATAACTTGAGTATGTAAAGCTGCAATTTCTTGCCTCCTTATCTGCCATTCATCGAGATGTTTCAATTGTGCTCTACCAATTGCCGCTTGTATTTCTGACATCCTCAAATTACTAGTCAATGCCTCTATGCTAGAATCTTTGCTTCTCCCATGGTCAACCCATGATTGCAATCGTTCAGCAAGATCTAATCGCGTCGTAGTAATCATCCCACCTTCTCCGCCAACCGCCATATTCTTGCTTGGAAAGAATGAGAAACACGCAATATCTCCTAGAGAGCCTACCATTGAACCATTCAATATTGCACCGTGGGCTTGAGCCGCATCTTCAATTATCGGAACTCCTTCTGGGAGTTTCATTGAGAATGGTTGACCAAAAAGATGCACTCCTAAAATGGCCTTTGTGCGTTCTGTAACTGCATCAGCAACCGATTTGGGATCAAGGCACCAATACTCTTCTTCAACATCAACAAATACAGGGGTTGCGCCAATAATTTCGATGCAGGAAACACTGGCAAAGAAGGTCAATGAAGGAACAATCACCTCATCTCCGGGCCCAATATCCAATAATCGTAAAGCAGCGATAAGTGATGCAGAACCGCTTGCGCATGGAACTGCCGCTTCTGCTCCACAATAGTGCGCAAATTCTCCTCCAAATGCTCGAGATTCAGGGCCCTTTACCCAACGACGAGAGGTGATTACATCTGTAGCTGCCTGAATCATTGAAGAATCAACCCAAGGCCGCGCCAAAGGGATGTTCGGCTCCATGCTATTCACGAAGTAGAGGGATGATTTCAGCACTTTGGAGGATTAATGTGACCAAAACTCATGAAGGGGGTGGTGTTGCTGACGAAGCATGCCCGATGAAGATGTGCCAGTGGAAGAGGTTGAGGTCGAAGACAAAGACGCCTCTGAAATGGGAGACCAGTGGGGGATTGGAGAAATCCTAGAAGAGGAAAATACTCCTGATTCAGCAGAAGCGTTGGCAGAAGAAGTGCGTGCTGCTGCAGAGGAAGAAAATGAAGAGGCTTGGTCTGAAAACCAATTCGAAGAAGAGGTTGTCGAAAAGGAAGAGGAAGATTCGTGGTTGAATGAGGATGAATCTGAAGAATCTGCAAATGATGAGGTTGAAAGCGAAAGCTCTGAAGTAGTGAAGGAGACCATAGAAGAGTCCACTAAAAATGAAGTCAGTAAAGAGACCATTGCAGGAGATATGATCCTTGGAACTCGCCGAGATGATGGGAGTTCTGTAGCCATTCCCTCGCAAGTATTAGCGCGCCACGCAGCCATGTTAGGATCTACAGGCTCGGGAAAAACCGTCATGGCCAAGGCATTGATTGAAGAAGCAACATTAGCAGGCATTCCAAGCCTCATACTTGATCCTCAAGGGGACCTTGCAAGATTAGCAATGGGGTTGAATCCTGATGAATTAAATGAGCAGGGTGGCGATGTTTCTCGCAGAAATGCATTGATGGAAAAGGCTGAGGTGAGAATATGGACGCCGTTGCGTAGCAAGGGACTGCCGATCTGTATTGATCCATTTGTTGCACCGCCTGCTGAATTAGGAGTTGAAGAGGCGATTACTGCCTGGGATATGGTGGCAGCAGGGTTCACTGGTTTGGCAGATTATGATGTTGAAAAGGCACAAGGTAAACAGGTGAAACCATTCATCTATGAGATTCTAGTTCATGGGGCGAAACTTGGACTACCGCTAGATGATTTTCAAAAACTCTCCAAAGCAATTCGAGACCCTCATGCTACGTTCCTGAAGTTACTCTATCCGGAAGCGTTTGAAGCTGCTGAAGAGGATGAGGAAGAGCAAATCGAATTACCCACATGGGATGAAGTAATGGACGAACATGGCCTTCCTCATTACGAGGATATGCTACCAAAAAGCACTCGCAGTGAGTTGTCAAGAAGAATTGCTGCCTATAGTTCCGGAGTGAATCAACTATTGTTTGCGAATGGAACTCCATTAGATATCGATACCTTTTGCACTCCTGCTGTTGAAGGTAAGATTCCCGTCAACATTCTCTACCTTAACACCATACAAGATGATGCTCAAAAACAATACATGGTGCAAGAAGTTGCTAGGGAATTGTATGATTGGATGCTAACACAACAGCCCTCTGAAGGAGAATTGAAACTATTGTTCTTCATGGACGAAGTTGCGCCTTACCTACCTCCTCATCCACGAAATCCACCTGCTAAGGATTTAATCAAATTAATTTTCAAGCAGGCTAGAAAATATGGAGTGGCCAGCGTCCTTGCAACACAAAATGTGAGCGATGTAGACTACAAGATTCTAGCACAAGCCAATTCTATGTTCATCGGACGATTCAGAGAACGTAATGACATAGACAAGGTGAAACATCTGCTCAAAGAAGGCGGTGGCGATGTTAGCCTAATAGATGAGTTGCCAAAACTTTCTGCTGGCCAATTTCAACTAGTAAGTCCAGATGTCAGCGACGAACCAATACCCATTCAATGTCGCTGGTTGTATACTGATCACGGGGCCCCTCTATCTGAAGAACAAGTGGAAGAAATAACCGATGATGAAGTGCGTGAGTGGGCCTCAGGGCGTAGTAGAGTAACCACGAGAGATGGGGCGGCGGCTGCTACTGCTGCAATCGGTGGAACTGGTTCGGGAACTGCGGGCAAAGGCGGCCGTGGTGGAGGAGTGGTTTCCAATGCTAGAGTCAAGAGCGTAGGGGGCATGACCGCCGCTGCACACGGTGTAGTAGATGATTCTGCATTCGAAGTCAGGCTTATGGGCGGCCTTGCTGTTCTCAAAGACGGTAGAGATCCACTCTATGTTATGCAGGCTTTGACGAATGTGGCAAGTGGTGTTGCCCTTGCATGGGCAATGGTTGCAGTATTGTTAGCTTGGCAAGACAACAATATTGAATGGTGGTGGATGGTTTTGTCGTTCATCATTACTTCAACAGTAGGCTTGGTTATTGGTCTCGAAATGTTCCTCTCTCATGATGCCACTTTACAGAAGAAAATCTCGAGGTTTGCTAGATCGATTCAATATATTCTAGCTGCTTGGTTATGGACTGTTCTAGTGTGGGAAAGGAGTTCTGATAGTATCGAAATGGGGTGGGGTTCCATCTTATTGGAAATGACAGTTATCTGGGTCTCTTTGTTCATCGTTGTTGAATTGATTAACCGATTCAAACTAGGGCGTCTTGAATTCAAGCGCGGGCATTCTGCATTTGCTACTATCTCCAAGAATCTCAAGAGCATGAGTGCAATGATGACTGGGATGCAATTCAATGAGATGAAGGCGAGCAGTAAACAAGTTCTAGCCGGCATTCGCTGGGTCTTAGATTTCTGCACCCTTCTACTTCTTGCTTCAATAGTCACTATCGGGTGGACGAGTGATGGAAATTTGTCAAGCGGACTTGCCGATATGGGTGGAGATGCTTGGATTTTGAAGCCTGCATTGTGGTTAGGTAGCTTGTACCTGCTGATCTTCATCAGTGAAACTTGGTTGAGGCTTAAAGACAAACCAATATCTGAATCCGAATGAGTGCAGAGGGCAGGATTTGAACCTGCGAACCGATATGGACTGGGACCTCATCCCAGCGCCTTTGACCAAGCTGGGCAACCTCTGCGTAATATTCCGCCGACTTTGCACCCGTATTTCAACACCGCGAGGACTCATGGAAAGAAGACTGAGCAGCAAGTCAGACTTGCATCAGCAGCAGAAATTTGAGAAATATCAATTGTTGTCAATTCAAAGCCCCTAGAGGTTAGTTCCTGCTCAACAGTCGGGTTACCGGCAGCAACTATTGCACGGTCTCCAAAACCAATAACATTGACCCCTTTGACTTCTGATTCTGGAATCATTATCGCTTCAGTTGCCGGCAATTCTCCAAAGGCATCTATTGATACGGTATTTTCTGCCAATAGTAAGATGTCATCTCGCGGTGAAGAACACATGCTGGTCAAGTGAAGTACATGTGGTGGAATATCGATCACTCTTAGTTCGAAACCCTCTCCTTTTACGAAATCTCTGAAAGAAGAAATTCCTACATCATCGGTTCGCTTAGATCTTCCAATAAACAGAATGTCACCTATACGAAGCACGTCTCCTCCGTCCATAACCCCATGCTCCATTCTCACAATTTCTTGGAATTCTGCAAGGGTGGAAACAACAGCCTCTTGTTCACCAATTCTTGACTCATGCCCCGGTATTGGGATGAAGCATTTTCCCCCAAGTGTCACCGCTTGGTCTTCAACAAATACGCAATCGGGGTGATCATCATCCGGTTCTATCTCAATAACTTCAACCCCGTGTTCCCGGAGGGTTTGTGTATAACCTGCATGCTGTTTTCTTGCCAATTCCAAATCATTTGGTCCTTCGCCAAAATGGCTTGCTAATGCAGATGTGAAGGACTCCGGTATGCCTCGCACGATGGCTCTACGGCGTTCTGCCAAAGTAGTAGAGGACATATTTCTACGCTGACTGAAGTAGGCCATGAATGTGGCGATTGGCTGGAAGATGTAATCGCGTGTAGGCGGTGCATTCAACTATGGTTCGTGGTTCGGCTTGGCGATGAGTAGGCGTGGTTCTGCCTTATTGCTGGTTTCATTGATGCTGATTACCCCTCTCTCTGGATGTTTTGGAGAAGAAGATATCTCTCAAGAAATTACAGAGAATGACTTGAAAGTCTCGCCCTCGATTATCCCTGGGGGCGAATGGGCCACAATTACTCTAAAGGCTAGTAAAGAAATGAGTGTCTTTATTCCTTACTTTATTCAAGACCCTGGTTCTTTAAGGGCTCAAAACGGTACTGTCTTAGATTTGAAAGAAGGTGATTCGGTTTCGATGAATGCTCTATTTCCTCCTAGGAACTCAAACATTGTTCTTCTAATCGGAAATTACGGTAGAGAGAATTGGCCAATACGTGCATCAGATGTCTCTTGGGCTGCTTGGGCAAATGGTGCTACTGATGGTTCATCATCGATAATGGCGGTCGCAAACGAAGACCCAGGTGGAGAATGGAGATGGGTTGTTCATTCTAACCAGAGTGGCAGTGATGTCATAATCAAATCTCTCGAAACGGTGCGAGACCAGAGATCAGACCTAACTGATGCCGATGGCGTGGGCGCTAGTGGCGGTTGGGTAAATGGACGAGATGTATACGAATGGGTTGATTTCATCGCGGATGATACTCCTTGTGCAACCTGTGGCCCTGATGGCGCAGTTGGTTATCTTGACAGATGGATTGGTAATGCAAACCCATCATATGAACATGCTATAACTTACTTTGAAGGAGTAATGCAAGGGTATGGATTAGACCGTGTCGAAGTACATAGATTCCAATGGAATACAGCATGGGCAGTCAATATTTGTGGATACAAAGATGGTTCAGTATATCCTGATGAATGGTTAATTTTCGGAGCGCACTTTGACATCGCCCCTCCTGTTGCCTACACGCCTGGTGCTGAAATGGGCGTTCCTGGATATGGTACTAGGCATGGCGCTTATGATAATGCGGCTGGTTCAAGTATGGTATTGAGTACTGCTAAGGTTCTTGCTGAATTCGATGCAAGGAGGACAATGGTGTTCTGTTTGTGGTCTTCTGAAGAGGAAGGGTTGTGGGGTTCACGTTCTTTCGCTAATGATTTGCCTGATGGAGTTACTGTGAGTAATTATCTCAACTTAGATATGGCGGGAGTGAATTTCCCTGGAGATTATGCACTATCGGTTTACTTAGGGCCCGATGGAACTGGAGAGGCCGTAGACCAGCCAGGCATGTTCTATCTAGCGGAATGGATTGGTGCAGATGCACTCGACCTTAGCTATGAAATGGAACGTGGGAAAAAGGCTTGGTTGGAAGATGGAGAAAGTCCATTGTGGGGGGATATCTACGAAGATACGGTGGCAATTTACGAATCGCCTACGGCTAGAAGCGACCACGATTCATTTCAAAACATCGGTGTTGCAACTCTCGGGTGGAATGGATTGGTGGATGGATATCCGTGCTATCACCGTGAATGTGATACTATGGAGACCATGATTGACTATATGGATACAGATAATTCGACCGGAATAAACAATCTTGTCCACTCATGGGATATAGTAACATGGTGGGCAGTATTCGCTTTCCTTCATATGGATCAAACTCCTGTACCAAACGAATTGTAATTACTCATTGAGTAATTGCCTTACGTCCTCAAGAACCAATTCTGGCATCCACTTTGCATCACTCCACCATACCCGCTGCATCCCATCTTTGTCAACCAGAACGGTTCCGGTTGAATGGTCCACATCATAGTCCATAGGGTGATGTCTAGCACTAGTTTGGTTAGTGTTGTTTTCAACAATTTCTAGACCTACGCCAAAATCTTCCCATACATCTTCCATAACTGAAATATTTTCATCAATATTATCGATAGTTAAGTGGGGCCATGATAAATTCATTCTTTCCCCATACTCAAGAAAAACTTCTGGAGTGTCTCGCCATGGATCGACAGTTATCGAAAGGATTGAGACATTGGTGCCGATTTCATCTCCCAATTGTCCCTTTAACCAGTTAAGATTTGAAGAAATAATCGGGCATATATCATAACAATTTGTAAACAGGAATGCAATTACTATTACTTGTCCATCCAAATTTGTCGAATTAAATGGGGTTGAATCTCTATCTAATAACTCGAATGTGCGGAAGGTGACTGGTGGGTCTATTTCCTCCCCTTTGAATTTGCTCTTTACTCTGTTTTCTGATTCAATACAACCAGGGAGGAAAATCATGAAAGCCATTAAGATAGTTGCAAGTCTACTCATCAACATATTCACACATCCATACCAATATACGGTTTGTCTATATCGAGTTGCATAACGTAAAGCCCCGTGGTAATACAAGAAGCATATGTAATGCCATTGTGGTGTTCAGCAGCCCACAAAAATGGGACCCATCCAAAGTCATAGTAATCGGATTCCAAAGGCGTTCCATCTTCCCCATGAGGGAGGTAAAAACCCACTGTCGCCCGGGTATTCAATTCTCTTTGGTCTATACCTGCTTCAGCAGCCATCAAAGTCTCAACATCAACTATCCAAATCCCCGCATGATAATGAGAAATGTATAGTCGGCCATCCCATTCTCCACCATAAGATTGGTCTTCAATCTCGGTTGTAGGGAATAGTGTTGAATCAATATTATGTGGGCTGAATAACAACCATTCATCACCATTAGGGTGGGCTTCACAATCTGCCCCGTAGCAATGATCTTCCCCCCATGGAATTTCCCAGTGATTAATCAATTTCGGTTTAAATCTCATATTTCCATTCTCCATGACATAATCGGTTGTATCTAACAAATAGGTCAATCCTGTTCCCACGTGAGTTGATAATGTTTCAACGGCTAAAGTGGTTAAGTGCCGTTCTCCATCATAACCTAAATGGCTTGCATCGACCATGTCTGGAAATGGTTCAGCATAGTGAATATATGATGCTCTGCCCCCATTCTCATTTCCTGTTGAGCCGCTATCGGGATTGCCGTCTCCATCAAAGTCTGCAAAGTCCATCCATTGTCCAACTTCTGGCGCTCGCCAACGGCAAGTAAGTGGGGTGCCTTGGCCGGCTTTGCATGTTGTTGCCATGGGCAAGTAGAGTTGAGGGGAATTGGTTGGGTGAGGGACAT
>PBHQ01000039.1 GCA_002719475.1 Methanobacteriota archaeon | reverse complement strand
CACAATTGGTGAGCCGTCTCCTCCAATGGTTACTCCTAAACCATTGTCATCAGCAGGGCCACCAGCTGTCATAGCGCCCGATAAAGTTCCATTTTGTGAAAATGTAAGAAACATGACGTCGCTACCACCAGCGGAGGTCAAACTGTTCTGGCCAATGGTCAGACTGTCCGACATACTTCCAACAACTACCTTTTCTCCATTCGGAGTGATGTCCATTGAATGGACGACGTCATATCCATTTCCTCCGAATGTATCCAGATGTTGCCACGTTCCATTGCTGTCGATCGTTACAATGAATGCATCTAACCATCCACTACTTGTTGCATTCAATGAGCCTGCATTGAAATCATTTTCAAAATTGCCAACTATTGTTATAGTGCCTAATCCATCAACGGTGCAAGAATGTCCCCAATCATCTCCATTACCTCCAGCCTCAGCAGCTATTGCAAATTCTCCCGTCTTATTCATACGAATGACATAGATGTCGGCGCCACCTAACGAACTCAATAACTTCTCTTCAAGCATTATCGAACCTGTGAATGAACCAGTGAACCAGGGTTGTCCCATGGAATCCAAACATGCCCCTCCAAAGGGCTCTATCCCTTCAGGGCTAGCTCCTGCCTTAGCCCATTCCCATGTTCCACTATCATCCATCTTTGCGAAAAAGAGAGAATAGGCTTCTGTTCCGGGCAGGAATTCTGTTCCAATTTCTATCATATTCATATACAGGCCTGTATGGTAAACACTGCCATTTCCATCTGTTATGACCGACATTCCTTGATCAGACATACTGGAGCCGAAATTCTTAGCCCATTGCCAATTACCACTGCTATCTATTCTCGCTATCCATCCATAGCCATCATCATCATCAGAAGCCTTACCAAGCGGAGAGAGAGAACCCAATTGTATATTGCAAGACATTCCTGCCGTGCCTAAACAATATGATCCAGTAACATATGCAGAACCATCGCGAACATCAACACTGATATCATTGGCATTATCTGCCCCTTCAGTACCTCCAGAAACTAACCATAACCATTCGCCTTGAGATGAAATTTTGCCGACGAAAAGGTCTTCATCGCCTTGCATATTGGTCGCTTGAACTCCGGAGCCCCCGTAAATCATCGAACCAGTAAAACTGCCAACAATATAGATTGAGCCATCTGGCCCAACATCGTATCCCCTAACCAAATCATCTTCAAAGCCCCCGGCAGATAATGACCAACCCGCCAAGTTTCGTGCTGAAGTGAATACATCTTCGAATGTGTTGTCCATTTCGATGTTTTCAGGTTTCTTTTCATCAACTGGTGATGCAATATTCACCAATAAGCAGAATACCAACAAAGTACTGAGGAAGGTTGCCACACGAGTTGACATGGTTCTCCGATTCTCCTTTCCTCCTTGAAACCAATGCACGCGTGTTTTCAATCGATTTTGCGGATTTTTATGTATCAATCATTCACAGATTGATAAGGCGTCGGGTTCATGGATGGTCAATCACCCGACAGGATGATGAGCGGGGGTAATGGAGGTTCAAAGAACCGCAAAAGGCGAAGAAAACGCCGACATGGTGGCCCTCCAATAGAAGAAAGTCGTAAGCGAAGCGCAGAAATGGAAAAGGAAGCAGTGAATAGAGCCATTGAACGATTCAATGTATCGCCGAGACCTATGGCCTTCCCCAAAGTCCTTGCAAATCCACAATACATCAATATCGAGTGGCCATCAAATCCTGTTCCACTCAAGACTGAGGCGGAAGCCATCGACATAGTTGTCAAACGGGGCGAGTGGGGGTGGCTACCAGAAGACAGAGTAAACGAAATCGAGAAACGTTGTTCTAAATTGAATATCAGCCTTGATCAAGCATTGAGTCTGCGTAAAGCCATACTTCAAGAAAAGAGTGTTTACAATTTCCAATCCCTGCAACGTAGAGCAATTGAAATGCGAAAACAGTACGATGAAGGGGAAGACATTGTGGCTTTGTCAAAGAAACATGACTTTCCTCCGATGAACTTGTTTCGGGCAATTTTGAAAGCTAGAGGTTGGTCAAAAAACAAAATCAAAGAGAATCTCCGAAATCCCGAAAATCGCTTGAATGAGCGCGACTTTGAACAATTTCGTAAGGCAGAAGATGCGGATAGAGTGTCAAATGTGGATCAAAGTGAAACTCAAGAAAAAGCCGAGAGTTTCGAAGACGTTCTATGCAGGTTCTTTGAGGACAAAGGAGTGAGGATTCGCCGCCAACCAGAGATGGTTGCTGAGCAAATGGCTGAACATGGCAGACCAGTTCGTACTCCAGATTTGCTGTTGTTAGATGATGTAAGAATCAATGGCGAGCCTGTTGCATGGATAGATGCAAAACACTACTATGGTTCGGATGTTTCATTCCAACGGAAAAAGACAATCAAACAAATGAGTCGATATATCGAAGAGTGGGGGCAAGGTGCAATTGTTTTCAGACATGGGTATTGTGAGAATCTGCATATCCCCGGTACTATCTTGCTTGATGCCGTTCCTCTTGAATTATCCAAAACAAATGGTCATTGAATAGAAGTCCTGATACAAGATATCTCGTTATCTGCAAGTATCTTGTCTATCCCGTCTAAATCTTGTGTCGAATCTTCTGCTACAATACAAACTGAAGTTCCTAACATGCATGATAATGCTCTAAATCCACTAGGAAGCAAATTCTTGATTTTTTGAAGCAAGTCGTTCCTGCCTTTTTCTTCCAGCATCCCGGCATTTTTTGCAAAACAATCTGCCTCATCTAATAACTCCAACCACCTAGATTCATTCCACTCTCCAACTGAAAGTCTCGAAAGGGAATCTTCTCCCGCTGCACTAATCGATTTTTGCCAATTTACATCATCGATATATGTGCTAGTATGCCTATTCGCTTCAGGGTCCCAACATAGAATTACTTCGCGTTCAATAGGAAATGATACTGCTTTGCCAGGAGCCGGGGGCGCACCTGGTTGTAAACGCAATTCAACGCCTCCAACTGATGCTGCTAAAACATCCCCCAATCCCGAAGAGTTGCGCCTCTCGATGATATGCGCAATCGTTGCAGGGTTGATTGAAGATTCGCTTAATCTAGACAGAGCTTGAGCGCAAGCCAAAGCACCTGCAGCAGACATTCCAAAGCCTTGACTCATAGGTAATTCTAACATAACATCGACAAGATACTCTTTCCCCTCATCAAGCAAATCTCGAGAAAGAAATTCTTCAAACACATCGACGTAAAGAAAAGCAGATTCCTCTGAGTCTAATGGACCCTCGGGAGTGTTTACTGAGATGCTGAGATTGAATCCTTCAGAATCTACTGGGTCTCTCGCTGATATTTGGCACTCAACTCCTGCCTTAACACAGAATCCTGCTCCTCTACTACCTTGATACAACAGATCTTCGTTATCTGAAAATATGCTGAACAATAGAGTGACATGTCCCGAAGCATGCTCAACAACCCGCATCATTCAACCTCCAAGATTATGGAGACAGTACAAGCACATGGGCCTGTCGCTAAATTCATGCTAGAACTGCTTTCAATTCTTCAGACAAGGAATCAAAGCATTCTGATAGAACTTCACAAGCTCTGTTGAAAATCTCTGCTGGTGCTAACGAACCATCAGAATCGAATGAAAGAACATACTCGCCTTCAACAGTTTCAATGGTTATCGCAGGGTTGCCCTTTGCATCATTGAAATCACCATCTCGACCTGTGCCTGATCCGACCTGTGCCAGTGCCTTGCGAACTTCTTCCACCTTAGCAAAGTCCTCAATCAATCCGTCTTTGTTGAAGTCCGACGCCTTGATTCCAAGATCTAGGTCAAACAATACCTTTGCTCGAGATTTATTTTGAAGTTTCACAATCTCTCTCTTGTGGAAGGCAATCGCTGAAGCAGGAGCCCACTTAGCATGGTCCCTACCTCTTCCAAGGGTCGCATAAGCATAGAATTCCAAATATTGGCCATGTAACAGTGTAGTCAATGGAATCTGATGATGCTCTTCTGCAATCTGCAACTTCGTCTCCCCTAGTACATTGAGATCAGAAGCATAGACTGTTCTCTTCTCTTCTCGGTTCTCGGAACTTGGGCCCCTTACTGAACAGTGGTAGATAATCTGACTATCTGGACTACCCCACTGGTCCTCTGGTAATCCTTGGTTTGCTGGATCCTCATCAGGGAACATAAATTCGTCCAAGAAAGTGGGAATTGGAATCATTGCCAATCTATGTGCTATGACTTCATCAGGAAGTGCGTTAACGGATTCGAAATACTCTCCTTTCTGGTCCTGTATCTGTCCAAGTTCAAAACGCACCTTACTGATTGCCATCTTTGGTACATCGGAAATAATTGCTCTGCGAATGGCATTGACCTGAGCTGCATCAGTCTCTGTCAAATGAATCTTGATTTGTCGGCCCTTTGGCCAGCCATCGATAATCTTACTCTTCATTTTCATTCCTCCTCAAACGCGGCGACCCCTGCGGCCTCCCTTTTTCTTAGTACCATCATGAGCGATTGGAGTTACATCTTCAATGCGAGTAATCGTCATGCCTGCTCTGGTCATAGCTCTAATTGCAGCCTGAGCACCTGGCCCTGTATTGTTCGACTTGTTCCCACCTGGTCCTCGATATTTGACGATGACCTGAGTGAATTCTTTCTCCTTTAGCATGTCAGACAAACGTTCTGCTGCCCTTGTTGCTGCGAATTGGCCTCCGCTGTCCTTGGATGACTTGACTACTTGGCCACCGCTGCACTTGGCAATGGTTTCGGCTCCAGTCAAATCCGTTGCAGTCATCAGCACATTGTTGAATGATGAATAGATGTTTACTATTGCTTTACGGGACATCAGGCATCACCTCCCTCGGTAGATGCTGAATCTTCTGAAGGATAGGTATCTTCGGCAGATGGTGCTGCTTCCGCTGCTTCCGCCAATTGTTCCGCATCTCCCTTCTTCACTTCGGGCTTACTCGGCTCTTCCTCTTCACCATATTCAGCACTCTGCTGTATTCCAACAATGGTTTGGCGAATACTGTGAGCCTCATTGTGTAGACTTGATCCAAGGCTGTATTGAATATCGTCCTCTTCAGAACGAGATACTGGATAAGAAGGAATGGTGACCTTCTGATCTCCAATCGAAATGTGCCCGTGAGTCACTAGCTGCCTAGCTTGCTTCATTGACATAGCCAAGCCCTTGTAGTAAACTTGAGCCTGCAATCGGCGGTTGAGGATGTCCTCAACTCCCAAGGATAGTACGTCGTCAAGAGTTGCATCATTTCCAATGAATCCCTTTCGATACATCGAATCTAGCATGTCCTGCTTTTCTCGCTGCCAGTGATTTGCGGTCATGTCTACCTGTCCAATCAACTTCATCGCTTGATTTCGGTGACGCCTCAATGCCGACTTAGCCTTCCAGATCTCCTTCATATTCTTCAAACCATGATTGGATCTAATTGCATGCTCTTCTTCGATTCTAGCCTGCTTCCAAGGATGCGTTGGAGAATCATATTTTGGTCGTGAAAACTTTGGATGTCCCATCTATACCACCTCACTTCCTTTGAACTCCCAGTGTCAAACCACTGCGACCATTCGAACGACCACGCTGACCGCGCACCTTGTTTCCAGAAGCATGCCTGATACCCCTGTAAGCCTTGATTGCTCGAAGACGTCCGATATCATCCTGCTGCATCAATTTCGCATCTTGTCCAAACAAGTGGAAGTGCTCGCCAGTCTCCGGATCGCGTTGACGGTTCAACATCCACAATGGAGCTGTCATAGAATATGATTCAATGGCTCCACGTAATTTGTCTTGTTCCTTATCGGATAAGTCCCCTGCCAATCTGTTTCTATCAAGACCGGAAATCTCGCAGATCATCGCTGCTGTTCTAACCCCAATACCGCGAACGCTGGTCAATGCTGTCTGTACCTTCTTCAAACCATCAATATCCGTATCGGCTAATCTGATGATATAGGAGAAGTCTTCTCCTGGCTCATTTGCTTGGTCTTCTGCCATCGTTTTTCCTCCCTTCCTTGTGGCACCCGTTCCGTGGAGCGGGTGGGAACTTAGTTCCCGGGCGTCGCTGCGACCATCCCCCCCTATTTCAATGGCGCGACGCGTGATTAGAGGATGTTAAGAGGTACGTTGGCGCAGTCATTCGCTTTCCAAGCATAACAATAGATAGTCATCTTCCCCTGTTCTTGCAATAAATCCTGTTTTATTTCCAGAACCTCTAGCAAGCCTCCTATTCAACTCTCTCTGCATAACTGGATGCTTCTCTGGAGGCAAGGAAAGGCGCAGTGTCAAACTACCAAAACCAACATCTTCAGCCTGTTTAGAAATTAACTCAATGTGATCTTCATCTATTTGAGAACGCAATAAAGAGACTATCTCCCCTGAACATTGTATCAAATCCGCATCTAAGCCCTGTTGCATCCGTAAAGGCATGGAATGCGTAATTATTGGACGGCGTCCCTGCTGAACTTGCCAATGTGCTTGGTCTTCTTTCGAAACCACCTGTTCCAACCAAACATTTGCCAGACCAGAAGCAACAAGAGCGGCGTCAACTATTGTCAATCGATCACCCTTACGTGGAAAGGTGCGATTTACATCAGGCAATGAACAGCGCGACTCATCTGCTTCAATAATCAATGGATTGGAATGGATATCCGCAGGAATACGTACGAATCTTCTAGAAGAAACTGGGTTGGCCGCTGCACCTACCCACAGACTCAAACGGTCAATTCTACCCGAACCGCGACTAGCCCATTGCCAAGTTTTTGCTATCCCTAGCCACCGTTCATCTACGATGGCTTCAACTTCTAGGCGTCGAGATGTAGATAGGCGCGGGGATAGGTCGAGTACCAAAGCAGGACCATTTGTGCCTTCGTTGAGATGTGGCTTCCAAGCATCCAACACTTGGTCCAATAGCGGACGCATTTCCGAAGGATGATGAGTTGTGCTCCCTTCAGGCCTAGCTGGATCGAAATAGAACAAAGACATCCCTCCTTGAATGTTTGATGCGGAGATAACAGACTCAGAATCTGTGCCATCTCCGGCAACGATAACAGTGCGCAACTCATTCCCGAGATATTCTGATATGAGCGATTGATTTGCTGCCGCCATCCTCGCTCTTGATTCATCAATTTCAACTCCAAGTGCAGATCTACCTAGAATATTGGCCAGAGCTGCTAATTGTAAGCCAGCACCACAAGCTGGATCGATTAAATTGCCTTCTGGCAATTCACATTTTGCTAATTGCCGCGCCCTGATTAAACACACTTGCCATGGCGTTGTCAACCTACGGGCCAACTTATCCAAGTGCACAAATAATCCATCCGGACCATACGGAATAGGAACCCTGTCTTCAGAACAAGACGTAGATTCAATTGCCGTTGCATCTATTCTCATTCAACAACCTCAAGAGTGGGCAATGTCATTCAAAGAAAACAATGATTCGAATCTGATTCCTGCTTCTTCAAAGGTATCAGCCCCACCTTCAGCACGATCTACAATCGTAATGACTCCTATCACTTGACAGGGAGTTTCTTCCTCAATTCTCTGAACCGCTTTCAGAGAAGAGCCGCCAGTTGTAGTAACGTCCTCAAGAATCGCTACTTTACCTCCACCGGAAACTGAACTCCCTTCTATTCCTGGTGGATTATTGGTCTTTCTTCCACCTCGACCTTTTGGTTCCTTACGAACCATGAAACCCCGCCTTTGACAATCCCCGGAGGAAGTTGAAATCGCAATCGCAGTCAACGGAACTGCTCCCAACTCTAAGCCGCCGATTAAATCAACCTGCCAATCATCAAGACGCTGATTCAACAATTCACCTAGCAAGTGACTGCCCTCTGGGTGCATCATCAATGGTTTGGTATCAAAGAAGTGTTTACTTTCTCTACCACTGGCCAATTTGAAACTCTGTCCTTCTTCGGCTTCGAGATATGCCAATTCGCGGACTAAATCTCGCAACCGCTGCCAACGCGGGTCGTCCCTCAACTGAGAATGTACAGTCATCTTCCTCATGTTGCGGTCTTGAACTGTGTCGATGAATGTTCTGTAACCCAGTCTTGTAAGGAAGGGGAGTGACGCGCATACTTGATGAGGCCTCAGCGTAAGCAACCCCCTATGGCCTCGGCGGACATCTCGGATTCCAATGTCCAGGCAGGCTCAGAATCCCTTGTGACAAATATAGATGAAAAACGGCTTCAACAAGAGATGAATTCGTATCATCAATGGCTAGATGATAAGACTGAGGAATGTTATCAAATAGCAACTATCGCTCGAAAAAAGGGCTTAGATCACTCATTGGAAGTTGAAATTCCGCGCGCTAATGACCTCGCCGGAAGAACCGAGAAATTGTTAGTAGATTATCTCCAAGACTTGGAGATTGCTGATGACATTAGAACTATGCTGGCTGAGCATGATCGTGAAACTACGGCCATCAAGATGGCACAAAGTGTTGCAAAACAATTCAGAGAATCCGGACAAGATATGGTCACTTCAATCGATGTTGGCTTACGTGTTGGTTTAGCGATTCTGACTGAGGCCGTTTTGGTTGCCCCATTGGAAGGTATCAGCGAAGTCAGACTATTGAGTAATGCTGATGGTTCTGAATTTGTTTCTATCCACTTCGCTGGACCTATTCGAGCAGCGGGGGGGACTGGACAAGCGTTGGGAGTGTTGATTGCCGACATGATTCGCAGAGATATGGGAATCGGGCCATACGTACCAACACCCCCACAGATTGAACGAGTGAAAGAGGAATTTGGATTATACCGAGGCAATCTACAGTATCGCCCCCCTCCTGAAGAGATCGAAGTCATGGTCAAAGATTGTCCAGTCATGATTAATGGTGAATCTACTGAAGATATCGAATGTAGCGGCTACGGACACGTTACGAACATCGATGAGCCGCGAATCCGGGGGGGAGTGCTTTTGGTGATAGGGGAAGGGCTTTGCCTGAAAGCGCCAAAAATTCAGAGACATACTGAAAGATTGAACGTTCCGGGGTGGGACTTCATCTCTAAATTTGTAGCCAAAGAAGAAAAGGATGGGGAGAAGAAATTCGTAAGCAAAAGAGTGGAGCCGATTCGAAAATTTATGCAGGATATCATTGCTGGAAGACCAGTATTTGGAGACCCATTGGAACGTGGAGGTTTCAGACTAAGATATGGAAGGGGGAGGGCGTCTGGATTGGCTGCAGGTTCAATCAATCCTACTTCCATGTTAGTAATGGATGATTTCTTAGCCGTTGGTACACAGATGAAGATCGAGAGGCCTGGTAAAGCATGTGCAGTTACTCCATGCGACGAATTAGAAGGGCCTTGGGTCATTCTCAATGATGGACGCTTCCTCAGGATTGACAAGCAGTCGCAATGGAAGGAGCACGGAAATTCTAGCATCGAAATCTGGGACAATGGAGAGATTGCTCTAGGTTATGGAGAATTCATGGAGAATAACAAGAATCTAGTTCCAGCATCTTACTGTACCGATTGGTGGGCCAGCGAATTAGTCGAAGCAATCGAAGCGGGGAGCTCGGTTGAAGAATTGTGTGAAATGCTTGGTATCGATTCATTACCAGAATTGAGTAGAGACAAACACCGTTTCCTGAGGGGGATGACTCTCGATTGGGATAGTTCAGTTGCGATTAGCAAGAAATATGGCACATCATTACCCCCGCCAAACAATCCTTGGTGGATTGATTTACCACTCGAATGGGTGGGGGGATTGGCTCAAATCCTTGAAAACGCAACCATACATGATGAAATGCTGATACTGAAAGGAGTTGTCAAAGATTGGAAACGGAATCAAAACTATCTTGATTCATTACCAGAAAAATACGAGTTTATTTTTGACCATCACGAAAAAAGTATAACCCATGCCAAAAGACATGGATTCGCCAAGGCTTGTATGATGCTTCTCGGCTTAGAGCACCACCATGTTGATGGTGATTTGTGTATTACTGGGGTTTGGCAATCCGTCTTGGAGGGGTTGGGCTTACAATCCGATGGAAAAGTTGTGAAAAGGGTTCGAGAGATGGAGGAACATCTAACAGAACGATTGGATAGATTACAAAATGCAAAAGCAACGATTGAGAAAGAAGTGGTAAGATTATCAGATTTGCACAGAAGAAGGACAGATGTACGTATCGCTGCTGAAACAGATGCTCGTCAAAGAGGCCTATCGATTACTGAGACTGACAAAGTAGGTCGAGAAGCAATGGAGGAAGTCGAAGATTCTGGGCCGGTCAACCCTTCGGATTTGATGGCGGCAAGAAGCCTAGAAGACGAGCATGCAATCGAGGGTTCGCTATGGTTAGTAAGGAAATGTAGCACTCTCCGATGGGAAAATAGCGTGGCCATCAGGGTCGGCGCAAGAATGGGTAGGCCGGAAAAAGCCGCACCTAGAGAAAAGCCTACTACACATTGCATATTTCCAGTGGGAACCTCTGGAGGACCTCAGCGTTTATTCTCGGTATTGATCGACAAGAATAGTTTCAATGCTGATGTTGGAAGAAGAACCTGTAACATCTGTGGCCGTTCAGCAATCATGCTTAGGTGCCAAAATAAAGATCCTGCAACGGGCAAAATTTGTGGGGGTAGAACAGAGATGTCCGGGGGGCAGAAAGAAGGGGGGCGGAGAAGGGGAGTTGCTCAAAATATTCGTTTTGCTTCCTTCATGGAAGAGGCAAGGTTGTCTCTAGGCATTGATGTCCTACCGAAATCTATCAAAGGTCAGAAAAAACTGATGTCAAGAGACCAAACTCCTGAGGCCTTGGAAAAGGGTATCCTGCGGGCCTTACATGGGGTGCCAGTGTTTCGTGATGGCACGGTTAGATTCGATATGAGTGATGTGCCAACAACTCACTTTACTCCTGCTGAAGTCGGAGTTGCATGGCCGCGCCTATTCGATCTTGGATATACTCATGACATAGATGGTAAGCCGTTGAATAGCGATGAACAGATGTTGGAAATCTACCCTCAAGATTTCATCGCCAGTAAATCCGCTGCCGATTTTTTCCTAAGAACATCTCACTATATCGATGACTTGCTGGAGCGATTTTACGGCTTGGAAAGTTACTATCAAGCAGAGACCATCAATGATTTAGTTGGGCATTTGATAATCGGATTAGCACCTCACACATCTGGAGGTGTGCTGAGTAGATTCATCGGCTGGTCTGATTCCTCTGGGGGGTTCGCTCATCCACTATTTCACGCTTCAAAGAGAAGAAATTGTGATGGGGATGAGGATGCCATCATGCTGTTATTAGATGGATTGCTGAACTTCAGCAAGAATATCCTGCCTGCAAACCGCGGGGGACAAATGGATGCGCCATTAGTTCTAACCACTAGATTGAATCCTACTGAAATTGACAAAGAAGCCTTGAATGTTGATTCTGCTTGGTATTATCCTTCAACATTCTATGAATCTAGTAAACAACAAATTCACCCGAAAGAAATACTCCATACAATGGATATCGTCGAACGGAGACTGGAAAATATTGCTGCGGTTAGGGGATATGGCTTCACTCATGACACAAAACGCATCGATGAAGGCCCAGCCCTCTCAGCATACAAGACTCTAGAAACAATGGTTGACAAGATGAATGGGCAATTGAAATTGGGTAGCAAATTACGTGGAGTCGATGTGCGAAATGTCGCTTCAAGCGTGGTTAGGTCGCACTTCCTTCCCGATCTAAGAGGAAATTTGCTTGCATTTACACGCCAAAAAGTTCGCTGTGTTTCTTGTGGACATAAATACCGGAGAATGCCTCTAGCGGGCCATTGTATCCAGAAAACCAAGCGACTTTCGAAAGGACTGGGGGCTCATGGAGTAACTGACAGTGGGGGCGACATCTGCAAAGGCAACCTCGCATTGACAGTCTCTGAAGGTGCTGTTCGCAAATACATCAATGTAACCAAACACGTAATGGAAACATACGGAGTTGACGACTACACNCGCCAGAACGTGGAATGGTTGGCCGCTAGTACTGAAAGTCTGTTCAACAATGACAAAGCAAAACAAATGTCATTGTCAGATTTCCTATGATTAATCTTCTTTCATCAAATCATAGATGTCTCCCACTCTCTGAATCCTGTTGTCAGCTGCCAACGGGTCCTCAAGTCCCGACAAAGTGTCTAGTTCCATGTCTTCAATCAATTCAGTCTGGTCAATTTGTGGAATATCTGGCTCCAACTCTTCNCCAACATCTGCCTCAGCGTTTAGTACCNGCTGACTAACNGCTAATTGCTCCGAAACCATACTGCCCCCAAGGTAAGGCTGTAGATCATTTATCTCGGCAGCNGTGCGGTCTAACTCCTCCATTTCACGGTGAATTGCTTGCCAATCTTCCAACCTGCGCAAACGCGCTAATGGTTGCACTCTCTTCGNCCGTGACAATTTACGACGNGCTACCAATATCGCAGGGAGTGGAAACAAAATCGCCATCACGGTTGCGATTATGTATCCTTCACTAGACAATCCCTTCCAGACCTGCATGTGAACGGTTTGTTCGGCTTGAACTCCAAACGGNACTGTGGTCGAAACTCGGTGCATACCAGGAGAAAGTTGCAACTCGGTTGAACAGTCCTCTCCTACTTGCCCGGACCATTGATGCAATACATTGCCTCTTGAGTCCAACATACTCCATGAGACATCTGTCGAATTAGCNTCTTTGGTTTCATCGAAAACGAACTGACAATCAATTGTTGTAGGGACCATTCTAGCCATTAGCATCATATCGGGTACCTCAAAAGTGTGCATACTTCGAAAACCTGCTTCGGGCTTGTTAACTTCTACATCACTGGTTTGACTTTGCGCAACAAGCCAAGCTGAATTCATTCCAACAATCATGAAAATCATCAACAAGAAGGCTTGCTGTTGAGTNCGCTTTGCTTGTAATTCTGTAACTGGGTCATCTGCTCCTTCTGGAGAGGTTGGGGGGTCCTCTTCAGGAATCACGAACATCACTCCATCTGACTCCTGTTAGATTGATGACTTCAGCCATCCATTCGAGTTTTCGTGATTTGATAAGAGAATCCGTGTTTCCACTCCATCTACCAACCTCGTCAGTTCTGAAACCACATAGGACAATTTTTTCTATGTCAACACCTACATGTTTTGCTAAAGCAATGGCTCNATCTCCGTCTGTGAATCCCCCTGGATTAATTGTACCTTCAATGATTTCAGGACATTGATGCGTCAATATTATCGGAAGGGGGGAAGTAAGACATCTCTCCAACAAGTTCCTCCAATTTTCCATATTGTCTCCATGGGCATGCAAAATCAAAGGAGCCTTACGAATTAATGCTTCATCGAGATATGGATGGCCATCGGCATCCGAAACTACTGCTACAAGATTATTCCATGCNNCTTCAGAATTTTCCAACTCGGAAAAAACCCCAATCGCCCCATCCGCAACTAAGATNGCATCTCCATAATTCATGCAAGCACGNAGTTCTTCTGCTTGGGCAGCAGCGCCTACAATTACAACACGTTTTGCTGAACATAGGGTTTCGGATATTTTTGATAGGCGCTTTTGCCTATTCTCTTGTTGCCACACAGAACATTCTGTATCTGCAATCTTTTCAAGCAATGAATGAATACTCCGCNGATCTCTCTCGAGACTCCATCCAAATTCCTCTCTAATACGTTCCTGAATCTGAATCAAAGGAGGTAACAAGGTGGCATTGGCTTCCGGCACGACTTTCGCAGCACCGATGATGACATCAAACCACTCCACAGATTCTCTCACTTCAGTCGTTTGTTTCAAAAACCCTCGACTTTGTTCGACGAATGATGCCAATACCGATGGAGGTACCGGATATCTCTGACGAGGTCACTCTTGCCAGGTACCCTTTCCTGCCTCAATCGGGACCATGGATACAAATGATGGCTCAAACAGAAGGTATCGATTTAGATTCCCTGTTAGATTCAGAATTCTTAGAGGATACCCGTCGAAGAGGAAGGTTACGCTTAGTCGAATCCATTGCCAATGATGGAGGGGTGGATGCGATGGCCATGCGAGACATCCATACTCAAGAAGGGCGTTTGCTAGAGGCTTTCAGTTTCACATATTCAAGACTCGTAGCATGCGCTTGCGATCAAGAGGTNATTCTATCCAAATGGGCACAGGCTGAAGCAGAACGCGCAGAGAGATTACTGGCCATGGATATGGAGAATATCGAAAANATCGCCAAAACCTATCTTTCGGATATCCGCAAAGTAGAGGCGGTAATTGTTGGAAGCAAAGATAGCAGAAGTGGGGTNATCTGGGAAATCNGATTATCAGATTTTATCGAATTGGTTCCAGGAATAACTGGGCCACGTTGGCGATTACCTAATCAAGATTTGAACAAAGGGTGGATAACTCTCAGAGAGGAATCTAATTATTCGAGCCAAGCCAAATTAGCACGATTATTAAGACAGAGAATCAAAAATGAAATNCTCANAGATGCACTTCTCAAAAGTGATAATTTGAATGATGAATTAGTCATGAGGTTAGCGGAAGCAACCGCCATGGTGGTTGGCTTACTACAACATAGAGCCAGTACTGATCTGCAATTGAGTGGGGCGGATGTAGAAGATTGGCCCCCTTGTATGAAAAAAGCAGTAGCGGAATTGGAACAGGGCGTCAATGTAAATCACTTCGGAAGACTGTTTCTTGCTTCAATGGCAAGAACCATGGGCATTCCAACTGAGAATTGTGTTGAATTCTTTCATAACGCACCGGATTTCAACGCTGAAACGACGAGTTACCAAGTAGGTCACGTCTATGATAGAGAATATACGCCTGCAGGGTGTGNAAAATTGAANTTAAATGCGCGCTGTGCTGTCATGACGGGTGATGACAGTCTTTGTGACCAAAGTTGGATGGATCATCCACTAAAATATCTCAGAGCGAAACAACGCTCTAGATTGCGTGACTCCGAGCGCGCTCAAGATGCGGTAGAAACTAACGAAGGAACGGACAAAACGCGCGATGGTTCATGAAGGGAAGACCTCCTGCCTAACATGAACGAAGGGGGATGGAGAAAGTGACGCGAACCCTCATCCTTACAGTCGACAGGGATGATGACTTAGGTTCTAAAGCCGCCATCAGAGGCCCTGTGGTTGGAAGACGGCAAGTCTTGACCGCTGCACTTCGCTTGGGAATTGCAGACCCAGAAGAAAGTGATACTAATGCTATTCTAGGAGCATTAAATCAACATGATTCTTTGGCTGAGGGTTCTGAAAGTGGAGACGATGTTGAAATCGCTATCCTAACTGGAGATGAAAAAGTCGGTGTTCGTTCTGACCGCGCTATCGCTGCTCAACTTGAGGAAGTCGTNGCNGAGTTTCAACCGGATCGCGCCATACTGGTAACTGATGGTGCAGAAGATGAGTCGGTTCTGCCAATCCTCCAAAGTCAGGTAAGAATTGATCATGTGCAGAAGATAATCGTCAAACAATCAAAAGGAATTGAAAGTACCTATTACTACATTGTCAAGGCTCTTGAAGACCCAAAATGGCGAGCCAAGATGTTGGTTCCAATCGCAGTCATCCTAATGATTATTGGAATGGGAATAATGCTTCCTGATGATATCGGCGCCTTACTTATTGGTGGTCTGCCCTTCGTCTTTGGATTCTATCTATTGGCCAAAGGTCTTGGATTGGAGAACACTCTTGGAAGAGTTGTTGCTGAAATGCGAGAGAATGCGGATGCTGCCATGTTCTCATCATTGATGTGGGCCGGTTCTGTTTTCGCCGCAATCTTCGCTGTGGCACAGGCTTGGTCTGAATACACCGGCAGAATAGGAGCGGGTGATTCTCGAGGCATTGCATATCTTTCAGCAGTTCACCAATCATTNGCATGGATCATCATCGTTTTCCTATTNACTACTGCTGGATTGATGATACTCAAACTCAGACGAGGGTCTTTCAGTGGTCGATTAATCATCCTTGCAGCCTTTGGAATGATGGTTTATTCCTTCCTTAATCAAGCAATGAATATCGCCATCGAAGTATTGGGTGGAGAATCTTACCAATTTAACGTCGGACAAATAATTGCAGATGGAAGTGAACCACTAGCATGGTTGGCAGTTCTATG